>JBBDNU010000172.1:0-35176 GCA_040877365.1 Planctomycetales bacterium
CATCCAGCGGCGGCGCGGACGACGGGGCTGGATTCCCGCCTGCGCGGGAATGACGAAGCCGCGTTCTTGGAACTACCGTCAGTCCTCCACTTCCACCGTCACGCCAGGCTCGCCTTCTTTCGGTTCCTTGCGGACCTTCACTTTCACTCCCGGCGCATCGACGTCCACGCCCTCGGAGTCGCGTTCGATCTCGATTTCGTGCCGCTCGCCGGAATCCGTCGCCGGGCGGGACCGCGAGTCGTCGCAACCGGCGGAGAACCCTGCCCCACAACCGGCGAGCATGACTCCGAATGCTGTCGTGCGCAAGTAGCGTGGCATCGATTAGTTCCCTCGACAGTCGTTCTTCTCGACCACGGATATCACTGATGGATACGGATGACAGCAGAACTCCGTGGTCATCCGCGCCATCCGTGGTGAACTGCCTTTCGGTGTATTCGCCTGGGCCCCACTTCCAGCTTTCTCCGCGTCCTCGGCGCTCTCCGCGGTTCGGAGCTTTCGGCTTCACGGCTTCGAAACGATGGAACCGCCGAGAGCGCCGAGGACGCGGAGGTTCGGAGCTCGACTGCGGCAGGCATGTCGGTCGAACAGAAGCCCGCGGAGGGCGCGAAGGGGCTGGAGTGGATGAATTGCATTTCATCGAGCCTTCATCCCGCGGTTCGGCGCGGCAGCACGAAAGTCCCAATGACTCCGCTCCGACGGCGCGCGGCTTTGCGAAAAATCGAACTTGGTTGCGGCTTGGCCGCGCTGTGCCTTTGCGTCGAAAAATTCGATCGATTGCCGCTTCGCCCCGCGGGCATTCAGCGGCTCCGGAAACCTCGTCGCCCTCGGTTCGCGATGTCGGGTTGCGGCATGCGATCCGAGGGCGGCCGCGGTCAGGACACTCCTTCGCCCCCGATCTCGAAGCGGGCGCTCCGGCCCGCCGGACCTCACACGGTGGGACGTCCCCGGTATCCGGAGACCAGGCTCACCAGGAACAGGATCAGGAACACGAAGAACAGGACCTTCGCGATCATTGCGGCCCCGACCGCGAGTTCGCCGAAGCCGACCACGCCCGCGATGAGCGCCACGATGAAGAACACAAGTGCCCAATAAAGCATGGTACGTCTCCTGACCGGGACAAGAACTCGAAACCAGACCCACCGGTCGCGTTCGACGGTGGATCGTTCACAGACATTACGCGAGCCCGACTGAAGTGCATTTCGAATGCCGAGGCGCTGAATTCCAGCGCGGCGGGGCCGCAAATCAACGGATTCAAGGCGGAAAGCTCGTGCGATCGGGGCGGACTCCGGGGATTCCCGAGGCGATCGGCCCCGACCGCGATTGGTCCCCGGCCGCCCATGATGGAGACTCGTCGATCAGCGGCGGCCACGTTCGGTCGCGTTCCCGCACATGGAAATCGGCGAACTCGCCGGATGCGCCGCGTCGCTTCCGCAAGGGAATCATCCGTGTTTTGCCCCGCGAATGGTTCGGCCCGTCGACCGCGGGCGGTCGCGATCGCCGCCGGGTCGAATGTCGCGGCGGATCGCGGCGTGAATTTTGCACTCTCTCGCGGCAGCGGGACGGCCGTTTCGGACCGCGGTGCATCGAAAGCACGGATGGCCGTTCCGTAACCGTTTTGCGAAGGAGTTCTGCGCAATGCTCAACGCCCAACAGCTCGAAGGACACTGGACGGAGCTCACCGGCCGCATCAAGGAACGCTGGGGCGCCCTCACCGACAACGACCTGGGCCAGGCGGAAGGGGACGTGGACCAGCTCGTGGGCCTCATCCAGCGGAAGACCGGCGAGGCCCGCAGCAACATCGAGGACTTCCTCGAAGAGGTCTCGGCCGAATGCTCGACCGCGGTCGAACGGATGAGCGAGACCGCCCGCGCCTACGCCGGCCAGGCCAGCGACACCGTTCGCCAGACCTACGACGACGTCTCGCGGAAAATGCAGGACCGGTACGTCGAGGCCGAAGAGATGGTCAAGGCGCATCCGGCCCAGTCGGTCGCGGTGGCGTTCGGCACCGGCTTGATCGCCGGCGTGATCGTCGGCCTGGTGCTGCGGCCGCGGTGACGCCCGCGCTCTCACGCGCCTGCTGGAGCCCATTCGATCACGTCGAGAACCAGGAGAACCAGAAATGCCTCGTGGAAACTCAGCCACCAGCGGGCCCGCCAGCCGCCAGACCAGAGCGGCCGGAACGCAGTCCCGCTCCGCCCGGCAGCAGCCGGCGGGCATGTCACGGCGATCGTCAGCTGGCCGGCCGGAGGGGATGCTGTCGCGTTGTATGCGGCAGACCAACGAGATGATCGAGCAAAGTCCCGCCGCCTGCATGGCCGTGGCCCTCGGCGCGGGATTCGGGATCGGGGTCATGCTGGGCATGGCTTCGGGGACCGCGTTCGGCAGCCGCCAGATGGTGGAGCGCTCCAAGTTCGAGCGGTTCGGCCGCAGCGTCCTCGACGCCGTGCACAACGTCTTGCCGGAAACGCTGGCTCGTCGCGTCGGATGAACGGGGAGACTTCCGTTGAAGCAGCAGCCCGCAGAAGGCGCCGCGGAGATCCGCCGGAGAATGAAGGTGATCCGCGGCGAGTTGTCCGGCGACATCGAAGGGATCGCGGCCCAGGCCCGGGACCTGGCGGATTGGAAATACCACGTCCGCCGGCATCCCTGGGGGGTGATGGCGGTCGTCGCCGCGGCGGGCTACCTGTTCGTCCCGCGGCGGAAGGAGATCATCAGCCCCGACGCCGCCACGTTGGCGAAGCTGGCCGACCAGGACCGGCTGGTCATCGAGCGGGAGCCGAAGGCGAAGTCGCGCGGGGGCTTGGCGGACATGTTGATCGCCCCGATCACCGCGATGCTGCTCCGCAGCGCCGGCAACTACTTGAGCATGAAGTTCGGCGAACTCCTGCAGGACAAGGCGGACCAGAGCGGGGCCGAGCCGGAACTGCGAGCCGCTCCGCCGCCGTCCCCTGCCCAGCGCCCGCGTTAGAGCGGCGAAGTGAAAGGAGATCCGATCGTGGTCACCAACCGCGTTTTTCCCGAACAACAGGCGAAGCAACCGCAGCCGGTCCCGGCCGCGCGGGGCCTTCCGCTCGCAGAGTCGCCGTGGAAGGACCAGGCGGGCCGATGGATGCACCGCCTCGAAGACACCCTGGCGACCCGACCGCAGTTGGCCGTCGGCGTCGCCGTTGCCGTGGGAGTGCTCGTGGGATGGCTCATCAAGAGACGTTGAACCGCGGAAACGGCCGAAGCACGGGGGAGCACGCGCGGGGGGTCTCCGACCTCGCCCACGACCTCGCCGAAATGGCCGAGTTGCAGTGGCGGCTGTTCTCGCTCGACCTGCGCGAGGGGGCTGCCAAGGCCCCGCTGCCGGTCGGACTCGCGATCGGCGGGATCTGGTTCGTCCTGGCGACGGTCCCGCTGCTGTTGACCGCGTTGGCATGGTCGCTGATCGACTTCGCGGACATGCGGGCCACGTGGGCCTATCTGATTTCCGTGGGAGCGGGGGCGGCGATCGGCGGCGGAATGTTCCTGGGGGCGTGGCTCGGGTTCCGCCGCAGCATCGCGCCATTCCAGCGATCGCGGGAGGAGTTCGCGCGGAATTTTCGATGGTTGAAGCGAACGCTCCGCCGCAGGACCGCCGCGGAAACGACCCCGGCGACGAGCGCCGGCCGCCGGCCGCGCTGAGCAGCGGCCCAGTCGAACTGCTGCGGGTGACTGTCCCCTTTTTCAAGATCCTGTGAGGAGCCATTGATGTCCGAACTCGAAACCCGTCAACAGAATTTCGACGCTCCCGCCGCGAGCGAGCGGTGGGTCCCGACCTCGCGGCTGGATCCCCGGCAGGATCTGATGGAGTATCTGGAGGCCTACACCCGCGAGAACCCGAAGGTCGTCGCGTTGTGGTGCTTCGGTCTGGGCTTCATTCTGGGGTGGAAGCTGAAGCCTTGGTAAGCAGGCACCGCCGATGCGGGACGGGCGGGCGATGACGAGGACCGTCGCGCCCCCCGCCTCGCATCCGTTGGCGCTCCCGCCGGAGCGAGTCAGCGGTTAGAATGCGGCCGGAGACCGTCCTCCCACGCGACGAAAGGCCGCACTCCCGATGCCCGTTCTTCACGCTCTCAAGTTGGCCGTGGCGGTCGTGCTCGTCCTGGCGGCCGTTCTCGCGCCGGTTGCGGCCGACGAGTTTCGCTGGCAGGTGGACGAGGAGCGGGGCGAGGCCGACCTGTCGTTCGGCGCGCAGCCGGTCGTGCGATACATGTTCGCCTACGACACCTCGACTCCCGCCCGCCGCGCGGAGACCTTCAAGCCCTATCACCACGTCTTCGGCCCGGGGACGGGCGCGCTCATCACGAAGGGGATCGGCGGTCTGTACACGCATCACCGCGGGCTGTTCGTGGGCTGGAACGACATCCGTTTCGATGGGAACCGCGTCGACACCTGGCACGGCCGCGCCGCCAGCCAGAGGCACGTGCGGTTCGTCGAGCGGAAGGCGGACGCGAATTCCGGCACGATGACCGCCGAGATCCACTGGCTCGATTCGCAGGGGGAACCCTTCCTCGCGGAGACCCGCACGCTGACCGCTTCGAAAATTCTGAACCCACCATGGACTTCAATAAGCCCACGGATCGCCGGACCCGGCTACGCCTGGCGGATCGACTGGAGCACGAAGCTCGAAAGCCGCCGCGGCCAGATCACGCTCGGCGGCGATCGCCAGCACGCTGGCTTCCAGTTCCGTGCGGCGCAAGCGGTCGCGGAGGCCAACGCCGCCCGCTACATCCGCCCCGCCGGCTTCCCGCAGCAGCCGGAGGCGTTCCAGGTGGGCGACGCCGGCAATCCGCCGAAGCACATCGACCTCGGCTGGCTGGCGATGACCTACGAGCTGGAAGGCAAGCGCTACACGGTGGAGTACTTCGAGGCCCCTGGGATGCCGAAGCCCTCGCTTTATTCCGAGCGCCCCTACGGCCGGTTCGGCGCGTTCTTCAAGGCCGAGCTGGATGAAGACCGGCCGCTCGAGATGCGGTATCGCCTGATCGTCTCGAGCGGCGCGGCCCCTCTGCAAGAGGAGGTCGCGAAACGATATTCTCGGTTCGCGTCGGAAACCGCGGAGTAGCCCGAAGACTCGCAGCGCGGCCAAGCCGCAACCAAGTTCGATTTTCGACGCAAAGCCGCAAAGTGCGCAAAGGATCGCAAAGAAGTAGTAGTAGTCGAAGTAGTAGGACGTTGAGAAACCACGAAGATGCCATGACGAACGAAACGCGCGCCGTCGGAGCGGAGTTCTGTTCCGAAATGGCTGCCGCGGTCGAACTTCGAATCTCTGCGTCCTCGGCGCTCTCGGCGGTTCGAACGTTTCGAAGCGGTGAAGCCGAAAGCTCTCGACCGCAGAGAGCGCCGAGGACGCGGAGAAAGCTGGAATTGGGGCCCAGGCGAATACACCGAAAGGCAGTTCACCACGGATGGCACGGATGACCACGGATTTCTGCTGTCATCCGTGCCCATCCGTGAGATCCGTGGTCGAGAGTTTGTTGAGCGCGCGGGTGAAATAGTGGGACCGGCGCGCGCACCATCCGGGATCGCCGCCTGAGAATTCGCGCAAGAAGAACAGAAGTGAAACGTTTGCAGTGCAAAGGAGGCCTCAATGGCCGTACAGACGACCGACGAACTGAAGCAGAAGATGTGCCAGCCGTGCGAAGGGGGCGTGGACAAGATGTCGGCCGACGAGGCCCGCCGGCAGCTCGCGGAGCTCGACGGCTGGGAGCTTTCCGGCGACGGACAGCGGATCGCGAAGAAGTGGAAGCTGAAGGATTTCGCCGCCGGCATGGACTTTCTGAACAAGGTCGCCGACATCGCCGAGGAGGAGCAGCACCATCCCGACCTGCACCTCGAGGGCTACCGCAACGTGCGGATCGAGCTCTCGACCCATGCCATCGGCGGCCTGTCGGAGAACGACTTCATCGTGGCGGCGAAGATCGACGGGTAGGAAAGAGTGAAGCTGGATGCCCGCCTTCGCGGGCATGACGCGCGGTCGCGAACTTGGAATCAGTGAGTCCTCCCCCTCCGGGCCGTTCCTCTCGCCCCTCTGGCGGCCGCCTGCTACAATCCGGCAGCGGCGGCGCGCGGCCGATGGCGGCCTGCGATCAGCGTCCGCGAGCTTGTCCCGGCGCTCCCCGGGGGCGGGGGGACGGGCCGGGACCCGAATTTTCAGCACGGCACCCGAGCGCAGCGGAAGACGACACGCATGGCCGAACAGACCGTCGAGGACACCATCTCCGGAATCGACCCCTCCGAGCTCGAGGACTGGTACGAATCGCTGGACGACGTGCTGCACCGCTACGGGCCGGAGCGGCTGCGGCAACTGCTCGTGATCCTCCAGGAGCGGGCCTATCTTCGCGGCGTGACGATGCCGTTCACCGCGAACACTCCCTACATCAATACGATCCCCGCCGACCAGCAGCCGCGATATCCCGGCAATCAGGAGCTCGAGCGGCGGATCAAGAGCATCATCCGCTGGAACGCGATGGCGATGGTCCACCGGGCGAACACGCAATTCACCGGGATTGGCGGCCACATTTCGACCTACGCCTCGTCGGCGACGCTGTATGAAGTCGGCTTCAATCACTTCTTTCGTGCCCCGTCGGAGGACCATCCCGGCGACATGGTCTATTTCCAGGGACACGCCTCGCCGGGGATTTACGCCCGCGCGTTCGTCGAAGGGCGGCTCACCGAGGAGCACCTCGAGTATTTCCGCCGCGAGACCGAGCGGGGGCAGGGGCTGTCTTCCTATCCGCACCCGTGGCTGATGCCGAACTTCTGGCAGTTCCCCACCGTGTCGATGGGGCTGGGGCCGATCTGCTCGATCTACCACGCCCGCTTCCTGCGGTATCTGGAGCACCGCGGGATCATGGACACCTCGAAGTCCAAGGTGTGGTGCTTCGTCGGCGACGGCGAAGTCGACGAGCCGGAAACGCTCGGCGCGATCACGCTCGGCTCCCGCGAGAACCTCGACAACCTCATCTGGGTCGTCAACTGCAACCTCCAGCGGCTGGACGGGCCGGTGCGGGGGAACGGCAAGATCATCCAGGAGCTGGAAGCCGCCTTCCGCGGCGCCGGCTGGAACTGCATCAAGGTCATCTGGGGGACCGACTGGGACCCGCTGCTCGAACGGGACGCCGAGGGCAAACTCGTCAAGCGGATGGGGGAGATCGTCGACGGACAGTATCAGAAGTATTCCGTCGAGACGGGCGAATACATTCGCAACCACTTCTTCGGCGCCTCCCCCGAGCTGTTGGAGATGGTCGAGCAGTTGAGCGACCACCAGCTCGAAAAGATGCGCCGCGGCGGGCACGATCCGGTCAAAGTGTTCGCGGCGTTCAAAGCCGCGGTCGATCACAAAGGCTCGCCGACCGTCGTTCTCGCCAAGACCATCAAGGGCTACGGACTCGGCGAACAGGGGGAGGGTCGCAACGCGACGCACAACGAGAAAAAGCTCAACCAGGACGAGCTGCTCGCATTCCGCACGCGGTTCTCGATCCCCCTGGGGGACGAGAAGGTCAAGAACGCCCCGTTCTACAAGCTCCCCCAGGGAAGCGAGGAGGAGAAGTATCTGCGCGTGCGGCGCGAGAAGCTCGGCGGTTTTCTGCCGGAGCGCAAGCCGACCGCCGAGCGGTTGGAAACCCCCCAGCTCGACAAGTTCCATAAGATCCTCGATGGAAGCGAAGGGAAAGAGGCCTCGACCACGCTGGCCTTCGGGAACATCCTCCGCATCCTGCTCAAAGACAAACAAATCGGACAGCGGATCGTCCCCATCATTCCCGACGAGGCCCGCACGTTCGGCATGGAAGGGCTGTTCACGCAGGCCGGCATCTACGCCAGCAAGGGGCAGCTTTACGAGCCGGTCGATGCCGGGACCCTCATGTACTATCGGGAGGAAAAAGACGGGCAGATCCTCGAAGAGGGGATCAACGAGGCGGGCGCGATGTCCTCGTTCATCGCCGCCGGCACCGCCTACGCCAACCTCGGCGTGAACATGGTCCCGTTCTACATCTATTACTCGATGTTCGGCTTTCAGCGGGTCGGCGACTTGATCTGGTGCGCCGCCGATTCGCGGGTCAAGGGCTTCCTCGTCGGCGGGACCTCGGGGCGGACCACGCTCAACGGCGAAGGGCTCCAGCACGAGGACGGGCACAGCCACCTCATCGCCACCACCGTCCCCACCATCGTCGCCTACGATCCCGCTTACGCCTATGAGCTGGCGGTCATCATTCAGGACGGCCTGCGGCGGATGTACCGCGACAACGAAAACGTGTTCTACTACCTCAGCGTCTACAACGAGACCTACGCGATGCCTTCCATGCCGGAAGGCGTGGAGCAGGGGATCCTCAAGGGGATGTACCGGCTGTCGAGCCGCGACGCAGGCCCCCTTCCGTCCGAGGAGGCGAGCGATGTGACTCCCCTCCCTTCCAGGGAGGGGGCAGGGGGAGGGTCCGCGGCTGAAAAAGCAAATTCCTCACCCTCCCCCGACCCCTCCCTCAAAGGGAGGGGGGCGATGCGGCCGCAGCTCTTCGGCAGCGGTCCGCTGCTCCGCGAGGCGCTGCGGGCGCAGGAAATTCTGGCCGAGAAGTACGGCGTGTCGAGCGACGTGTGGAGCGTGACGAGCTACTCCGAGCTGTGCCGCGCCGCCGCCGCCGTCGAGCGCTGGAACCGTCTGCACCCGGCGGAGGAGCGTCGCCGCAGCTATCTCGAGACGGCCCTCGCAGGGCGGGAAGGGCCGTTCATTTCCACCAGCGACAACGTCCGGCTGGTCGCCGAGCAGGTTCGCCCCTGGGTGCCGGGCGACTACGTCGTGCTGGGGACCGACGGCTTCGGCCGCAGCGACACCCGCGAGACGCTCCGCCGGCACTTCGAGGTCGACGCCGAGCACACCGTGTTCGCGACTTTGAGTGCATTGTCACGGCATTGCCGATTCGATAAGAACAGGCTGCCGCAGGTCATCGAAGAGCTCCGGCTCGACCCCGACCAGATCGACCCGGCGGTGGCCTGAGCGTAGGGACTAGGGACCAGCGACTAGGGACTAGGGACTAGGGACTAGGGACTAGGGACTAGAGATCGTCGGGGCTTGTGCGCCCACTCGAAGATTTCTCCGCCGTCGTCCCCGCTAGCCCGTAATCCCGTAGGTGGGCTGTGCCCACCTAACTGCGAGGAAAACCGTATCCTTACGCTGGTGGACACAGCCCACCCTACTGAACTCCGCGTCCCCTCTTCGCTAGTCCCTAGTCGCTAATCCCTAGTCCCTAATCCCTAGTCCCTACCTCTCCATGGCCATCGAATTCAAACTGCCCGAAGTCTCCGAGGGGGTCGAGTCGGCCGACGTCGCCGAGATCCTGGTGTCCGAAGGGGACGAGATCGAGGCGGACCAGGTCGTGATGGAGATCGAGACGGAGAAGGCCGTCGTCGAACTCCCCTGCCCGCACGCCGGAAAGGTCGCCAAAGTCCACGTCTCCGAAGGGGACACGGTCGAAATCGGCGGACTGCTGCTGACCATCGAAGAACCCGGCGACGGCCAAGCCAAGCAGAAGCCGAAGGAGGCGCAGCCGGAAAAGAAAGGGCCGAAACAGGCCGAGAAGCAGCCGGAGTCTCCGGCGGAAGAAGAAGAACCTGCGGAGGAGGAGGAAGCCGAACCGCCCCGGGGGGAAAAGAAACCGACGAAGGACAAGCCTGCGGCCGACAAGAAGGCGGCGAAGAAGGAAGCGCCGAAACGCGAGGAGCCCGAAGAACCCGAGGAGCCTGCCGGGAAGAAACCCGCCGAAGAAGGCAGGAAGACCGGTCCCGAGAAAGCCGAGTCGTCGCTGGAGGAAACGCGGGCCGCGCAGGCGGACGAGTTGCCCGAGGAAGCCCCGCCGCCGGCGACCCCCACCACCCGCCGCCTGGCGCGCACGCTGGGGGTCGATCTCCGCCGGGTCGAGGGGACCGGCCCCGGCGGACGCATCGAGAAGGAGGACGTCGAGGAGTACGTCCGCGGCCTCACGGGCCGCGCCGCGGGCGAGGGGGCGCCCTCCGTCGCCGCGGGGCCGCTCCCCGATTTCTCGAAGTTCGGCCCGGTCGAGCGGCAGAGTTTGAGCAAGCTGGCCCGCGTTTCGGCGGCAAACCTCGCCCGTTCGTGGCGGCTCATCCCGCACGTCACGCAGCACGACGTGGCGGACATCACCGAGATCGAGGCCGCCCGCCGGGCTTATCTCGAACGCTCCGGCAAGGACGGCCCGAAGATCACGATGACGGCGATCGTCGCCAAGGCGGTCATCGCGGCGCTCAAGGAGTTTCCGCAATTCAACGCCAGTCTCGATGCGGATTCGAACGAGCTGGTGCTCAAGCACTACTATCACATCGGGGTCGCCGTCGACACCGACTACGGCCTGCTCGTCCCGGTGATTCGCGACTGCGACCGCAAGAGCGTGCTGGAGATCGCCGCCGAGTTGGAACAGGTCGCCGAACGGGCCCGCCACCGCAAGCTGTCGCTGGACGAGATGCAGGGGACGTCGTTCACGATCACCAACCTGGGGGGCATCGGGGGGACCGCCTTCACGCCGATCGTCAATCATCCGGAAGTCGCGATCCTCGGCCTGTCCCGCGGCCGCAAGGAACTGGTTTTGAAGAACGGCCAGCCGGAAGAGCGGCTGATGCTGCCGATCTCGCTGTCCTACGACCACCGCGTCGTCAACGGGGCGGACGCGGCGCGGTTCGTGGTGAAGCTCTCCCGCACGCTCTCCGCAACGTTTCAACTGCTGATCGAGCGATGACGCTCGCTCGCAAGAACACGACTCTCGACGCAAAGACGCGAAGACGCAAAGAAGCGCAAAGGAAGGAATTTCGATTTCTCATTACTTCCAGGAATGCGGCTCCGTCATTCCCGCGCAGGCGGGAATCCAGCCCGTCGTCCGCGCCGCCGCTGGATGCCCGCCTGCGCGGGCATGACGTGCCTTCGCGACCCTGGAAGGTAACTGAATGAGTTCGCAGCGGAACTCGCAGGACTTCCGATTCTGTGCGGACAGGTCGGAATTCTTGCGAATTCCGCTACCGCGATTCACTCCTTTGCGTCTTTGCGTCGAAATCAAACGACTCGCGAAGGACAACGCATGACATCATTGGAGAACGGGACCGCGCAGCTTGTCGTCATCGGAGGGGGGCCGGGGGGGTATCCCGCGGCGTTCGAGGCGGCGGACCATGGGATGGACGTCACGATCGTCAACGATGACGTGCGGCTCGGGGGCGTGTGTGCGCTGCGGGGCTGCATCCCCTCCAAGGCACTGCTGCACGTCGCGAAGCTGATCCAGGAGGCGCGCGAGGCGGCCGAGTGGGGGATCGCCTTCGGCAAGCCGAAGATCGACCTCGACAAGCTCCGCGCCTTCAAGCAAGGCGTCGTGCAGAAGCTCACCGGCGGCGTGCAGGAACTGTGCAAGGCCCGCGGAGTGAAGCACATTCGAGCGCGCGCGATCTTTCGCGATTCGCACACGCTCGAACTGACCGGTCCCGACGGCGATCGGAGCACGCTCCGCTTCGAGCACGCGATCGTCGCCACCGGCTCGTCCCCCGTCGTCCCCAAGATGTTCAGCATCGGCGACGAGCGGGTGATGGACTCGACCGGCGCGCTCGAACTGCCCGACATTCCCGAACGGCTGCTCGTCGTCGGCGGGGGATACATCGGCCTCGAGATGGGAAGCGTCTACGCGGCGCTCGGCTCGAAAGTGACCGTCGTCGAGATGCTCTCGGGGATCCTGCCGGGGGCCGACCGCGATCTCGTGAATCCATTGAAGAAGCGGCTCGACGGACTGTTCGCGGCGATCCACATCGAGACCAAAGTCGCCGGTCTCGAAGCGACCGACGAGGGCATCGTCGCGCGGTTCGAATCGATAGCCGGCGGCAAACCCGCCGCCGAGAACTCCGAGCAAACCTTCGACCGCGTCCTGATCTCGATCGGCCGCCGCCCGAACAGCGCGGACCTCGGGCTGGAGCACACGCGGGTCGAGCTGGACGAGAAGGGATTCATCCGGGTCGACGCGGGCCGCCGCACCGCCGATCCGCAGATCCTCGCGATCGGCGACGTGGCAGGGGAGCCGATGCTCGCCCACAAGGCGACGCGCGAGGCGAAGGTCGCAGTCGAGACGCTGCTGGGAGAGCCGGCGGCGTTCGACAACGCGGCGATCCCCGCGGTCGTGTTCACCGATCCGGAGGTCGCCTGGTGCGGTTTGACCGAGACGCAGGCCAAGGCCGAGGGGCGGGAGGTGAAGGTCGTCCGTTTCCCGTGGGCCGCTTCGGGCCGGGCGCAGACGATCGGCCGCACGGAGGGGCTCACGAAGCTGCTGTTCGATCCGGCGACGGACCGGGTGCTGGGCGTGGGCATCGTCGGCGTCAACGCGGGGGAGTTGATCGCGGAAGGGGTGCTCGCCATCGAGAACGCGATCGTCGCCCGCGACCTGGCCGAGAGCATCCACGCCCATCCCACGTTGTCGGAGACGATCATGGAAGCGTCGGAGGCGGCGTTCGGCCAGGCGACGCACGTGTACCGCCACCCGCGGGGGAGCAGGCAGTAGGCAGTGGACAGTGGACAGTGGGTAGTGGGTAGTGGGTAGTGGGTAGTAGGGAATAATCTGCATCGCGTACTCAGTGCCGAGTACAGGCGTCCGCCTCGCGCTCTGATCCTCCATCCTCCTTTCTTCTTCCTTCCTCCACCCCCCCTCCCCGCTTCCCTACAAAATCCCCCGCGGATCGCTAAGATAACGCGCGGAAACGCACGGATCGGATCGCCCGCAGGGACCGTCGCCGGAATGATCAGGATCAAGAAGGGGCTGGATCTCCCCATCGCCGGAGAACCGCAGCAGACCGTCGCCGACGCGCCCCGCCCGAACACCGTCGCGCTTCTCGCGCGGGACTACGTCGGCATGAAGCCGACGATGGCCGTCCGCGAGGGGGACGAAGTGCGCCTGGGACAGCCGCTGTTCACCGACAAGCGAATCCCCGGCGTGAAATACACGTCCCCGGCGACAGGCCGCGTCGTCGCCGTCAACCGGGGCGCAAAGCGCGTGTTCCAGTCGGTCGTCGTCGAACTGTCGGGGACCGGCGACGAGGACCCGGTCGAGTTCCGCTCCTATGGCGATGCGGATCTCACGCAACTCACCCGCGAACAGGTCCGCGAGGGGCTGGTCGAATCGGGCCTGTGGACGGCGCTGCGGCAGCGGCCGTTCAGCCGCGTGCCGGACCCCGAGAGCGTCCCGCATTCGTTGTTCGTCACGGCGATGGACACCAACCCGCTCGCGGCCGATCCGCTCCCGATCGTCGCCGCCGACGAGCGAGAATTCTTTTACGGCCTGCAAGTGCTGCGGCATCTCACGGATGGTCCCCTGTACCTGTGCCTGTCGCCGGGAGCGAACGTCCCCGGCCGCGACCTCGGGTTCGTGCAGGTCCGGGAATTCGCCGGTCCGCACCCTGCGGGGCTGGCGGGGACGCACATCCACTTCGTGGATCCGGTCGGCCCGCGGAAGACCGTCTGGCACATCAACTACCCGGACGTGATCGCGATCGGGAAGCTGTTCACCACCGGCAAACTGTGGACCGAGCGGGTGATCGCGCTGGGCGGGCCGGGGGTGAGGCGGCCGCGGCTGTTGCGGACCCGGCTCGGGGCTTCGATCCCGGACATCGCGGCGGGAGAGTTCGAGGAGAACGTCCGCGTGATATCCGGCTCGGTCCTCGCGGGGCGCAAGGCGGGGCCGCCGAACGACTACCTCGGACGCTTCCATTTGCAGATCTCCGCCGTCCCTGAGGAGCGCGAGCGGGTGCTGCTGGGCTGGCAGGATCCCGGCTTCGACAAGTTCTCGATCAAGCGGATCTTCGCTTCGGCGTTCGTGGGACGGGGGAAGAAGTTCCGGATGACGACCACGCTGCACGGCAGCAAGCGGGCGATGGTGCCGATCGGCACTTACGAGCGGGTGATGCCGCTCGACGTCGTCCCCACGTACTTGTTGCGGTCGCTGATCATCGGCGACACGGAGCAGGCGCAGGCCCTGGGTTGTCTGGAGCTGGACGAGGAAGACCTCGCGTTGTGTACGTTCGTCTGCCCGGGGAAGTACGAGTACGGTCCGCTCCTCCGCCGCACCCTGACGCTGATCGAGAGGGAGGGGTGACGGGAAGCTGTCAGCTTTCAGCGATCAGCTTTCAGCAGAACCGACGCGACCATCGCCTATCCATTCGACATTCCCTGATTCTGACCGCTGACCGCTCGACCACCATGAACTCCCTGCGACGACTGCTCGACCGGCTGCATCCGGCCTTCCGGGAGGGGGGCAAGCTCGAAAAGCTGTACCCCCTCTACGAAGCGGTCGACACGTTCCTCTACACCCCCGGCACGACCACCGAGGGGCCCTCCCACGTCCGCGACGGCATCGACCTCAAGCGGATGATGATCCTCGTCGTCGTGGCCCTCGTCCCGTGCATTGGCATGGCGCTGTGGAACACCGGCTATCAGGCCAACCTGTGGATCGCGGCGCACCCCGCCGCGGAGGTCGTCGGCTGGCGGCACGACCTGCTGCTGGGGCTGGGACTCGAGCACGACCCGGAGAGCTTCCTCGCCAACGTGATCTATGGGGCGCTGTTCTTCGTGCCCGTGTTCCTGGTGTGCAACATCGTCGGCGGGGCGTGGGAGGTGCTGTTCGCGGTGGTCCGCCGGCACGAGGTCAACGAGGGCTTCCTCGTCACCGGCATGCTCTTTCCGCTGATCCTGCCCCCCAACATTCCGCTGTGGCAGGTGGCGCTGGGGATCAGCTTCGGCGTGGTGATCGGCAAGGAGATCTTCGGCGGGACCGGCAAGAATTTCCTCAATCCCGCGCTCGTCGCCCGCGCGTTCCTGTTCTTCGCCTATCCCGGCGACATGACCGGCGACAACATCTGGATCGCCCTCCAGTTGAAAAGCATGGACGGAGTCAGCGCCGCGACGCCGCTGGGCGAAGTCGCCGTGGCGCCCGTCGCCGACGCCATGCAGGCCGTCGATTACACCTGGATGCAGACGTTCCTGGGGACCATGCCGGGGTCGATGGGAGAGACCTCGGTCCTGGCCTGCCTGATCGGGGCCGCGGTCCTGATCGTCACCGGCGTCGGCTCGTGGCGGATCATGCTCTCCTGCGTCGCCGGGGCGCTCGCCCTCTCCGGCCTGTTCTACGCCGTCGGCAGCCCCACGAACCCCATGTTCCAGATGTCTCCCTGGTGGCACCTCACGCTGGGGGGCTTCGCCTTCGGCGTCGTGTTCATGGCGACCGACCCCGTCTCCGCCGCGATGACCGAGACCGGCAAGTGGTTCTACGGGTTCCTGATCGGCGCCTTGACGATCCTCATCCGCGTCGTGAACCCCGCCTTTCCCGAAGGCGTCATGCTGGCGATCCTGTTCGCCAACGTCGTCGCCCCGCTGATCGACTACTTCGTGATTCAGGCCAACATCAAGCGGAGGACCGCCCGCAATGCCGCGTGAATCCGTCTTCCATACCTTCAAGATCGCGCTGATCCTGTGCGTGATCTGCTCCGTGATGGTCTCCGCGGCCGCGGTCGTCCTCCGCCCGCTCCAGGCGGCGAACAAGGAGCGCGAGATCCGCAAGAACATCCTCCTCGCCGCCGGGCTGATCCGGGATCCCGCCGCCTCCCGCGAGACGATCGAGGAGCTTTCCCAGGCGATCGAAGGGCATCTGATCGACCTCGACACCGGCCGCGAGGTCGATCCCTCCGCGCTGCCGCCGGGGTTGAACGTCAAGCGGATCGACGAGTACGACCAGCGGCGGGCCGCCCGCGACAAGAAGCAGAACGTCCAACTCGCCCCGAACGAGGCGATCCACGGGATCCGCGAGCGGGAGAAATATTCGTTCGTGTACCGCGTCGAAAAGGACGGCCGGAAGTTGATCGTCCTGCCGGTGTACGGCAACGGCCTGTGGTCCACGCTGTACGGCTTCCTCGCCCTCTCTCCCGACACCCGGACCATCGAGGGGCTGACCTTTTACGAGCACGGCGAGACGCCCGGTCTGGGGGGCGAAGTCGACAACCCCGCCTGGAAGGCGCAATGGGTCGGCAAGCAGCCCTTCAACGAGGATTGGGACATCCGGGTCCAGGTCACCAAGCCCGGCCGGGCGATCGACATTTCCCAAGTGGACGGCCTCGCCGGGGCCACGATCACCTCGCAGGGGGTCGAGGGTCTGCTGCGGTTCTGGCTGGGGCCGAAGGGCTTCGGACCGTATCTCGAGAGAACCCGCTCCCGGACCGAAGCATCCACGTCCGCTCCCCGGCGGACCGCGCCGGAAGGAGGATCCGATGGCTAAGACCACCGCCCGCGACGTCCTGTTCGACCCCGTGTTCAAGAACAACCCGATCGCCCTGCAGGTGCTCGGAATTTGCTCGGCGCTGGCCGTCACCACGAAGATGGAGACCGCCTTCGTGATGTGCGTCGCGGTGATTCTCGTCACCGGGTTCTCGAGTGCCTCGGTGAGCCTGACTCACCGCGTCGCCGGGATCCCGGGCAGCATCCGGATCATCGTGCAGATGACGATCATCGCCTCGCTGGTGATCGTGGTGGACCAGCTCCTCAAGGCGTTCGCCTTCACGATCAGCCAGCAGCTCTCGGTGTTCGTGGGACTGATCATCACCAACTGCATCGTGATGGGCCGCGCCGAGGGCTTCGCCATGAAGAACCCCCCCGGCTTCAGCTTCCTGGACGGTGTCGGCAACGGGCTGGGCTACAGCCTGATGCTGATCGTCGTCGCGTTCTTCCGCGAGCTGCTCGGCTCGGGGTCGCTGTTCGGACACAAGGTCGCTTCGTTGAGCTCGGAGGTCGTGGGAAGCACCGCCGACGCCTCGGGGGTCGTGCAGCAGGTCATGGGCTGGTACGTCCCCAACGGCCTGATGCTCCTCCCGCCGAGCGCGTTCTTCATCATCGGATTGAGCATCTGGGCCTTGCGGACCTGGCGGCCCGAGCAGGTCGAGAAGGAGTAGCGAAATGCAAGAGCATATCAGTCTGTTCGTCAAGGCGGTGTTCATCGAGAACCTGGCGCTCGCCTTCTTCCTGGGGATGTGCACGTTCCTGGCCGTCTCCAAGAACGTGAAGACGGCGATGGGGCTGGGGCTGGCGGTGATCGTGATCCAGGGGATCACCGTCCCGGCGAACAACGTCATCTTCCAGCACCTGCTGAAACCCGGGGCGCTCGCCTGGACCGGAGCGGCGCAACTCGCCGACGTCGATCTCACGTTCCTCGGGCTGATCAGCTACATCGGCGTGATCGCCGCCATGGTGCAGATCCTCGAGATGGCCCTCGACCGCTATTTTCCCCCGTTGTACAACACGCTGGGCATCTTCCTCCCGCTGATCACGGTGAACTGCGCGATCCTCGGCGGCTCGCTGTTCATGGTCCAGCGGGATTACGACTTCGTCCAAAGCGTGGAGTACGGGTTCGGCTCCGGTTTCGGGTGGGCGCTCGCCATCGTGCTGCTGGCCGGAATCCGCGAGAAGCTCAAGTACAGTGACGTGCCGAACGGCCTCAGGGGCCTCGGCATCACGTTCATCACCGTGGGCCTGATGGCGATGGCCTTCATGTCGTTTTCGGGGATCAAGCTGTAGGAAGTGACGAGTTACGAGTGACGAGTGACGAGTGAAAGAAGTCGTCGCAACTCGCAACTCGCAACTCGCAACTCGCAACTCGCAACTCGCAACTCGCAACTCGCAACCGTTTCGTCGCAAGGCTTTCCGATGGCGCTGCTCCAGATCGGTCTCGGCGTCGCGATGTTCACCGGCATCGTGCTGGCGCTGGTGGTGGTGATCCTGGCCGCCAAGCGGAAGCTGGTCCCCAGCGGCGCGGTCCAGATCGTCGTCAACGAGCAGAAGACGCTCACCGTCCCCGCCGGCGGCAAATTGCTCGGGGCGCTCGCCGCCAACGAGATCTTCGTCTCCTCCGCCTGCGGCGGCGGCGGGACCTGCGCGCAGTGCAAGGTCCGCATTCTCGAGGGGGGCGGCGACATCCTCCCCACCGAGCGGAACCACATCAACAACCGCCAGGCCCGCGAGGGCTACCGCCTCTCCTGCCAGGTCGCCGTCAAGCAGGACATGAAGGTCGAGGTCCCCGCGGAGGCCCTCGAAACGAAGAAGTGGGTCTGCACCGTCCGCTCCAACCGCAACGTCGCCACGTTCATCAAGGAGCTGGTGCTCGAATTGCCGGAGGGAGAAGACGTCGGCTTCAAGGCGGGGGGGTTCATCCAGATCGAAGTCCCCCCGCACGACCTGGTCTACAAGACGTTCGACGTCGACGAGCGGTTCCGCGAGGACTGGGACAAGTACAACCTCTGGAACATCGAGTCCCGCGTCGCCGAGCCGGTGTTCCGCGCCTACTCGATGGCCAACTACCCCGGCGAGCGGGGGATCATCATGCTCAACGTCCGCATCGCCACGCCCCCCCCCCGCGCCCCGCAGGGGACGCCCCCCGGAAAGGTCTCCTCTTACATCTTCGACTTGAAGCCGGGCGACAAGGTCACCATCTCCGGCCCCTACGGCGAGTTCTTCATCAAGGACACGCGGAACGAGATGGTCTACATCGGCGGCGGCGCCGGCATGGCCCCGCTGCGCTCGCACGTCTTCGAGCTGTTCAAGAACCTGAAGACCGGCCGCAAGGTCTCCTACTGGTATGGGGCCCGCAGCCTCCGCGAGATGTTCTACCATGAGGAGTTCGAGCAGCTCGCCCGCGAGTTCCCCAACTTCTCGTGGCATGTCGCCCTCTCCGAGCCGCTCCCCGAGGACAACTGGACCGGTCCCACCGGCTTCATCCACCAGGTGCTGCACGACAACTACCTCAAGGACCACCCGGCCCCGGAGGACATCGAGTATTACATCTGCGGCCCGCCGATGATGCTCCAGGCGTGTTTGAAGATGCTCGATGGCCTGGGCGTCGAGCCGGAAAACATCGCTTACGACGACTTCGGCGGGTGAGTGCCAAGCCCACGGGCAACGCCCCGTGGGATGAAGCGGCGCTCGAGGAGTATTCCGCATGTCCATTTTCGACGCAAAGACGCAAAGACGCAAAGAAGCGCAAAGGCCGAAACGGGGCCGATTTCTCGCAAGCCGGCATCCGTCCTTCTTCTTTCGTTGCGTACCTTTGCGTCTTTGCGCCTTTGCGTCGAAAGCCTTAGTCTTCGCTGCGCTTTGCGCCGGTTGCGGCGACAAGGGGCCCGAGCCGGTCGCGCTGGCCGGCAAGACGATGGGCACGACCTATTCGATCAAGATCGATCGCCTCCCCGCCGGCGTCGACGCCAGGTCGCTGCAGGCCGCGATCGACGCCCGGCTGGAAAAAATCGACGAGCAGATGTCGACCTGGCGGAAGGACTCCGAGTTGTCGCGGTTCAACGACCACGACGGGACCGACTGGTTCCCCGTCTCCGCCGCGACCGCGAAGGTCGTCGCCGCGGCCCTCGAGATTTCCGAGCAGTCCAACGGCGCGTTCGACGTGACGGTGATGCCGCTCGTCGACCTGTGGAGCTTCGGCCCGCAGGCCCGTCCCGAGCAGATCCCTTCGGACGATGAACTCGCCGCCGCGCGGGGGCACGTCGGCTGGCGGAAACTTCATGTCCGCGACGACCCGCCGGCCCTCAGGAAGGACGATCCGCAGCTCAGCGTCGATCTCTCCGCGATCGCCAAGGGGTACGGCGTGGACGTCGTCGCCGAGTATCTCGACGAACTGAACGTCGCCGGCTGCATGGTCGAGATCGGCGGCGAGATCCGCACCCGCGGCAAGAAGTCGGACGGCAGCGCCTGGCGGATCGGCATCGAGGCCCCGCTCGACGACGCGCGGCGGGTTTACGACGCGGTCGAGCTCATGGACCAATCGCTCGCCACGTCGGGGAATTACCGCCATTTCTTCCTGGACGGCGGCAAACGTTTTTCGCACACGATCGACCCCCGCACCGGCCGGCCGATCGAGCACCGGCTGGCCTCGGTCTCGATCGTCGCCGACGACTGCATGACCGCCGACGCACTCGCCACGACGCTGATGGTCCTCGGTCCCGACGCGGGATATGATTGGGCGGTGAAGCGCGAGCTCGCGGCACTCCTTCTCGTCGGCGACGGCACGAAGTTCGACGAGAAGCCGACCCCGCGCTTCCAGCGCCTCTTCCGCCCCGCCGAACGCGAATGATTCCATGACGACCTACTTCCTCGCGGCCCTGATCGTCTTCGCCCTCGTCATGGCGGCGATGGCGATCGGCGTGATCCTCCGCGGCCGCCGGCTCCGCGGCTCCTGCGGCGGACTGGCCAACCTCCGCGACGAGCACGGCGACGTCCAATGCTTCGCCTGCGGAACTCCGAAGGAGGATTGCGCCGGCGTCGAGAACGGCCAGGCCCGCGCCGCCGCGGAAAAGGGAAAGGGCGAGGATTGAAACCCGGGGAATGCGCCACAGCGGCAGCACATCGCGAACGCGGCTACCCGGCGGCGCGATCATCTTGAGTGCGACTTGAATCCGGAGTATGTTATATTCATGCCCGCAATCACGCTGAGAGCTCATTTCGACGGCGAACGGATCCTCCTCGACGAACCGTACGCGCTGAGTCCCGATGCGCGTCTCATGGTGACGGTGCTTTCTCCGGAGACCGATGCCGAGTTCGCGGAGTGGGCCGAGGCCGCGGCCAAGGGTTTGGCCCGCGCCTACGGGAATGACGAACCGGATTACTCCGCTGCCGACGTGAAGCCATGAACGAGGGAGACGTCTTTCTCACCTCCCTCGTGCAAGCCGACGGAAAAGTCAAGGACCGTCCAGCGGTCCTGCTTCGCCAGATGCCTCCCTTCGGCGACTGGCTGATCTGCGGAGTGAGCACCCAGCTTCACTTGGCCGTGCCCGACTTCGACGAGTTGATCGACCGGCGCGACGACGATTTCGCCGGAAGTGGCCTCAAGGCGCCATCGGTCATCCGACTGGGCTTTCTCGCGGTGTTTCCCGCCGCGAGATTCATCGGCGTGATCGGAACCATTGCCCCCGAACGACACAGCCGACTGCTCGAGCGCCTCTCTGACCACCTGCAACCGTGAGAAGTAGCGAGACGTCCATGCGATCCACTTCTACCCGGCACATGTCGGAATGACGAGCGACAATCACGATCTCGTCATCCTCGGCGGAGGCATCGTCGGCCTCGCCACCGCGTATCGCTTCGGCGAGCGGTTCCCCGATCGCCGCATCGTGCTGCTCGAAAAGGAGCCGGAGCTGGCCCGGCATCAGACGGGCCACAACTCCGGCGTGCTGCACTCGGGGATCTACTACAAGCCCGGCTCGCTCCGCGCGATCAACTGCCGCGCCGGACGCGAAGCGATGGTCGCCTTCTGCGCGGAGCAGGGGATTCCCCACGAAATCTGCGGCAAGGTGATCGTCGCCGTCGACGAATCGGAGGTTCCGCGGCTCGAACGGATCCACGAGCGCGGCCTCGCCAACGGCGTCAAGTGCGAGATCATCGGCCGTGAGCGGCTCGCCGAACTGGAGCCGCACGCCGCGGGCGTCCGCGCGATCCACGTCCCCGAAGCGGGCATCGTCGATTATGTCGCGGTCTGCCGCCGTCTCGCCGAGATCGTCCGCGAGCGCGGCGGCGAAATTCGCACGAGCGCCCGCGTGACGGCGATCGCGCAGCGGAACGGCGAAGTCGTCGTCGTCGAGAGCACGCAGGGACCGGTCGCCGCGAAGCTCGCCGTCAACTGCACCGGCCTGTACAGCGACCGCGTGGCGAAGCTCGCCGGCCAGGGACCGGACGCGAAGATCGTCCCCTTCCGCGGCGAATACTATGAGCTGAAGCCCGAGGCCGAGCACCTGTGCCGGAACCTGATCTATCCCGTCCCGGACCCGGAGTTCCCGTTTCTGGGCGTACACTTCACGCGGATGGTGCAGGGGGGCGTCGAGTGCGGGCCGAACGCCGTGCTCGCCTTCGCCCGCGAAGGCTACAAGAAGACCGACATCAACCTCCGCGACCTGTGCGAGTCGCTGACCTACATCGGCTTCCTGCGGATGGCGGCCAAGCACTGGAAGACCGGCTGCGGCGAGATGTGGCGGTCGTTCAGCAAGCGGGCGTTCGTGAAGGCGCTCCAGCGGCTGATGCCCGAGATCCGCGCGGAGCACCTGCACGCCGCCCCCGCCGGCGTCCGCGCGCAGGCCCTGTCGCGGGATGGGAACCTCGTCGATGACTTTCTCGTCTTCGAGCATGGCCGCGTGGTCAACGTCTGCAACGCCCCCTCCCCCGCCGCGACGGCATCCCTCAACATCGGCCGCCTGATCGTGGAGAAACTGGCGGAGCGGGTGGCATGAACATTGGGTGGCACGGCCGAAGGCCGTGTCGCGCAGCGACAAGAAGCCGCGCCCTGCGTCATCCTTTGGGATACGGCTCGACCACCACTCAGCAGGCCGGGAACTTGGGCATGTACTTGCGGAATGGAAACCGCAAGGCGCGGCATCCTGTCGCTTCGCGACCGCGGCCTGCGGCCGGGCCACCCGGCCACCACTGTCGATCATTCGAGAATCTCCATCCCATTCACATCCGGGACCGCGGCCTTGATCATCTCACACAGCGTCGGTACGTCCGCGCGTTCCACGAACAGAAGTGCGAAGGAATCGCCGCCGGTGTCGGGGTTGACCAATGCGCGACTGGACTGGGCGAGATCGGCGTTGATGTTCCGAAAGAGTTCCTCATTGTCGCCGGAGTGCTTTTCGTGCGCCTCCCAGCGAACAGTCAAGCCCTTGGCCGACGGGAGTTTTCTCAATTCGCCGACGATCGCATCGGGCCACTCGCGCCAATCGACGAGCGCGATGATGCCTTTCTTCCGGCAGAACTCGAGCAGCGATTCCCAGAAGTCGAACTCGTCCTGTGGAGGTTCGAGGGCTTTCGCCATTGCGTCCCGCCATTCGCGAATCGGCGCAGCGTCGTCTCCCAGTAGCCAGCGGGCGATGCGGGCGAGCGGTTTCGGAATCTCGATGCGATGACGGGGCCGCTTGCCGACCGGCCACGTGTGGCGGATGCGCTTCGCGGCGTCGCGCAGTCGTGGATTTCCGTAGTGTTCCAGCGCGTAATCGACGGCTCGGTTGACGAGAACCGCATCAGCGCCGCGCGGCAACTCGGGCTGTTTCGGATCGTCGAAGTACGGACTCGGGGCTCCGATCAGGATCGCATCGATCGCGGCCAGACAGTGGAGCTTGCTCAAGCGGATCCAGCGATCGTACACCGACCATTCCGGCTGAAACTCGTGGAACATGGAGCCCCATTCCGGTCCAACGGGGGAATCGATGTGCTCTTCCAGCCAGGCGATCGCCCCCTCGTTCCCCAGCGCCGCGAATGCGGCACGGACTTTCGGATGACAGAGATCGTTGGTGCGCACGGACGGCGGCTTGGTGAGGAGTTCGTCGAGCGGGTCCATCATGAGGTCGCCTTTCCTGGAAGTCGTTTGCACCACGTGACCAGAATATCCGTTCGCTTAGCCACGTTCAAGAACTTTCCCCGGGGATGACCCGCCGGGACGCGGGTGGCACGGCCGAAGGCCGTGTCGCGCAGCGACAAGAAGCCGCGCCCTGCCGCATCCTACGGGAGCAGGGCTCGACCACCATTCAACATGCCAACAACATGGGCATGTTCCTGGAGAACGGAAACCGCAAGGCGCGGCTTCCCGTCGCTTCGCGACCACGGCCTGAGGCCGGGCCACCCTGACTCGTATTGGACTCGATCGTGGGAACCATTCGCCTAGACGAATATGATGCTCTGGTTCTTCCTAGGCACGTTCGCATCCCCAGCGGCTTTCCGGTAGCATCTCGTTCCATGCCCGAAGTCCCCACCCTCACCTTCCCCATCGAACGCCTCCGCGAGTTCGTGGTGCGCGTGTTCGAGACGTTCGGCGTGCCGCACGCTGATGCCGCCGTCGCGGCCGATGTACTCGCGCTGGCCGATCTGCGGGGGATCGATTCGCATGGCATCGCCCGGCTGCGGGCGTATTTCGACATGCTCACCATCGGCCGCATCAATCCGCGGGCCAATGTGAAGATCGCGCGAGAAACCCCCGCCACCGCCGTCGTCGACGGCGACAACGGACTGGGTCTCGTCGTCGGCCCGAAGGCGAACGAGATCGCGATGGAAAAGGCCGACGCCGTCGGCACGTCGTGGGTCGCGGCTCGCAACACGAATCACTACGGCATCGCCGGCTGGTACGTGCTCAAGGCGCTCGAGCGCGGGCAGATCGGCTGGTCGATGACGAACACCACCCGCATCGTCGCCCCGCTGTGGGGGGCCGACCGCATGCTGGGAACCAACCCCATCGCCATCGCCTTTCCCGCGCTCGAGGAACCGCCCGTGGTGATCGACATGGCGACCTGTGCCGCGGCGTTCGGCAAGGTCGAGATGGCGATCCGCAAGGAAAAGCCGATTCCCGACGGCTGGGCGATCGACGCCGAAGGATATGCCACCGTAGATCCGCACAAGATGCTCGAGGGCGGGGCGATGCTGCCGCTCGGCTCGACGCGCGAACTCGGCGGACACAAGGGCTACTGCCTCGCCGCGATGGTCGACATCCTCTGCGGCCCCTTGAGCGGCGCGAACTGGGGACCGTTCACGCCGCCGTTCGCCCTCGGCCATCCCGACGGCAGCCGCAGCGTGGGCAAGGGAATCGGCCATCTGTTCGGCGCGATGCGGATCGACGCCTTCATCGACCCCGATGAATTCAAGCGGCAAATGGACGACTGGATCCGCACCTTCCGCGCGACGCGCCCGGCGCCGGGAACGAACGGCCCGATCATCCCCGGCGACCCGGAGCGCGAGGCCGAAGCGGTCCGCCGTGTCGAAGGCATCCCGCTCGTGATGCCGGTGGTGGAAGACCTGCGGTTCATTTCGGCAAAGAGCGGCGTGCCCTTCGAGTGACGCCGTCAGAGCAGCTTGCAGATCGCCATCGCAACGCCGGAGAGTCCGGTGGCGACGGCCGCCTTCACTCGGGCGGTGAAGCGGGATGCCTGCCGGGCCTCCTCCTCCGCAGCGATCCGTTCGCGAAGCTGCTGGTTGATCCAGGTGAGGACTTCGATGCTGAGGGTGACGGCGGGTGACGCATTCATCGGGGGCGGCCTCCTTCCTCTGGTGGTGCTCCGCGGGGGAGCGTCGATCGCGTCCGCTGTGAGTATCGACGCAGGCTGGAGAAGCCTTGCGGGCTTTCCGCGCTGGAAAATCGCGAATCGGGGCGAGGCATGAAGGCCCTGCCGTTGTTTCCGCGGCCGCCGGAGGAACCGGTCGGCCCCGTCGCGACCGCTCTGCGAGTGCTGCCGATCCTGCCGGTCGTGGAGAGTTGAGAGTCGAGGGTTGAGGATTGAGGGTTGAGGGTTGAGGGTTGAGGGTTGAGGGTTGAGGGTTGAGGCGGCGGGCGATTCAATGGCAACCGACATCGACAGCGGACAGCGGACGACTGACAGCGGACCATCATGCCCATCCCGCCCGCCATTACCGCCGAGGAGATCGCCGCCGCCGTGGATCGGCTGGCGGTGCGGATCTCGGCCGACCATGCGGGAAACGAGCTGCTCGTGGTCGGCGTGCTCAAGGGCGGGTGGATGTTCATGGCGGACCTCGTCCGCCGGCTGACGGTCCCGGTGCGGTGCGATTTCGTGTGCCTGTCGAGCTACGGCGACGCGACCGAATCGTCGGGCGCGCTGGAACTCCTGCTCGACGCGCAGACCCCGATCGCCGGCAAGCACGTGCTGCTCGTCGACGACATCGTCGACACCGGGCTGTCGATCGCCTGGCTCGCCGAGCGGTTCCGCCGCCGGGCGCCGGCGTCGTTGCGGGTGTGCGTGCTGCTCGACAAGCCTTCCCGCCGCCGCGTGGCGCTCGTGCCGGACTACGCCGGGATCGAGATTCCCGACCGCTTCGCGGTGGGCTACGGCCTCGACCACGCGGGCCGCTACCGCGAGCTGCCGTACGTGGCGTTCCTGCCCGACCCCGCGCCGCCGCCTTGAATATTGCGCGGCAGAGCCGAAACCAAAGCGAGCTTCGACCGCGGATTCCCCAGCCCAGCGGTTCCAACCGAACGACCTCGAACCGCAGAGTGCGCCGAGGGCGCAGAGAGGAATTCTCGCAGGAAACCAAAACTTGAAGCCTTTGTAGTACGGATCGGCACTGATTCAGAATCTAATCAGTGCGCATCCGTGCCATCCGTCGTGGAAGGAGTTCGATCGGTCCCAAATCCGCCCGATCGACTTCCTCTCTGCGCCCTCGGCGTTCTCTGCGGTTGAAGGAGGTCGCCCAGGTCGTCCGAAACTGATTCGAACCGCGGAGGAATGCGGAAGGATCCAGCGCGGCGAAGCCGCAACACAAGAGTCGCGCGAAGACTCGAAGGAAAACAGGAGCCGAGGGGTTTATCCCCTCGGTGGGAACACGGTCGACCTCAAGAGCAAGCTGACGTCACTCGTCCTGGTCACCCGAAGACCACCGAGGGGATAGACCCCTCGGCCCTTAAGGCGGCGCGTTGGCCCTCGTACTACAAGGAATCAGGTTCCGGCGCGGCCGGGCTGCGGAATCCGCGGTCGAAACCGGGGCACGCGAGCGCGTCGAATGCCGGCTCATGCCGCCTCGCGGAACCGCAATTGCGGCTTTTCGAGCGTGACGATCGTGTTCGGGGGGACGCTGCGGTTGAGCGAGACGCTTGCCCCGATCACCGAGTTGCGGCCCACCACCGTCTTGCCGCCGAGGACCGTCGCGTTGGCGTAGATTACGACCCCCTCGTGGATCGTGGGGTGCCGCTTCCGCCCGCGGACCACGTTGCCCGCCGCGTCCTTCTCGAAGCTGATCGCCCCGAGTGTGACCCCCTGATAGAGCTTGACGCGGGCCGCGATCTCGCAGGTCTCGCCGATGACCACTCCCGTGCCGTGGTCGATGAAGAACGACGGCCCGATCCGCGCCCCGGGATGGATGTCGATCCCGGTGCGGCCGTGGGCCCATTCGGAGAGCATCCGCGGGAGGAGCGGCACGCCCAGCCGGTGCATCGCGTGGGCGATGCGGTGGACCGTCACCGCCTCGAACCCCGGATAGCAGCAGACGATCTCGTCGTGGCTCTTCGCGGCGGGGTCGCCGTCGAACGCCATCCGCACGTCGCTCGCCAGGACGGAACGAATGCGGGGCAGTTCGTCGAGGAAGGCGAGCGCCTGCTCCTCGGCGCGGGCCGTGAAATCGGGAGCGCGCTCCGAGCCGCGCGCGGCGGCGGAATCCACTTCGTGCGCGTGATCGAGCGCCCGGCGGAACTGCTCGACCAGCCGGGCGTGCAGGCCTCCGATCAATGCCTCGACGCGTGGGGCGATGTTCCCGCGGTCAAGCGCTTCGCGCCGGCGATAGCCCGGAAACAGGAGTTCCTGGAGATCGCGGGCGATCTCGACCACCGCGTCGGCGAATGGGAGCGGGGAGCGCCCCAGGCGATGAATGGTCCCCAGTTCGTCGTAGCCGGCGACGAGGCGGCCGGCCAGATCGCGAAGCCGCTCCCGCCGGCGAACATCGGCATCCATGCGAATGCGTCCGTACCGTCCCCCCGAAAACACGTCGCCGCGCCTGACGCCTGTCATCGGCCGGAAAGAGGCGGCGGGTTGAGAGATTCCAGGGACGGCAGCCCGACGCGCCAGTCTTGATGTTGCGCGGTTTCAACCAAATGTGGGAGAATTTGCCGGCGATGGAGTGGTCCGGGGCGACTTGCCGCCTTTGCGCGTCATGCCCGCGACGGCGGGCATCCAGAAAGGCGCGGGACGGAGCTGGATTCCCGCCTGCGCGGGAATGACGCGCATGAGTTCCCGCAATCGAGCAACCCTACGCTGGTATGCCGGTAGCGCCTCCGGGATCGAAGCCGCTACCGCCCTCCGCGCTCGCGCGCGGTGCGGGCCGCGTGGATCAGCTCTTCCAGCGTGACCACGTCGTCGCCGTCGCGGTCGAGCCGGTCGAACAGGGCCGCGGCCTGCTCGGGAATTTCACTCCGGGCGATCTTGCCGTCGCCATCGCCGTCGAACCGGACGAGCAGCCGCTTCGCCTGGGCCTCGTCGTCGGCCTTGGCGGCCTCCGCGGGCTTGGGCTGCTTCTCGGCCGGCCGTTCCGCGGCGAGGGGGATCGCGATGTCGAAATAGCCGATCATCATCTCCTCCCAGGTCTGATCCCCCCAGCGGACGCGCTGGGCGGGATCGGGGTTGGCCAGATTGTCGGCCGAGTTGTCGAAGTGGGCCACGCAGTGCATCCGCGTGCCGGCCGGCAGCGAGAGCGGCTCCACCAGCCGGTAGCTCGTCTGCCAGTTGAAGTCGTAGGCGGGGACGTCGAGGAGCGTCTCGCGGCGGCGATCGGGATAGACCGCCTCGTACCGGAACGACTTGCCCCGCAGGTGCATGTGCGGTGACATGCCGAGCAGCAGCACGTCGGTCCGCGCCGCCTGCGAGGTCGCCTCCGTCCGGTAGTTCCCCTCACCGGGCGGAATGTCGAGCCGCGGCTGCACCGCGAGCGTCGTCACGACGCGGTGCGTCAGCTGCTTCTCATCGGCGAAGATCAGGCCGACGCGGCTGACGTCCTCCTGCGGCGAGCCGTTCGGCGTGTAGTGGACCTGGAACAGGAGCTTCGACCCGGCGGGGACCCGCTTCGCCATTCCCGGCGGATACTCGCCGAACCGCAAACCGGGCACGTACGCCGTCAAGAACTCGCCCGGGCCGCGGTCGCGCTGGCCGCTCGGCGTGCGGACCGCGAGCAGCACGTGATGGACCACCGCCCGGTTCCCCGGCTGCACCTCGGCGGCCTGGATCCACTGGTCCTCGGTGAAGCCCGGATCGACGGTGAAGTATTGATACCGCACCGTCCCCTCGGCCGGGACCTGGTAGGGCTTTTCGCTCATGGCGATCACGACGTCCGGCGCGCGCGACAGTTGCCAGCCAGTGACGAACTCCCGCGGCGCGGGGAGGTCGGCGGGATCTCCTGCGGGCGCGCCGGCGGCGACCCAGTCGCGAATCAGCCTCTTCTCGTCGTCCGTCAATCGCCGCGCGTTGGCGAAGTGGCCGAACTCCGGCGATGCGTGCCAGGGGGGCATGCGGCCTTCCTCGACGACTTCGAGGATCATCTCGGCCCAGCCGGCGACCTCCTCGTATTCGGTCAGTTCGAACGGGGCGATCTCCCCCGCGCGATGGCACTCGACGCAGTTCTTCTGCAGGATGCGGGCGATCTGGTTCGAATAGGTGACGGCGCCCTGCTCGTCCGACTCGCGGACCCGGCCGATCAGGCAGCCGGCCGCCTCGGTCTCCGCGACCGCGATCTTCTCCCCGGCGAGCAACTGGTCGAGGGCGAGCTGCAAATCGTGCCGCGTCGGCTCGTGGCGGGCGTAGCCGACGCCGTACTGGTCGTCGATCCGCCCGCGGTAGACGATCGTGCGGTCCTTGCCGAGGACGAACACCTCGGGGGTGCGCTCGGCCCCGCAGGCGTCGGCGAGCTTGTTTCCGAGATCCTTGACGACCGGAAACGTCAGCCCATGAACCCGCGCGTGGGCGGCGACCTCGGTGATCGAGTCCTGCCGGTTCGCATTGACGCCGAGGAACGCGACCCCCCGCGGCCCGTACTCCCGCGCGAGCCGCTCCAGCCGGGGAGCGTACAGCTTCGCCAGCGGGCACTCGGTCCCGAGGAACGCGAGCACGACGGCCGGCTTGTCGGCGAAGTCGTCGAGCGCGTGCTCCTTGCCGCGGTAGTCCTTGAGCGTGAAGCTCTCGATCTTCCGACCGAGAATGCCATTCGCGTCGGCCTCCGCGGCGACCGCCAAACCTACGTGCAGGACGATGGCGAGATAACATCCGGTCAACGCGATCGAGCGCATCGGAATCGTCCTGAAAGGCGACACGGAACGAAGGGCAGCAACTACGAATCATACCCCGGCGAGCGGGTTTCGGTTACGGCGAACCGTGTCTTCGAATCGAATTCCCGGCGGATCGCGGCGCGGCGGGGCCGGGATCCAACTCGAAAAAAAAGTTTCGACGCAAAGACGCAAAGGCGCGAAGAATCGCAAAGAAGGAAGAGAGAAGACGGAAGTCGAAGTCCAGCCCGGCAGAGCCCCAACCACTCCTCAACGATCTTTGGCTGCCGCAGTCGAACTCCGAGCCTCTGCGTCCTCGGCGCTCTCGGCGGTTCCAACATTTCGGAGCCGCGAAGCCGAAAGCTCTGAACCGCGGAGAGCGCCGAGGACGCGGAGAAGAGCTGAAATCAGACCCAGGCGACTACACCGGAAGGCGGTTCACCACGGATGGGCACGGATGACCACGGATTTCTGCTGTCATCAGTGCCCATCAGTGAGATCCGTAGTCGAGAGTTTCTCAAGCGTGCGGGTGAAAAAGTGGGACCGGCGCCCGCCACCCTCCGGAATCGCCGACTGAAACATTCTCGCAAAAAGAACAGAAGTGAAACGTTTGCAGTGTGGAGGGCGCGGAGTTTCGAAGTGCTTGCTCACGCGTACCGCCCGGCGAAGCCGGCGATGCCGAGGCCCACGCGGCCGGGCAAATGTCGCCGCGCGATCTCGGCCATGCGATCGCGGTATTCGATCCCGATGGAGGCGGGATCGACGGAGCGCATCGCCTCGACGAGCGGCGTGGCGCGGGTGCGGCGGCCGTCGGGCGTGCCGTCTCCGCCGATGAAATGGTCGAGCACGACCGCGTCCGCCGCGTCCGCCAGGCGGGAGAAGAAGTCGTCCGGCCGCTCGATCGGAAGCAGCGGCGCGACGGTGGCGACCGTGCGGATCCCCGCTTCGCGCAGCCGCCGGCACGCTTCGATCCGGGCCGCGACCGAAGCCGCCGGGGGAGGCAATCCGGGCAATCGGTCCCGGTCGCTCTCGATCGAGACGTGGACCCGCAGGTCGCACCGCTCCGCGAGCGCCCGGCACAGTTCGACGTGCTCCGCCACGGCGGGCGAGTGCGTCTGCAACACCAACTCGTCGGGAGGCAGCTCGCACATCGCTTCGAGGACCGACCGCGTCACGGCGTAACGGCGCTCCTGCGGCACGAACGGATCGGTCGCGCTGGAGCAGAAGATCGAGAACCGGCCGCCGCGGGACCCCGCCGTCGCATTCCGCCGCGCCCAGCGCGCTTCGCGGACGAAGTGCTGGCGGTAGGACTCCGCGGCGTTCGTGCGGACTTCGAGGAACCCGCCCCAGGGCCGTCCCCGCAGCAGGTGCCGGCTGTGCTGCACGTAGCAGCCGACGCCGCACAATGAATTCCCGAACGAGCACCCGCGGTACGGCTGAAGGGAGTGCGACGTCACGGTGCGGAGATATCCGCTGGTCCGGGTGAGCACGTTGCCGATGGTGGTCTCGATCAATTCCAAAGCGCGGCCTCGCGACGCTGGCATCGTTCGTGCCTGCGCGTCAGACTGTCATCGGCAATACAAATTCATTTTCGACGCCAAGCCGCAAAGACGCCAAGAAGCGCACAGGAAAATAGGTCGGGATGGGGCGATCCATTCGCCGTAGCGCCGTCGAGGGATGCTCTTCCTTCTTCCCTCTTCGTCTTCATTCAATACTTCCAAGTTCGCGACGGCGCGTCATGCCCGCGAAGGCGGGCATCCAGCGGCGGCGCGGACGGCGGGCTGGATTCCCGCCTGCGCGGGAATGACGGAGTGGCGTTCTTGGAGCAATGTCATTCGTCTTTCTTCGCGGCTTTGCGTCGAATTTCTTTCGTCGGAACCCAGAGGGAGCCCGCGCATGCGGCAGATCAAGATTTTCAAAGGGGTCGAAACCGACTCCGGCAGCCTCGAGGCCGAAGTCAACGACTGGCTGGCCGAAACCGGCGCCCGCGTGATTCACATCTTCGGCAACATCGCCCCGCAGAGCCAGGGGGCGATCCAATCGAGCGGACTGTCGAACAGCGTCTTCGCCCCGTCGGACATCCTGCTGGTCGTGCTGTACGAGACCCCCTCACCCTGACCCTTTCTTCCGCAAGGGTCCCTCGCCCGCGCACAAGGCGGGAGGGGACCGTTCATTGCGCGCGAGCCTGGTGCGCCGGGGCGTTGCGGTATTCGTCGAGCTTGGCCGCCCGCACCACGCAGCGGAAGCCGGTGTGGAAGGCGCCCGAAGACGGGTCCCCCTTCATCCGGGCGGCGGCGCGGTAGCCGATGCAGTAATCGTCGCTGCACATGAACGACCCGCCGCGCTGCACGCGCTTGGGGATCCGCGGCTCGTCGGGATCGAAGCTCTTGTCCGGTCCGGCGGGGTTGCGGCGCTTGCTGTTCTCGTAGTAGTCCGGCCGATACCAGTCGGCGCACCATTCCCACACGTTGCCCGACATGTCGAACAGCCCGTAATCGTTCGGCGGGAACGACTGGACCGGGGCGGTCGCCGCGAAGCCGTCCCGAGCCTGGTTCTCGAACGGGAACTTCCCCTGCCAGATGTTGTTCCGCCACTGGCCGTCGGGCCGGAGCTCGTTCCCCCACGGATAAGTCGCACCGACTCTCCCGCCGCGGGCGGCGTACTCCCATTCCGCCTCGGTGGGGAGGTCCTTTCCGGCCCAGCGGCAATAGGCGACCGCGTCGTCCCAGGCGACGTGCACGACGGGATGGTCCATGCGGTTCGCGATCGACGAGCCCGGCCCTTCCGGCTCGCGCCAGTTCGCCCCTTCGACCTGCCGCCAGACCTGATACTCCCACCCCGGGAAGCCTTGCCGCAACGTCTCGCGGTCGAAGTTCGGATTGAAGCAGATCGAGCCGGGGACGAGCATCTCGTCGGGGATCGCGGCGATGTCGGTCTGGCCCGCGAAGTCCTCGCGCCGCGGGGTCCGCTCGGCGGCCGTCGCGTAGCCGGTGGCGGCGACGAAGGCGGCGAACTGCGCGTTGGTGACTTCGGTCGCGTCCATCCAGAAGCCGTCGAGGGCGACGTCGTGCACCGGGAGTTCGTCCGCGCGCTTCCCCGGATGGGGATCCTCTCCGCCCATGCGGAACGTGCCGCCGGGAACCCAGACCATTCCCGCGGGCGTGTCGCTTGGGGGACCGACCGCGAGCGGCGAATCGAACCACGCCATGCCGGAGGTCGCCGCGATCACGAGCAGCGCGGCCCCGCCGACCGTCCCCGCGACGAGCATGCCGACGAGCAGCGGGCGATGAGTCCGTGGAGAAGGCATGGCGCAGCAACCAAGTCCGTGAGGGGCCGCGTCCATTCTAAGATCACCTCCGCCCGGTCTTCAACCGGGCTTGCTTCGGGGAACTGGGGTCGTCGGTCGCTGTCGAGCAGTTCGGACCAGAATTCATGGCCGATGAAGCCGCAGTCGGCGGTCATCAGGGCGTCGGAAGGAAGGTCGGGAATCATGTCGCGCGGAATGGACCGACAGGGGCGGTCGTTTACTCCCGGCGCGCCGCCCGATACGATGGACGAGTCGCGCCAGCCCGCCACGTCATTCCGGCCGCGTGTCCGCATGCCCCGCGAAGCGATCTTCGAAGCCAGCCTGGGCTACTTCCTCGGCCCCGTCCGCGAGTTCCTCCGCGACGAGACGGTCTCGGAGATCATGGTCAACGGCTTCGACGAGATCTACGTCGAGCGGCACGGCCGGCTGTACGAGACCGACGCCGCCTTCCCCAGCGAAGACGCGCTGCTCTCCGCGGTGCACAACGTGGCGCAGTACGTCGGCCGCGAGATCGACGAGGAGCGGCCGATCCTCGACGCCCGCCTGCCGGACGGCTCGCGGGTCCACGCGGTCATCCCTCCCAGCGCCCGGCGGGGCACGTATCTCACGATCCGCAAGTTCCTGCGGGACGTGTTGTCGCTGGAGGATTTCGTGCGGCTGGGGAGCCTGTCGGAGGCGGCCCGCGAGTTCCTCGACGTGTGCGTCAAGCTCCGCAAGAACATGCTCATCGCCGGCGGGACCGGGACCGGGAAAACCTCGCTGCTCAACGCGATCTCGACCGCCATTCCCGGCGACGAGCGGGTCGTGGTGATCGAGGACAGCTCGGAACTGCGGCTCGCGCAGAGGCACACGCTGTACCTCGAATCGCAGAAGGCCGACGCGGACGGGCGGGGCGAAGTCAACATCCGCCAGTTGTTCGTCGCCTCGCTGCGGATGCGGCCCGACCGGATCCTCGTCGGCGAAGTCCGCGGCGGCGAAGCGCTCGACATGGTGCAGTCGATGATCAGCGGGCACAGCGGCAGCCTGACCACGGTCCACGCCACCTCTCCGCGGGACTCGCTCGTCCGGCTCGAGACGCTGTCGCTGATGTCCGACGTCGACATTCCGATTTACGTGGCCCGCGCGCAGGTGGCCTCGGCGATCCACCTCATCGTGCAGATCAGCCGGTTCGTCGAGGACGGGTCGCGGAAGATCACCCGGATCACCGAGGCGACCGGTCTGGATGAAGGGGACCGCTACACCTTCCGCGATCTGTTCGTCTCGCGGCTGAAGGGCCGGACAGCCGACGGGCGGCTCGTGGCGTCGCTGGACTGGACCGGGACGAAACCCTCGTTCGCCGCCGAGCCGGCGGAGCAGGGTCTGGACGACCGCATCCGCCTGACCCGGGAGATGTGGGCAGGCTGATCTACGGGAAAACCAAAACACACTGGCGTCGCCTCCCTCCGGCCGATAGAATGGCCATTCGTACGCGGAACGTCGGACGCAACGGCATGAAGACGGTTCCTCGACGCGCGAACGTGCGACGCCGCCGGAAGGGCGCATCCAGCTTGGACTACGTCCTCGTGCTGGGGGTGATTTTTCCGCTGGCGGCGTTCGCCCTGACGGCGGGCCGCCGCATCGTCCAACTGGTTTACGAGATGATCGTGGTGTGGGTGGCGTGGCCGTTCCTGTAACGGGCCGTGCCGTGGAACAAGGGAGCGTCGAGCGATGCAGGCGAAGCCGACCCTCCGGTCCCTGTTGAAGCGGGTGCACTCGGACGAACGCGGGGCGTTGAGTCTCGAGACGATCCTGATCATCGGCGCGATCGCCCTGCCGATCCTGATCTTCCTGATCAAGGTCGCGTGGCCGCGGATCAGGGACAACTTTTCCACCAGGGTGGAAGACTTGAACGATCCGGAGAAGCCGATTGGTCTTGGCGGCTCCGGCGGATATAGTCCTTGAAATCAGGTCGTCACCTTCGGCTCGCATACTGGAGATGTCGCAATGATGAGACTGCTGCAGCGGGTGCATTCGGACGAGCGCGGGGCCTTGAGCCTCGAGACGATCC
>JBBDNU010000172.1:35276-44689 GCA_040877365.1 Planctomycetales bacterium
CTGCTGCAGCGGGTGCATTCGGACGAGCGCGGGGCCTTGAGCCTCGAGACGATCCTGATCATCGGGGCGATCGCCCTGCCGATCCTGATCTTCCTGATCAAGGTTGGCTGGCCGCGGATCCGGGACTACTTCCTCCGCGGCATCGGCGACCTCGAGAGCGGCGCCGACGCGGCGACCAACTGAGCGGGAGAAGCATGGTTCCCGCCGCGCTCGCCGTGCTGCTCCTGGTGGTCGCGACCGTCACGGACGTGCTGCGGCACAAGATCTACAACTGGACCACGTATCCGGGGATCGTGGGAGGTTTCGCCGCGAACTGGTTTTTCGGCGGGCCCGCGGGGGCGGAGGCGGGGCGGGAGGCGCTCGAATCGAGCCTGCTGGGCTTCCTCGTCTGCGGGTTCATCATGCTGTTCTGCCTGTTGTTCTTCGAGATCGGAGGAGGAGACGTCAAGCTGATCGCCATGATGGGCGCCTGCCTGGGGCTGTACCGCGGGATCGAGGCCATGCTGTGGACCTTCATCCTCGGCGCGGTGCTGGGCATCGCGATCCTCGTCTGGCAGTTGGGATTCCTGCGGATCGCCGGCAACGTGTGGAGGCACCTGGCGCTCGTCGTGAAGACGCGGGGCTGGGTCCCGCCGACGCCGCAGGAGCGCGGGCCGCTGAAGCAGGGACTGTTCCTCGCCCCCTCGGCACTGGTCGCGGTGCTGATCGTGACGAGGGAGCACTGGATGGACTTGTTCTGACCGTAGCTGAATTCGCAAGAATTCAGCCCATCGGCCTGTGATTGCTCCAGCTATCCGAATTCTTGCGAATTCGGCTACGGCCCGCGGGAGCGTGCGATGCACCGCGAATTGCTCCAAGCCTGTCTGCCGTGCCTGATCGCGCTGGCGGTCGCCTGCGCCGCGTGGTCGGCGACCGTCCGCCTCGGGGGAGGCCGCCGCGACTGGCGGCGGCTCGGCCGCCTGCACCGCTGCGAGCAGGGGGGCGTGCAGAGCCTGGCGTTCGTGCTCACGCTGCCCTTGGCGATCATGATCATTCTGTTCATCGTCCAGGTGAGCCAGTTGATGATCGGGACGATGGTGGTCCACTACGCGGCCTTCGCGGGGGCGCGAGCCGCGTCGGTGTGGATCCCGGCGCATTTCGGAGAGTTCCCATTCGACCCGGACGATCCGCCGCCGGAGCGGGAGAACGCGATTTCCGACGTCGGGGGGATCCCTCACGAAGAGGACGGAACGCTCACCGTCGCGATCCCGTTCGATCCCGGCGACAACAAGCTGTGGCGGATCCGCACGGCGGCGGTCGCGGCCTGCGCGCCGATCGCCCCCTCGCGCGATCTCGGGATCGCCGGCAGCCAATTGTCCGCGAGAACTCGACTGGCGATCGACGGCACGCAGGCGCTGTATCCGACCATCGTCCCCACGGCATCGGCCAATCCGCGGATCAACGATCGCATTTTCAATAAGCTCGCCTACAGCGACCTGAACACGGCCGTCGTCCTCGAATGGCGCGACGGGGGCGAGGTCTCGCGCCGCGGGCCGAGCTACAATCCGCGCGACAGCGCGGGGCGGCCGTGGCATCCGCTGGAAGTCGGCTGGCAGGATCCGCTCACGGTGTATGTGGTCCACCGTTTTGCGCTGCTTCCCGGGCCGGGCCGGTTCCTCGCGGACCAGCTCGTTCGTCCCGTGAACTTTCCGCAGCGCGTGCTGGACCGCGTCCCCGCCTCGTGGCGGACCGGCTACCGGGCGACCGGCGGGGTGGCGACGGTCCTCATGCCGGCCTCAGCGACCGTGGTGAACGAGGGGCTGAAGTCCGTGCGTCCGTATCGGCACGACCTGCCATGACAATCGAATCGTCCACTCGCAAGACGCATGCGGCGCTCAGTCCCCTCTCCCCCGGCTCTGCGGGGGAGAGGGTTAGGGTGAGGGGGGATGCGCGGACGGACTGCGATTCCTCGAACGACTTGCCGGACCTCAACTCGTCCCTTTCGGCTCTTCGCGAGTCCCATTCGGCTCTTCGCGAAATGACTTCGAACAACCGCACTTCGACCGCTCCGGCTGGCCGAAAACCCCCTCACCCCGACCCTCTCCGCCTGCACGGCCTGCACCGCAACGAGAGCGGGACGATCAGCATCGTCTCGGTGTTCGCGATCTTCATGTTCACGGTCCTCCTGGCGATGGTCACCAACGTCGCCAAGCACGTGGACGACAAGGTCCGCGTGCAGAACGCCGCCGACGCCTCCACTTACACCGGAAGCGTCGTGATGGCCCGCGGGATGAACACGCTCGCCTTCACGAACCATCTCTTGTGCGAGGTATTCGCGCTGACCGCCTATATGCGCGAAGGCTACGCCCGCGGCGACGGCTCCTCTCCCAGCGACGGCGCGCAAAACGTCGAGTCGCTCGTCCCCGAGATCCTCGACGTCTGGGAGGAGATCGGCCCGGTCTTCCAGCAGCACGGGGCGTCGTCCGGCTACGCGAAGTTCGAGCGGCTCGGGATCGCGATCACCGCCAAAGTGCCGCACGAGCGGGCGCTGGTCGAGGCGTGGGGGCAGATGACCTACCACCATGCGGAGTTGACGCTGCCGGTGCTCGAACACGTGCTCTCCGCGGGCGGTCCGACGCCCGAGGGGGGATTGATCCCGCGGTTTCAGCGGCAGGTCGTCCAGCGCGTGCCCCGCATGGCCGAGCTGGCGGTCGCGGAGGTCGCCGCCCGCAACGGCGCGGCGACCGAGCGGACGCACTCGGGGCGGAGCATGGAGGCCTTTCTGTGGCGGACCGACGTGCGGCTCGTCGATTTCGGCGTCGACCAGACCTCGGTCGCCGACCGCACGCTCCCCGCGGTCGATCCCACGCCGAACCAGTACGGCGACGACGTGAATGACATCGGCGGCAATCCCTTGCTCTATTTCGATCGCGCGACGGTGGACCGCGCGAAGTTGTCGCAGCAATATCTCGGCGACTGGATCAACGCCTGGATGGGACCGTATTTCGGCTACGGGCAGCCCTGGCCCCAGCAGCGTGGCCGAGAGACCGCCAAGATGTCGCAGTTTCGCAACCTGTGGCTCCAGGCGACTCAGCGGCGGCTGAATGATCTGCTGACGATCGAGTATCCCGAGACCAATCTTCCCCACGTGATTCGGCACTTCGATCGCCCGATCGACAATGCGCGGCTCGACGAGGAGTACACCTTCGTCGGCGTCGCCCACTGGCGACACGTGGACGAGACGTTTCCCGGCCTGTTCGTGAACCGCATCTTCCGCGACGGCAACGCGGACTCGCTGGCGTTCGCGCAGGCGACGGTGTTTCTTCCGTCGCGGCGGTTCAATCCTCCCCCATGGGGGGAGCCGACCGGTAATCCACTCGATCCCTGGCGCGATTGGTACGAGGGCCGGCCGACGGCCTGGGCGCTTCCTCCGGGCTTGCCGCCGGTGCCGCCGCCCGGTCAACCAAATCGGGGAGAGAACGGCCTGTTCAGCCAGAACTGGTCGGCGAAGCTGGTGCCGGCCGACATCGAGTCGCTCCCGGCGATCCTGCAAACGCCCCCGCCGGGGCAGGGATATCGCCTGCCGAACCTCGGCGGAGCGAGCATCGACGATCTGCGCAAGGTGAATTTCCATTGACCGGCGAGCGGGGGGCGTCAGCCCCCCGGTACGTCGCCTGACCATCGAGCCAAACGACCCATGCACGCGACGCGACGATTGCGACGACGGGCGCGAGGCGCCGCAGGGGAATCCCGCCCCGCGTGGGGGGCGGGCTTGCGAGGGAAGCGCGACGGACTCGCGCCGCTCGAACTCGTGCTCGCGCTCCCTCTCATGCTGTTCGTGATGGCGCTCATCCTCAACATGGGGACGGTCGGCGCCTGGAAGGTCCGCGCGCAGGTCAACGCCCGCTACGCCGCCTGGAGACAGGCCGAGGCGCGGACGGGACAGGATCCCGATCCCTTCGGCTGGCAGTCGGGAACGATGTCCCGCAGCGGGCAGCCGCCGCTCGCCTCCGTCGTCCCTGATTGGAGCGCGCTCCCCACGCCGCCGGCGGAACAGCTCGTGCTTGGGCCGGTGGTGGCGGACCCGGCGAGCGGAAACATCATCGTCATCGACCGGCAACTCGAAATGTGGGAAGGGGCCCAACAAGGCTCCGCCGCGCTGACGCGGCGCTTCCCGCTCCTCCGCAACCTGTGGGGCGATGGCCGGTATTCGTTGCGGGCGGAAACGGAACTTCTGGACAACGCCTGGGAATATCACGGGCTGGGATACGGAAACAATGCCGAGAGGCGGGCGGCGCGGTGGTGGCGGCTCGACCCGCAGAACTTCACCGACACGACCGCGCGAGATCTCGCCCACGCCCAACTCATCGCCGCGATGGCTGCGCTGCCCGACCCGGAGAACCCCGGCCATCTCTTCATCGACCCGCTCGACCACGACCCGAACCTCGTTCGACTGCCGCGGATCAATACCCCCCCTGACTTTCATCCTCCCGCGCGCAATACGGGGCAATACGATCCCAACATCATCCGCAATCACGATCCGAGTTTGATTCCCGCCCAGGCCCGCTATCAGAACCCCGACCCCGACGACCGCGTCGCGCTGCTCAGCCGCATCCGCCGCCTGCCGGGGACGATGGCGCAAGGGTTCATCAATGGCTACCAGGCGGAGATCAATCGCATGCAGGATCCGCTGGAGCCCCCCGGCCCGTACTCGATCGCCCAGTTGCAGCAGTGGATTTCCCAGCTCAACGCCTTCCTCAACAGTCTGCCGCAGCAGTACAAGTGACATGGCCACCGCTTTCGCCAACATCGCCGAATTGCAGGACCGCCTGGGAGGAATCCCCGCGGAGCGGATCCGCCTCAACCCGCCGCCGGGGACGGCCACCGTGCGTGATCTGGTCCGCGTCCTCGATCGCGAGAACCGGACCTGCGAACTCATCGACGGCGTGCTGGTGGAGAAGACGATGGGCTATTTCGAGTCGATCGTGGCAATGGAGTTGGCTTACATCCTCCGACGATTTCTCGCCACGAACAAGCTGGGAAAGGTGCTGGGAGAGGCAGGCACGCTCCGCATCCTCGCCGATCAGGTGCGGGCCGCCGATGTGGCGTTCGTCTCGTGGGCCCGCTTTCCGCAAGGTCGGCTTCCGAAGTCGCCGGTCCCCCGCCTTGTTCCCGACCTGGCCGTCGAAGTCCTTTCCAAAGGAAACACCCGAGGCGAGATGGACCGCAAGCTGCGAGATTATTTCGACGCCGGCGTGCGGCTCGTGTGGCTGATCGATCCCCCCACGCGGAGCGCGAAATCCCACACGGCGGCGGACCGGTTCGAGCCGATTCCGCCGAACGGCACGATCGACGGGGGAGAGGTTCTGCCCGGCTTCACGCTTTCGCTGCAAGAACTCTTCGACAACGCCGAAGCGACCGGCGGAGAATGCTCCGGCCGCACGCCGTGAATGCTTCGATCGCGGCATGACGGCGACACGATTCATGATTTACGATCCTCCCCGACATCCGCCGCAGGCGAGCGGCCGGCGTGAGCCGGCCGGTGGTCTCGACGCGGACCGGGTATCGGAGCGATGCGGGCCGCCAGAGGGGGCGCCCAGCGCCGATGAACCGAGCGACGCACCGGGGGGCTTACGCCCCCCGCTCGCCAACTCGACGGCGCCGGGACCGTATGGCAGGCTCGCGAAGAAAATCGCGAGTCGCACGACCGACCTCATCGCCGTCGCGCTGATCGGGATCGCGGCCCTCACGGTGGGACGGCAGCTCTCTTCCTGGTGGAACACCGACTCGGCCGACCTCGCGAACCCGCTTGCGGGACTGCCGAGCAGCCAGCCCGAATGGACGACCGGTCCGGTCATGCTCGAGCTGGGAGATTCGCCGGTCGCGCTCCGCCGCGAGTCGTTCGAGGGGAGCGGCGAACAGGCGGTCGAGCGGCTGTTGTCGGTCTGCCTGGCCGACGTGCGGTCGGCCGCCGCGCCCGTGCAACCGCTCGCGCCGGGGGAGCGGAAGATGTTGGATTATTTGCGGACGCTCCCGCCGCTGCTCGAATCGCCGGAGGGAGGGCGGGTGCACTTCGTGCCGGTCCCGGTCCCGATGGCGGTCGGCACGCGCGAATTCCCGCCCCGCGAGGTTCCCTCCGGCCACGGCAGCGATGATAATGGAGGTTCGGACACGGATCGGCGAGTCGTCTCGTGGGGCCTCGCGATGCGGCAGGGAGAAGCGGCGTGGACGCTGTTCTCCTTCCGGGCCGGAGCGCCGGCCGCGTCGGAGGGTGGAGGATTCGAGGTCGAGTTGCCCCCCGCTAGCCGGCGGACGCTCGCGCTCCGCGGGACGGCGGGGGAGCAGCTCGTGGGTTTCGAAGGGGTCGGCCCCGCCGCCGAGTGGGCGAGGTTCTTCGACGCGGTCGCGGAGCGCCGCGGTTGGCGGGTCACAGGAGAGTGGCGGGTCGCAGGCGGGGCCTGGACGAGAGGGTTCGAGGCCGGGGATTCGACGCACGCACAGCGCAGCCGCATCGACGTGCAATTCGGGCCGGACGAACGAGCGGGGTTCTCCGGCTTGATCGCCGTGATGCCGTTGCCGGAGGAGAAAGCGAACCGATGAAGGGGGCGCCCGGGCTGATGATCGCCGTGGGACTCGGCGTGGTGGGAGCGGTCGTCAACTGGCTGTACATGGCGAACGCCTCGCAGCGGCTCGAGCTGGTGCAGTTCGTGGGCATCGGCGCCGACGCGGCCGTCAAAGCGGGGGAGACGTTTCGCGAGGAGCATTTCATTCCGGTCGGGATCCCGCGCGACCAAGTCAGGGCGGGGAACCTCGAATTGGTCCTCGTGCGATGGGACCAGATCGACAACGTCGCCGGGCTCAAGGCGCGGCGGGACCTGCTTCCCGGCGAACTGCTGTTGCAGCAGGACCGCCAGGTGGTCCCGAGCAGCAGCAGCTTCTCCAAGCTGATCGGGGCCGACGAATTGTTCCGGACGATCCCGATCGACCCCACCTCGATCGTGCCGGAGCGGATGAACCCCGACGATTGGATCTTGTTCGTGCTTCCGAAATCGGGCAGCGCCACCGAGGTGGAGGAGATCGGCCCGCTGGAGATACTGGCCGTCGGATCGCGCACCGGGCCGATCGAAACCGGCCGGCCGGCCGGCCGCGTCGGCGACATCACGATCCGCTATCCCGACCATCGCGCCCCCAACCTGACGAAAGAGCAGAAAGATCAGGTCGCCGCGGCGCAAAAGCTGTTCGCGAGGCTGCAGACGACGGGGGGCAAGGGCCTGCAGATCGTGGGCCTCTCCGCCGCCGCGGGCTCCCGCCGGCGTTCGGGAGGCTGAAGGCACAGGCGGCTGAATTTTGCGAATCCGGCTCCGGGCGAGGCGTCCATCCGCAATGCGGTGTCTCCAATGAAAATCTGGTTCAACAAGGTCCACGAAAGCCGGCGGTCGATGCTCGAGACCGACGCGCCGGCGATCCACATCGGCCGCGACCCCGCCAACACGATCGTGCTCAAGAGCCCGCTCGTGTCGAAGCGGCAGGCGGTCCTCCGCCGCGAGAACGGCAAGCTGGTGCTCGAAAACGTGGGCATCAACAGTTGCATGGTCGGGGACGACGAGCTCACCGGCGGCGAATCGCTCGAAGTCGCCCCCGGCGCGACGGTCCGCATCTGGCCGTACACGCTGACGATCGAGGCGGAGGAGGCGGCCCCGATCACCCGCGGCGAGATGGAGGCCCACCTCCGCACGATCACCGCCGACCTCGAACTCAAGATTCACAAGAAGCTCCTCGACCGCTTCGACCTGTACGAACTCGAGAACAACCGCATCGGCGACGAGCAGAGCATCCTCCTCCTCGAAAAGAACATCGAGGACGTCTGCCGCGAGATCGACCTGTTCGGTCCCGACAACGACGCCCTGCTGGAAGAGATCATCGGGCTGACGATCAAGGACCTGCTGATCAACCAGCTCATCCTCGAGAGCAGCCGCGAGGAGCTGGACGCGGTCGCCCAGCTCACCTACAACGAGTTCGACGTCCCGGCGACGCTCGTCCCGGAGCGCGAGGCGGAGCTCGAGAACCTGCTGTCGTTCACGCGGGAGAAAATGCGGCTCGAGCAGGCGACCGATCTCAGCGGGCGGATCCAGACGGTCGAGTCGCAGTTCGCCGAGACGTTCCCCCTCGTCCGCCCGCACTTGCACCGCGAGCTGAAGAAGTACCTCATCCTGCGGACGCTCAAGAAGGACCTGAAGGACACGGTGTTCGGCTTCGGGCCGCTGCAGGACCTGCTCCGCGCTCCGACGATCAGCGAAATCATGGTCGTCAAGAGCGACCAGATCTACGTCGAGCGCGACGGGCAGATCGAGCTTTCCGGCCGCCGGTTCATCTCCGACAAGGTGACCGAGTCGATCATCGAGCGGATCGTGGCCCAGGTCGGCCGGCGGATCGACAAGAGCCAGCCGCTCGTCGACGCCCGCCTCGCCGACGGCTCGCGGGTCAACGCGATCATCCCCCCGCTCGCCATCCGCGGGCCGTGCCTCACGATCCGCAAGTTCCCCGTCCACCGCTTCACGATGGACGACCTGATCGAGTACGGGACGATCACCCCCGCGGCGGCGATGTTCCTCCGCGCCTGCGTGATCAACCGGCGGAACGTGCTCGTGAGCGGCGGGACCGGGACCGGGAAGACGACCATGCTCAACGTGCTGTCGAGCTTCATCCCGCACCGCGACCGCATCGTCACCATCGAGGACACCACCGAGCTCAAGCTCCACCAGGACCACGTCGTCACGCTCGAGACCAAGCCCCCCAACGTCGAGGGGACCGGTGAATACACCATCCGCGACCTCGTGAAGAACGCCCTCCGCATGCGGCCGGACCGCATCCTCGTCGGCGAGTGCCGCGGCCCCGAGGCGCTCGACATGCTCCAGGCGATGAACACCGGCCACGACGGGTCGATGACCACGATCCACGCCAACAGCACCGAGGACGTGCTGAAGCGGCTCGAGGTCCTCGTGCTGATGGCGGTCGACCTGCCGGTCGTCTCGATCCAGCGGCAGATCGCCTCGGCGATCGACGTCGTCGTGCAGATCGACCGGCTGCCCGGCGGCCGCCGGGCCGTCTCGCAGATCTCCGAGATCGCCGGCTTCGACCCCCGCCGCAACGACCTGGTCGTCACCGACATCTTCAACTTCCGGGACGGCGAGCACTTGCAGCCCACCGGCTACCTGCCGACGTTCATCGACGCCCTGATCGACAAGGACCTGTTGCAACTGGAGTTCCTGTACGGCCGGATGGAGGGGAGTTCGGAGAAAGCGGAAGGAAACGGAGCGCCGGTCGCGACGCAATCACGGCGTCAAGCGCAGCCCCCCTCTCCCCCGTAAAGCCGGGGGAGAGGGGACTTTGCAAGCACCGTCGATCCCTGCGCACCACTGCCCACTGCCCACTGC
>JBBDNU010000172.1:44789-68082 GCA_040877365.1 Planctomycetales bacterium
CCACTGCCCACTGCCCACTGCTCACTATCCACTGCCCACTATCCACTGCCCACTATCCACTGCCCACTATCCACTGCCCACTGCACTCCGCCCCATGTTCCTCATCCTCCTGAGCACGATCTGCATCGGCGCCGCGGTCGGCCTCGCGGTCTATGCCGCCGGTGACGAATTGCAGCGGGGGTTGAGTTTCATCGAGGAGGACTTTCGGGAGAAGCTGCGGCGGCTGCGCGTGGGCACTCACAGCCTGCGGGCGTGGCTGATCGTCTGGGCCGGCGCGATGCTGGCCGTGTTCTTCCTGTTCGCGCTGCTATGGGGGATGCCCGTGCTGGGGCTGCTGGCCGCCGTGTTTCTCGGGTCGCTGCCGTGGTACGTGGTGCGGCGGCTGGCGGAGAAGCGGCGGGAGAAGATCGAGGACCAGTTGGCCGACGCGATGGTCTCGCTGTCGAGCGCGATCAAGGCGGGGCTGTCGCTGCCGCAGGCGCTGGACATCCTCGCCCATCAGACGCCGCCGCCGATCTGCCAGGAGTTCCAGCAGATCGTGGGGGAGTACCAGTTGGGAAACCCTCTGGAGCGGTGTCTGACGGAGGCGAAGACGCGGCTCAAGAGCGAGAACTTCGCCCTGTTCGCCGCCTCGATGGATGCCAGCCGCCAGAGCGGCGGGCGCTTGAACGAAACGGTCGACCGCATCGCGCATTCGGTGCGCGAGCTCCAGCGGCTGGAGCGGAAGGTGATCGCAGAGACGGCGCAGGCCCGGGCCAGCGCCTTCTACATGGCCCTGGCGCCGATCGCCATTCTCGCCGTGTACTGGTTCCTCATGGACCGCGAGAACACCGAGCGGTTGTTCGTGACCGTTCTGGGACAGATCCTGCTGTCGGCCGCATTGATCTTGAACGTGGCCGCGTACCTGTGGGCGAGGAAGATCCTCAATCCGGACATTTGAGAACGTCGAATGTCGAAATTCGAATGACAGTAGTTCCAAGAACTCGACTCCGTCATTCCCGCGCAGGCGGGAATCCAGTTTGTCGTGCGCGCCGCCGCTGAATGCCCGCCTTCGCGGGCATGTCGGGGCGTCGCGAACTTGGAAGTACTGAATGACGAAGGAAGTCCCAATGACCAAATCCCAATGACCAACAGGGGCCGGCGAATGAGCCTCCCCGCTCGACCACCCCACGGGGCGCTGCCCGTGGGCTTACTGCCTTCTGCCTTCTGACGTCTGACCTCTCCTCCCCATGCCCCTGCCCTGTCCACCGCTCTTCGCCGCCGACTCCGGGACCGGGCTCGTCCTCCAAGCGGTGGCGAGCGCCTGCATCGGCGCGGCGGTGTTCGTGCTGGCGCGGACCGTCCGCAACACGCTCCACACGAGCGATCCCGAGCAGGACGACGAATGGCGCTATGACGTCAGCCGCATCGCCGAACTTCGGCGGGTGAGCCTGTTCTACCGCGTGTTCCAGCCGGTGATCCAGGGGCTGGCGGCGGTCGACCGCCGCGCCTTCCGCGACCGGCTCCCCGAGCTGGACCGCGAAATCCAGGCCTCCGGCCTCCCGCGGTTCTGGACGGCGGCCGAGTACTTGGGCCGCATCCAGCTCGTCGGGCTGCTGCTGTTCCCGCTGTTCGCGTGGATGAGCGTCCGCGGCATGGGACCGACGGGGATCGTGTTCGCCGGCGTGGCGAGCGGCGTGGTCATGTGGCTGCTCCGCCGCCGCGTGTCGCACCGCGCCGAAACCCGGCTGACGCGCATCAAGCGGCGGATGCCGTTCCTGCTCGACCTGTTGACGCTGCTGATGGAGGCGGGTTCGACGTTTCAGCGGGCGCTGTCGGAAGCGGTGGCGGAGTTCCGCCAACATCCGGTGGGGGTCGAGTTCGGGCGGGTGCTGGGCGAGATGAGCATGGGCAAAAGCCGCACCGCCGCGCTCGAGTCGATGCGCGACCGCCTGCGGGACGACGAGATCACGAGCATCATCGGCTCGATCGTGCAGGGGGAGAACCTGGGGACGCCCCTGGCCCGCGTGTTCCGCACGCAGGCCGACGTGCTCCGCATCAAGCGGACGCAGCGGGCCGAGGCGCTCGCCGGAGAGGCCGGGGTCAAGATGCTGCTGCCGGCGATCCTCGTGATGGCGGCGACGGTGCTGATCATTCTCGGGCCGTTCGTCCTGAGTTTCATCAACGCCCCGTTTTTCTGATCGGGGCCGGTCACTCCAAGCGGATTGCCGACGGCCGAAAGCGCTTGTTAGAATGCACGCATGGCGACCATGAGCGCGATGGCCAGGATCACGATCATCAGCGGGCCCGACCGGGGGAAGGTGTTCGAGGTCCGCGAGGAGCTCGTGCAGATCGGCGCGGGCGACGGGAACGACGTGCCCCTCTCCGATCCCGAACTCGCCGACCACCGGGTCCGCATCGTCAGCCGCAACGGGCGCTACGCGATCAGCACGACGGTCGCGGACACCGTCGAGGTCGACGGCAACGTGCTCCCGCCGGAGCGGTGGGTCTGGCTCCCCGAGACCGCCCGCGTCCGCATGGGGGGCCGCACGAGCTTTCAATTCGCGATGCGGCCGGGGGGGGCGTCGGAAGCCCTGGGCGAGCCGGCCGCCGTGGCGGCCCTCGGCGACACGGACGCCCAGGTGGAAACGGCCACTCCCTCGCCGCTGCGGAAGGCCCGCGGCGGCGAACGACCGCGGAGAACTCGGAAGGCCGGCAAGGCCGACGAAGCAGGCGGCCGCCAAGTCGCCCGCTTCATCACCGGCCAGAAGGGGGACGCGCTCGTCAAGTTGGGCGAAGACGGGCAGCTTCCCGAGCTCTCCCTGCACGAAACGGCCGGCGGGCGCAAGCGGACCCGCGACCGGCGGACCTCGGGCGAGTCCCCGTGGCTCGTGTATGCGGCGGTGGGCGTGAGCGTGTTGTTCTCGGCGGTGCTGCTGTTGATCGACTTCGACTCTTCCCCGGTGTCGAACCGCGAGCGGATCGACGCCCGCGACCAGATCGCCGCGTTTCGCGGCGACGGCGCGGCGGGTGAAGCGCTGAAACCGTATCAAATCCACCTTCGCCAGGCGGCGCTCGAGCGCTCCCGCGGGAACCGCGCCGGCGAATTGGCCGCCTACCAGAAAGTGCTCGATCTGCTGTTCGCCGAGGACAAGCATCCGGATTGGGGGCTGACCGGCAGCCCCGAGAGGGACCGGGAGCTGGAACGGCTGATCGGGATCTTGAAGAGTCGCTGATTCGAACGTCGGCGTCGGCCGACACGGGGCCGTAGCTGAATTCGCAAGAATTCAGCCTGAAGAACCTGAATTCTTGCGAATTCAGCCACCTATCGCCGCGCCAGGAGAGGACCGCCGTTGAGCCCGGAGTCGCGCTACGAGCTGTTGGAGAAGATCGGATCGGGCAGTTTCGCCACGGTCTATCGGGCCCGCGATCTCGAGCTGGGTCGCGAGGTCGCGGTCAAGCAGATCCACGCGGAGTATCTGGCCGATCCGGCGAGTCTCGACCGCTACTGGCAGGAGGCCCAGCTCCTCGCGTCGCTGCAGCACCCGAACATCGTCACCGTCTACGACGTCCACCGCGAGCAGGGCTGGCTCATCATGGAGTTGATGCAGACCAACCTCGCGGACCGGATGCGCGGCCGGCAAATGGACGTCCGGGCCTTGAAGACCACCGTCGCCCATTCCCTGCGGGCGCTGAAATACCTGCACGCCCGCGGCATCGTGCACGGCGACCTCAAGCCCGCCAACCTGATGATCGACTCGCGGAAGCGCGTGAAGCTCGGCGACTTCGGCCTCGCCCGCCGCGTCAGCGACGAGGAGGGGAGCCTCCTCAAGGGGACCACCAAGTACATGGCCCCCGAGGTCGTTTCCGACGAGTTCGGCGAAGTCGGCCCCGCCAGCGACCTGTACTCCCTCGGCTTCGCCGCCTACGACCTGTTGTGCGGGCCGAACTTCGAAGACCTGTTCCCCGGCCTGAGCGCCTTCGGCCGCAACAAGCAGGTCGCGTGGATGATGTGGCACGCGGCGCCCGACCGCCGGCTCCCCGAAATCTCCCGTGTGCTCGAGGGGGTGCCCGAGGACCTGGCCCACGTCATCCAGAAGCTGTGCGAGAAGGACCAGACGAAACGCTACAAGTCCGCCGACGAGGCGCTCGCCGACCTCAACGTGGACCAGCGGGTGATCCGCGTCGGCGACGCGCCCGCCGAGGCGCCCCAGGCCGGCCCGGAGGACGCGGCCCGGCGCAAGCGGCTGCTGCTGCTCGGCGGCGCCGTCGCATTCTCGCTCGTGCTCTCGCTGGTGATGCTGTTCGTGCCGTTCGGTGGTTCGCGGCCGACCGGCAACGGCGACTCCCCGCCGACCTACGGCCTCGTCCGCAAGGTCCACCCGGAAGACGGCACGATCGTCCTCGAAGACCTCGAAGAAGGGCTGCCGTTCGAGGTGCGGGTCGGCGATCTCCCATCGATTTATCTGCTCAACGAGAAGCAGAACATCCTGCTCCGCGATCTCCAGCCCCTCGATCGCGTGAAGGTCGAATACGAATCGGCCGAGGGCCAATCGAAGGTCAGGCTCACCGTCACCCGGCCCGTCACGAACCGCGGCCGCATCGAGAGCATCGACCGCGACAAATCGACCGTCACCGTCCAGCTCACGGAGGGACGCGCCGAAACGCTCGAGATCCGCATCCCGCGGCGGGTGCCGATCACCGTCAACGATCGCCGCGACCGCGAGGGACTGCGCGCCTTCACTTTCTCCGATCTCCGCGTCGGCGACGAGGTCCAGATCGAGCACCTCGACGAATTGGATGCCCGCGGCGGCCGGGTCGCCGGCCGGATCGCCGTCACCCGCGTCGGCGAGACGACCGGCTTTGTGGAAGGCTTCGATCCAGTCGGATCGCTGCTGCGGGTCAAGCCGGTCGCGGCGGGCTTCCGGCCACAGGTTCTCTCGCTGCCGGTGGCTGCGGGGGCTTCGGTCACGCTCCGGGAAATGGGCGGGAGCGAGCGGTCGGTCCGCTCCCACGATCTCCGCGCGAACGACCGCGTGCGAGTCACTCACGACGCGCATGTTCGCAAGATCGTCGCCACGCGCTTGGCGGAGGGGCCCGACGAAACCGTCGTTCAGGAAATCCGCCGGGATGCCGCCAAGCTCCAAGTCGTCGTCACCACACGCGACGGGGCCAGGGTCGCGGTCGACGTGCCCCGGACGGCCGAGATCACGCTCGGGTCGGAGCCCGCCGCGCTCGATGACCTGCGGCCATTCGACAAGGCATGGATCGGCTATGGGGAAGGCTCGTCGGTGGAGACGCGAATCGCCCTCACGCTCGACACGGCCCGCCCCGAGAACCCGAACCGCTGGGCGGTCCTGATCGGGATCGGCAGCTACCCCGACAAGGATCTCGCCTCTCTGCCGTGGTCGATGTCCGGCGCCGAGCGGCTCCGCGACGCGCTCGTTCGCCGCTACGGCGTTCCGGACAATCGCGTGAGCCTGGTGCTCGACGAGCCGCGGGCGGAGCTCGAGCGACGGACCGAGGCGGCGCTGGCGTCCGTCCGCCCGCAGACGCAATTGATCGTGTACGCCGGCTGCCGGGCCTTCGTCGCCGAAGATCGCCGAGTCTATCTGGCCGCCACCGATTTCGATTCGAACCGCCCCGCCGAGACCGGCATCCCGTTGCAGTGGCTGCTCGACCGCCTGGACCGTTGCCCGTCGACGGACAAGCTGCTCCTGCTCGACGTCCGCCCCGCGCAGCCCGCGGCCGAGGCCGAGACCGGCCCCCCCATTTCCGCGGCGGAAGCGCTCGGGCTGCTCGAGCGGCCGCCGCAATCGACCGCGGTCATCGCGGCCGACTCCGCGGGCGAGACGGGACTCGATCTCCCCGAGCGGCACGCGAGCCTGTTCGCGAATGCGGCCGCCGAAGGCTTTCGCGGCCCGGCCGACGCCGACCGCGACCTGCACATCACGCCGCAGGAACTGTTCGCCTTCGTCCGCGACCACATGGCGGCGACCGCCCCCGCGGGGGCGAAGCAGACGCCGGCGCTGGCGATGCCGGGCGGATAGGAGAGCCGGAAGGCGGTCGGCGGTCGGCAGTAGGCAGGACGATCATGAGCCGCGGGGTTCATCCGGGTTCATCCCCGCGGTGCAGAAATGTCCGTGTCGAACACTCGGACCTGCGCCCAGTCGTCGCGGTTCTCGGAGATGAACCGCTGGTGCTGCTCCGCGGCCTGGTAGGCGTCGTGCGCCGGCCGGTCGACGAACGCGACGTGCAGCCCAACGTGAAATTCGCGATCGTTCACGGGCCGCGCCAGATCGGGCGACCGCTCCCCCGCCGCGAAGTGCGCGATCCCCGGCAGGTCCTTCAACAGGGCGTAGCACGAATCGACGAGCCTCCTCCGCGCCGCGGGAGAGTCGTCCTTCAGCGTGAAGTACACGTCATGAACAAGCATCATAAGCCCCTACTGCTTACTGCCTACTGCCCTCTGCCGTGCAGCAGCCCGGCTGCTGCACGCACCGGCAACTCCCGACCGCCAGCACGGCGCCGAGGGTCGGGGCGGTGAGATAGATCCACAGATGGGCGAAGTCCGCGGTGACCGCGGCCGGCGCCAGCGAGCGGGCGGGGTTCATCGAGGCGCCGCAGATCGGGCCGGCGAACATCGCCTCGAACGCGACGACCGCCCCGATCGCCGCCCCCGCCATGGTCCCCTTTTCCTGGGCCCCGGTTGAGACCGACAGGATCACGAACATCAACAGCCAGGTCAGCACGGTCTCCAGCACGAACGACTGCTGCCACGCCCCGGCGGGGAGCGTCGCGCCCAGCGTCTCCGCGCGGGGAAACAGCAGCCACAGCAGCCCGCTGGCGAGAAAGGCGCCAGCGCATTGGGCGGCGACATACGGCCCCACGGCCGCCCCCGGGAACCGGCGGGCGGCCCAGAACCCGATCGTCACGGCCGGGTTGATGTGCGCCCCCGAGACGTCGCCGATCGCGTAGATCACCGCCATCACCACCAGCCCGAACGTCAGCGCGATGCCGGCGTGCGTGATCGTCCCGCCGGTCACGGCGTCGATCGTGATCGCGCCCGTTCCCGCGAACACGAGGGCGAACGTGCCGATGCACTCCGCAACGAGTTTCCGCCGCATCAGCCGTTCTCCGCGACGAGAAATCGATATCGGTCGAATCGGGAGTTCACGTTCGGCGGCGACTCGACAGTACGCGATCGGCCGACAGCGGTCCCGCGCCGGCGATCAACAGGAACAGCGAGCCGAGCAGCATCGACCAGTCCGTCCGGGCCTCGTGCGCCATTTTCCAGAACCCGTCCGCCGTCAGGATCGGGACCTTCGTCGTCGCGATCGCCACGAGCATGATCGCGATCGTGGGGAGCACGGCCAGCCGCGTCAACAATCCCAGAACGATCAACGAGCCGCAAGTCACCTCGAACACGGCCACGAAATAAGCCAGGAACTCCGGGGCGGGGAGGCCGATCTTCGCGAACCGTCCCGCGCCCACGGCGTCGGGAAACAGGAACTTCTGAATCCCTTCCGACAGGAACACCACGCCCACCATCAGCCGGACCAGCACTGTGGCGGCGGGCGCGTGCGTGGCGATCAGCTTGCGGAAGAACATTTCACTCGACCTCGCGATTTCAAGGCGTCGAAGCGCTGCGGCGAGCGCTGAAGCAATGAGCCGAGGGGTTTATCCCCTCGGTGGTCTTGCGGTGTCCAGTCCGGAAACGCGAAATCGCAGCGAATCGCGACCGTGTTCCCACCGAGGGGATAAACCCCTCGGCTCATCGAGGTTCGTTCGGCTCATGAAGTTCCGTTTGCGCGGCGACGCAGACTCTGTGCCGTCCAGTGCCAGATCAGTCCGGCGCCGATCAAACCGAGTCCCGCCAGCCAGATCCGCGGCTCGACCCAGAAGGCAAGAAACAGGCACGAGCATGACCCCGCCCACGGAATCCAGCGGGGGTACAGCCGCTCCGAAGCGCTCAGCCGAATCGCGGCGAGGTTCGTGATCGCATAGTACACGAGCACCGTGAACGCGCTGAAGGACCAGGTGGTCTTCATGTCGCCGATCGTCGCCAGCCCGGCGATCGCCAGGCCGACGGCGATCACCGCCGGCAGCGGAGTCGACGACGCCCCGGCGACCGTGCCGAAGAGCGCGGGCATGTCGCGGCGGCGACCCATCGAGAGCAGCACCCGGGACAGCCCGAGGATCAGGTTGAGCAGGACCCCCAGCATCGCCGTGATCGCCCCGATTGCCACGGCCGTGGCCGCTCCCGGAACGTCGAACTGCCGGGCGGCGACTTGCAGCGGGGCCGCCGGCGTCGTCCGCGTCGTAGCGAAGCCCTCCGCTCCCACGGCCGCCACCCCGACCATTCCCACCGAGACGTACAGCACCATCGTGACGAGCAGCGTGACGACGATCGCCCGCGGGATGCTCCGCCGCGGCTCGTGGATCTCCTCCCCCAGCGTGGCGATCCGGCCGTAGCCGGTGTAGGCGACGAACATCAACGCGCAGGCTTCGAGCAACCCGCCCAGCCCGCCCCCGGCGGGGGGCGGGATGTCCGCCGCAGGACGAAAGAACGGCGTCAGATTGTCCGCTCCCCGCGCGAAAGCCGCCGGCAATCCCGCCAGCACGAACAGCACGAGCGACACGAGCGTCACGGAGACGATCGCGACGTTCGCGAAGCTGCTGCGGCGGATGCCGCTCGCCACCAGCGCCGTCAAGATCACCACCGCCGCCACGGCCAGCGGGACGAGTCGATCCGAGCCGTTTTGGGCGAGGATCGCCAGCGTGTAACCGGCGAAACCGAGCGCCGCGGTGGCGGCCGAAGCGGTCTTGGCGCACAGGAACATCCAGCCGGCGGTGAACCCCAGCGTCGGGTGCAGCCAGCGGTATCCGTACTCGTACGTTCCGCCGCTCAGCGGGTGGCTCGCCGCGAGTTGCGCGCTGCTGAGCCCGTTGCACGCCGCGACGACGGCGGCGACCGCGATCGCCAGCACGACCGCCGGGCCGGCCGCCCCCGCGGCGATCCCGATGCTCACGAACACCCCTGTCCCGACGATGGATCCCAGTCCCATCATCACCGCGCCGAACAGTCCCACTTCCCGCTGCAGGGCGGGGTACTGTTGCGTTCCTTCGGATGGCATGGATCGTTCCGAGAACTGCGCGACAAGGCCTGCGTTCCGCCGGCGCCGAGAAGAACGCGGCGTTGGAGGACCATCACTTCACGGTGAACTGGGACAAGTCGTGGATGCCCAACTGCTTCTCGATGGCGGCGACCGCTTCGACAGTCTTCGCGAATCCTTCGTCCCCGAACAGACGATGTTCCTCCTGCTCGAACTGCTCGCCCAACTCCTCGATCTGCTTCTGCTCCAGTACCTGATAGAGGGCAGGGAACAGCACCGTGTCCTCCCGCGCTTCGTGCGGACGGTACATGCGTAAGATGAATTTCTCTTCCAGCTTCTCGTGGTAGTCCTCGACGAATTTTCGGACGAGAGTGGCGGGATCGTGGAACACCTCGGGCGGCACGTCCTGCTTGTCCCGCAGCCGCCGTAGCCCCTCCTCGTAGATCAGCAGGATGCGGTTGAGAACGCCGTGCTCCCGCATCAGGTCTTCGGGAGCGGAAATCCCCTCTTCTGGTTCCTGCCGGTCCATGTCCGGGTCCTCGCTGTGGAGTTGAGCGGTCAGGGCGAACGGAGCGACGCCGAAGGCGGCTGAGCCCGCGAGAAAACGCCTGCGGGTGACTCGCATGACATCTCTCCTTGAGTAGCGTCCAGCCGGATCGGCGATCGGCGAGGCGCCTAGTGCTTTGTCACATCCAGTTCTTAGGGTGGCCGGGGCTGGACCGAAGGGAAGCCCCGGTCCGGGGTTTCCGGGGTTTCGCTCCGCTCCAACCCCGGCCACCCAACCCCAACTCGTGGATGTGACAAAGCACTACGGCCTCTTCTCGCCGGCGTTCGATGGCGGCGCCTTCTCCGGGAACGGCGCCGGCAGCGGGGCGAAGTCGATCATCGGTTCGGCCGGATGGTCGGGGATCCGCAGCGTGAGATACGGCTTGTCGGACGCCTTGTGGCAGGCGTAGCAACTGGTGAGCGTGAATTCGTAGGCGGCCACGAACTTGTCCCGGTCCTTGGCCTCGATCGATTCCTGCAACTGCTTCAGCGGGCTGTTCTCGACCGCCTCGAGAATCGCCCCCAGTTGCACTTCCTGTCCCTTGTCGTCCTTGCGGACGGGAATGATCCGCACCGCCCACCGCAGGTGCGAGCGGGTCTCGTTGAAATAGAACTGCGCCAGGGGCCAGTTCCCGTGCTGCCCGGCGAACCACAGATTATTGAAGTGATAGGCGACGCTGACCATCGCATGCGCCTGGTCCGGCAGTTTCCCCTTCGCCACGTCGAATTCCGCCTGCAGGGCCGCCGGCTCGGGGGCCGGCTTGCCCGCCGGCTCCTGCGCCTGAACCAAAGACCCGCGCTCCGGGTTCCGCCCGGCGGACAGGAGCAGACCGATCCCGACCCCGGCCGTCAGCACCAGGGCTGTCGAAGCGAGCCGCGTGCGCGTCATCGTGCGTCTCCGTCGAAGTCGAGTTCGGGAATTCCGATCTTGCGATCACCGCACGGCCGATGGACAATCAGCCTACGCCTCCACATTGTCGATTGTCAATATCGAATCCCGATAGCAGAGACTGCGATGGCCGGCGACGACCTGCTGCGGCACTTCTTCGGCGGGTTCGTCCGCCTGCACATCCTCTACCACGCCGGCAAGGGGCCGGTCTGCGGCGTCGAAATGATCGAGGAGTTGCGGCGGCACGGCTACAAGCTCAGCCCCGGCACGCTGTATCCCATTTTGCACCACCTGGAGGAGGCGGGGTACGTCTCGTGCGCCGCGGAAGTCGTCGCCGGGAAACGCCGCAAGAACTACCGCATCACGAAACAAGGCCGGAAACTGCTGAAGGATGCCCAGCACAAGCTGCGGGAGCTGTTCGCCGAAGTGGTCGAGGACCACGTTCACCGCGAGCCGAAGTAGAACAGGATCAGCCCGAAGGTCGCGTTCGTCGCCCACCGCGGCAGGTCGTCCGCCGCGCCGGCCAGGCTCGCGACCGCGAAGGCGATCGTCACCAGCAACACGACCGCGGCCTTGGCGTCCTCCCAGGCGACGATCGTCTCGTCCCTCGCCGGGTGTGTGCGCGACCACCATTCCATGATCGCCGTGATTCCCAACCCGAGGAAGTACGCGAACACGATCCCCAGCGTGGCGAGCGCCTCCGGCGCCATCAGACGCTCGCTCCACGCCATGTAGCCCGCCGCGCCGATGAACGCCCCCACGATCAGCACGCGGACCGAGTGCCGCGGCAGATACAGCGGCCGGTCGTCCCGGTCGAGATGTCCTTCCGCTTCGAGCTGCACCTTCATCCCCGGCGGCAGCTTGACGAGCCGCCGCGACGTGAAGTAATGCGCGAGGGCCACCATCAACGTCTCGGCCAGGAGCAGCCCCATCGGCTGTTCGCGCAGCGTGCGGACGACGACCACCCCCACGATGATCAGCGTGAGCAGCGCCCGCACGCTCCCCGCCGGCAACCCCAACGGCGGCCGCCGACCGCTCTTCCGCGGCTGCTCAGCCCCTCCCATCTGCGAGGTTGCGGGCGGCTCGCGCTCCGGCAACGTCGCCGCCGCCTGCCGCGGGGCGGGATACTTGGTCGGTTCGCTCACGCAGTTCACTCCCGGTTACGAGCCGCGAAATCAGTCGAATGCAGGTTCGGCAACGACCGCACAGGACTGCGCCAGCGCCTGGGCGCGCCGCTTCCGCTGACTTTTGCCAAGAGAGCAATACACGTGGGCGTGCGCTTCGTTCTCCGGATATTTCTCATCCGGCTCCGCGCGGCTGTCGAAACCGAATTCGCGTGCAGCTCCACAGTGGAACTCGACGAGGCCGGGATTCCGCGCAATGTGGCGCACACGGTCGAGTGTTCGCTCCGCCGTCGTGAGGGACGCGATGTCCACCGAGAACTTCGGATAGGCGAACGCCGCCGATGAAGGTCGCCCCTCCGGCGCCTTCCACCAACTCGGATGAGTGATCGCCCGGTAAAGATCCTCTTCGTCCGGGACGGGTGGACCGAAAGGGGCGCCGGCGGACATGCTATTCGCTTTTCGAGAACCAGCGAATCAATCGCGCGGCCCGCCCGAGATCGGTCACCGGAAAGACATCCTCTTCTTCCATCTTCTCGGCCGGATCCCACTTAAGGTAATGGATCGTGTCGGGCGTCTCGAATTCCAGTTCCAGCACGCGCCGCCCCTCGTGCCATTCGAACTGCAGGTTGCCGGGAGACATGGCGACGATCGTCGCCCGACTCGGCATCTCCTCCACGAGAAGATCGATGAATCGCCGTGCCGCCTCGATGATCGCCGGATCGATTCGGGGAGCGCCGTAACCATCCCAGTCGGGCTGGAGCGCGGCGATCTGGTCCAGTTCCGCGTGCAGGGCCGGCTTTGGCCCCGACGGCAACACCGCTCGTGTTCGTGAGCTCATAACGCACCCGAATCGCGCTGCTTCAATCCGTGGCAGAGTAACATCAAGAGTAGCCCCACGCACGGATCAGGTCCAGTTGAATTCGCGGAATCTTGCGACGCCCTCGCGCGGCTCATCCTCCCTCTATGGAGTCCAGCCCCACCTTCGTCCGAGCCGACACTGGTGCTTCACGTCGATCGAGTTCTCCGACCACCGGCTCAATCCCGGCTCCCGCCCGTGAGACGGAGAATGTAGTAGAGGAGAGTCAGGATCGATTGCAGCGTGGCGGCGACGTAGGTCCAGCCGGCGGCGTTGAGCACCTTCCGCACGGCGACCGCCCCTTCGCCGTCCACGATCTGGTACTCGGTGAGGATCGCCTTGGCCCGCTTGCTGGCGTCGAACTCGACCGGCAGGTTCACCAACTGGAAGAACACCACCCCGCCGAACGCGATGATCCCGAGATAGATCAAGCCCAGAGAGTCGAACAGGAACCCGAGGATCACCAGCACGATGAACGCCATCGGTCCGAACGTCGCCGCCGGGACCGCGAGGTTGCGAATCATCAGCGGGCCGTAGTTGTGCGCGTGCTGGAGCGCGTGCCCCGACTCGTGCGCGGCGATCCCGACCGCCGCGGCGGAGCGACTCTGATACACGTCGGGACTCAGCCGCAGCACGCGGTGCCGCGGGTCGTAATGGTCCGAGAGCATCCCGTGCGTCATCTCGACGCCGACGTCGTGCAGGCCGGCCTGGTCGAGGATGTGCCGGGCGGCGGCCGCGCCGGTGAGCCGGGCGTCCACCCGCATCGCCGCGTGATACGTGCTCTTGACGCGGTACTGCGCCCAGATCGCGAGCAGGATCGCCGGGGCGATGAACACGAAGTACAGCGGGTCGAAATAGCCGAGATACATCGTCGTCCCCCTCGGTCTCGTAGTTCCGATGAATCGCCGATCGACTTCCCGCGCCGTCGGAATTCTTGCGAATTCCGCTACGTTTCGTCTGCGCCGTCGGAATTCTTGCGAATTCCGCTACGTTTCGTCTGTCCGCCTCCATTATACGCAACGCGGTTCGGCGGGCGACGGATCAAACCCGCGGGAGCGACCGCGGATTTCGCGTTCTCACGGCAAAGCCTCGGCGTCGCCCGCGCGCCGCGTCCAGTCCGCCAGCCGCGCGAGCAATTCCCGCGCCCGGCCGGTGTCGAGCGCCGCGGCCGCCTGCGCCGTCGCCGCGACAAGGTCGGCCGCGCGTTCCGCGGTCCAGAGCGCCGCCGCCGTGTTGGCGACGACGATGTCGCGCGCCGCGCCGCGCCCGCCCGCGAGCAACTCGCGGATCATGCCGGCGCTCTCTTCCGCCGAATCGACCCGCAACTCCTCCACCGAACACTCGGGCAGCCCGAAGCTCGCGGCGGTCCACGCCTCTCGGCGGACGTCGCCCGGCCGCACGCGGAACACGCACGTCTCCCCCCACAGGGCGACCTCGTCGAGCGCGTCGTCGCCGCAGACGACCGTGGCCCGCGCGCGGCCCAGCGCGGCGAGCGCGTGCGCGAGCTTTTCGGCCGTCTCGACGCGATGCGCTCCGACCAGTTGAAACTCCGCCCCCGCCGGGTTCGTCAGCGGGCCGAGCAGGTTGAACACCGTGCGGAAACCGAGCCGCTGCCGCACCGGGGCGGCGTGCTTCATCGCCCCGTGCACCAGCGGGGCGAAGCAGAAGCCGATGCCGACCTCGTCGAGGCACGCGCCGACCTGCGCGGGGGTCAATCGCAAATCGACCCCGAGCGCTTCGAGCACGTCGGCCGAGCCGCTCGAGCTCGACACGCTGCGGTTGCCGTGCTTCGCCACCGGGACTCCGGCGGCCGCGGCGACGAGCGCGGTCGCGGTGCTGATGTTGAACGTGCGGAGCCCGTCGCCGCCGGTCCCGCAGGTGTCGAGCAATCCGGTGCGCGCGGAACGGACGGGGGCGGCCCGCTCGATCATTGCCGAGGCCGCGCCGGCCAGTTCCTCGACCGTCTCCCCCTTGATCCGCAGCGCGGTGAGGAAGGCCGCCATCCGCACCTCGTCCGCCCCGCCGTCCATGATCCCGGCGACGGCGGCCTGCATCTCGGCGGCGGACAGGTCCCGGCCGGCGAGCAGCCGGTCGAGCGCGGTGCGGAGAGGGTCGGAGGGCATCGGTTCCACTATAGCGGTTGCGCCCGTGTGATGGGAGCAGGAGTGAACAGACCGGTTCTTGATACCACGCTCACCTCCCGGAGAGCACGACACGCCGATACCGCGTCAGCGGCGGCGTTCCGTCGTCCGTGACTTCGAGCACGATGTGGATCGTCTTCCCGGCCGCGTCGGCGGGTACGAAGAGCGTCGCTCGCGGACGCTCCTCGTCCTCGATTCGCACGTCGCCGGCAAACGTCCCCGGCTCTCGGTACACGAACCAGCGGTACGTCATGCGGTCCCCGTCCGGATCGGTGGTGCCGGAGCAATCGAGCGCGAACGGCTTGCCCGCGGGAGCGTCGCGGAAGAGGATCGCGCGGCCGGCGTCGCCGAGGCAACGCGGCTCGGGCGGATGATTGGCGTCGGCGAAGCCCTCGGCGACGCACCAGTCGAGCCGCGCCCGGAAATCATTCTGGAGCGCGGCCGCCCAGCGAGCGGCCGTGTTGTCGCGGCTGGTCGTACCGTTCCATTCATCGCGCAGGTTCGCCCAGTAATAGGCCGATCCCCACCTGCGCGCCTCGGGCGGAACGCCCTCGACGGGGGCGTCGCGGAGACCATAGCGGCCGCCCCATCCGCCCCACGTCGGCTGCTCCGGATCGCTCAGGCCGGTGGGGATGAGGTACACGAAGCACCAACTGTCCCCCTCCTTGGGCGTGGTGTAGAGCGCCGCCAGAGGGCCGTGGCCGCGCTTCACGTCGCGGTTCACGTCGAAGCCGCCGGCCCGTTCCGTGAGCGGGCGGAAGCGGTGATACCAGCGGCCGTTCTCCCACTCGGGATAGCCGGTCTCGACGTGCAGCTTCACGACGTCCTCGTGCCGCTGCTTCGTGCCCCGCGGGCCGTCCAGCGTGACGATGCGGAACTTGTCGACGAACCTGCGATATTCGGCGGGCGAACGTTCGCCCTGGATTTCGTCGAAGGCCCGCTTCAAGTTGCTGACGGCCCCGCTGTTCGAGCCCCAGTTGCCGTACCAGATCGGCCGCGGATCGTCCCGGTCCGCGGCCGCGACGATGAGTCGCACGCCGGCCTCGGCGCCGTTGTGGCCGGGGACGGTGCGCTCGAAGAGATCGTCCGGCGATGGATAGCCGGCGGCGTGCTTCGCGAGATTCGGATGCACCCGCGCGTAGGCCTTGAGGTATTCGCGGGCGAGTTCCCAGCCGTTTTTTGCCGGCAGCCCGAGGTGCTCGCGGGCGCCGTCCTGGTCGAACGTCTCGGCGGACCGGTCGGCGATGATCCCCTCGACGTCCCACTCGTTCGCGTAGAGGAGAAACCGCACGAACGACGCCTGGTCGTCGGCGTCCCCGCCGATGTCGGTCTCGACCAGCACGCGGAGCCGGTCGGCCGCGGGTTCGTCCGCGGAGCTGCGGGGGGCGAGAACGAAGCCCGCGAGCAGAAGGCAGCTCGCGGTCGATACTGGGGAGTGTCTCATGGCGGCCTCCTTCGCGGGAAGAGCCGTTCGCGCCCGTCGCGGCCGGTCGGTATGATGATAGCGGGACCACGCGCCGCCGACAGCGCTTCATGAAAGTCCAGCCGTGGCGGCCCCGACTCATGTTCGATCTCGACGGCAGGCGATGAAAGAACGGATGCAGACATTTCTCCAGGACCGCCGCCGGCGGCGGCTCGTCTTGGCGGCGATCGCCGTATTGTTCGTGGTGATCGTCGTCTGGCTGGAAGGGCTGTACCAGGGAGGCCGGCCGCACCAGATCGACGCCGGGATCCATGCCTGGTTCGAGAAGCTGCGGAACGAAGAGGGGCGGCAAGGCACGCTCAATATGTTGATGGACCAGGTGACCAACCTGGGAGGCGAGGCGGTCCTGGGGCTGATCACGCTCGGCGGCGCGGTCCTCATGGCGACCGTCCGCCGCACGGCGCTGATGTTCTTCTGGCTGGGGGCGATCGTCGGCGGCCGGCTCCTCAACGTCGCCCTGAAGGTCCTCGCCTCCCACGCCCGCCCCGGCGACGCGGCGGTCCTGATCGGCATCGACAACGACAGCTTCCCCAGCGGCCACGCGATGATGTCGCTGATCGTGTTCCTGTTGTCGGCCGTCCTCCTCGCGCCCCACGTGCCGACCCGCCAGGGACGCGCGTTCCTGATCGCGTTCGCCCTCGGCCTGTCGCTCGTGGTGGGAGTTTCGCGGCTGCACCTCGGGATGCACGTCCCCAGCGACGTGGTCGCCGGCTGGCTGCTGGGGGGCGCCTGGGTCGCCCTGTGCTGGGCGGCCCGCGACGTGATCCTGAGCCGGCGGCAAATCTGAGCGTTGGAGTACACGCTCGAAGGCACGAGATGAGGAAAACAAGAGCCGAGGGGTTTATCCCCTCGGTGATCTTGCGGTCTCCGTACCACATCCGCGAGATTCGTCGTGCGGCGACCCTGTTTTTCCCACCAAGGGGATAAACCCCTCGGCTCATTGTCTGCTTGCTCGTTCGGAATGCGCGCTCTTCGCGGAAGTGCGCATTCCGAAGCGCAGCCTTAAGATCGTCAAGTGCGACTGGCGCCACTTGCCATCGGCTAATAGATGTCGGCGTACTCGAACCGGTGCGTCATCTCCGTGTGCGGTTCGCCGTCCACTTCCACGTAGGGATACACCAGAAAGTTCACCGGGCCAGCCCGCTGCGGCGGATCGAGCTCGAGATCGCGGCCGATGGTGAACCGCACGCGGTCGGCCGTCAGGTTGCCGAAGTAGTAGTCGCGCAGCTCCGGGCGCTTGTCGGCCTCCGAGATGTCGACCGGAACCCAGAGGCCATCGGCGAGGAACCGCGCCCAGCAGTGATAACCGGCGACCGTCCCCGAGCCGATCTCCGGCGGGATCGAAAAGCCGATCTCGAACCGGGCCGGGATTCCCAGATCCTGGGCCGCGCCGAGGAACGGGCTGTGGAAGTCGGTGCAATTCCCGACGCCCGATTCGCACGCCCAGATCGCGTCCCCCCGCCCCCAGGGAAGCCCCTCCGGCTTGGCGTAGCTCATTCGCGCGGCGACCGCGTCGTAGATCCGCCGGGCGACGGCGAGCGGCTCCCCCGCGATCTCCTCGTCGCCGAACAACCGCCGGCGCAGCGTGCCATCCACGGGGACCAGCCGCGAACCGGCGAGCGACTCCGCCGGCGCGTCTCCCGCCTGCGGCTCGGCATCGGCGAGCAGCGCCTCGCGCCGCTCGACCTCGTATTCCAGTTCCAGCGCGATCCGTCCCGAGGCGTCCGCCGCGGCCTCGAAGTGGATCAGCTCGTTGCCGAACCGCTTCTCCCTGGTCCGGCGATATTCGGACGGGATCTCGATGTTTCGCAAAGTGACCCGCTGCTCGTGCGAATCGGTCGCCACGGGAACCCACACACGGGCGGTCCGGCCCGGCGGCAGACCCGTGATCGTGCTGCCATACGTGAACCGGAACCTGCGGATTTTCGGCCGGGCCGGTTCGCGCGCGGCCGCGTCCTCGCCGTTTCCCTCCGCCGGGCCCGAGGGGCGGACGGCGTTCGGCGCCGCGTCGCAGCCGGCGATACACAGCAGAATCAGCAGTCGCAGCAAACCAGGAGCGGTCACGGGAGCGAATCCTTGGGAGTCGCGTGTCGTCGATGAATCCGTGGGAGACACGGTGGGCAATCAGCGGGCCAGCGACTCCCAATCGTTGAAGGCGACCGCATCGCGGAGGGTGACCGACAGGTCGATCAGGACGGCGCGGCCGGGGTCGATTCGCCAGTCGATCGCGGGGAGCGGATCGCGCGCGTTCCAGCCCCAGCCGCGGTAGCGCCGCCGGCCGTCGTCGTGGCTCGCGGTCCATGCCACGCGCTCGTAGTCCTTCAGCGCCGCGATCGCCGGAGGCAGATCGCGAACTCCTTCCAACAGCGAGTCGATCTCCAGCAGGTTGATTCCCGCATCGAGGTATCGGTCCCGCTTGCGGAGGTGCTGTTCCCGGTCGAGCCGATTGCCAAGCCCTTTGTTCGATGGCGAGAGCAGTTCGACGACGGCGACGATCCGCTGGTCCCGGGAGTGCCGGACGACCAGCGTATAATGGGTCTCGATCGCGCAGGTCTCATCCGCCTCGACGACCGCGGTGGTCGCGGCCCCTCGCGGAAATCCTCCGCCTTCGGGCGGCAAGGACGCCGAGCGGCCGGCGGAGACGTCCGGCACGAAGACGCCCGCCGGAGCGTCCGCGCCGTCCGGAGTGACGAGCACCGCTTCGGACTCGACGAACACGCGGTACTCGCCCGGCAACTGGCCGCGCAAGGCGAGCCGCATCTGGAGCAGCCAGTCCTTGTGGAAGAAGTTCCACAACCGCGCGGACTCGATCCGCGCCAGCAGTTCGTTCGGTGGGGCGATCATCGGAGCTTCTCCATGCGGCATTTCAGTATAGCCGCCGAATACGGGCTTTTCACGCGGTCCCGGCCACCGCTTGGGAACGCGCGCTTGGGAAACTCCGCTTCGCGAGTCGCGAAGCGCAGCGGCGCTGTTCCCTCCAGCCGCAAAGCGGATACCATGCGGATACCGCCCGGGGCGTTTTCCGCCGGCCGCATACGAGGTGCTCCGATGACCGTTCTGCCCGTACGTTGTTGTCGCTGGTGCCCGCTGGTTCTCCTGTCGCTCGTCGCTCCGGCCGTCGCGGCGCCGCCGCAGGCCGCGGCGCTGGAAGAGGCGCTCGTCGAGGCGATCGCCAAGGCCGAGCGGTCGGTCGTCAGCGTCGCCCGGATCAAGGCGCCGCGGGCCGCCGAGCGGTCCCCGTTCGACCAGATCGGCCGGCCCCCCTTGTTCCGGCAGCAGCCGCTCGATCCCGACAGTCCCGACTTCATTCCCAACGATTTCGGCGCCGGGATTCTGTTCGCGCCGGAAGGCCGACCCAACGACCGGCTCGTGCTCACCAACCATCACGTCGTCAAGGGAGGGCCGCCGGTCGGAGACAACACCGCCGAGTATCGCCTGTACCTCCGCTTTCCAAACCGCCGCGGCTGCTACGCGGAGGTCGTCGCGGCCGATCCGCGGAGCGACCTCGCCGTGCTCCGACCAGACTTCGCGGCCCTCGGCGTGGAGGCCCGGCAACTCGCCCCGATCGAGTTCGCCGATCCCTCGCGGCTCCGCAAGGGGCGGCTCGTCGTGGCGCTCGGCAATCCGTACGCGATCGCCCGCGACGGCTCGCCCAGCGCCTCGTGGGGGATGATCTCGAACATCGCCCGCCGTCCCGCCTCGTTCGAGATCGTCGAGGACCGCACCGAATTGAAGAAGGAATCGATCCATCACCTCGGCACGCTGCTCCAGGTCGATGCGCGGCTGGAGTTCGGCACCAGCGGCGGCGCGCTCGTCGATCTCGACGGCAGGCTGCTCGGGATCACGACATCGCTCGCCGCGATCGATGGCTATGAAAAGTCCGCCGGCTATGCGGTCCCCGTCGACGAAGCAACTCGCCGCGTCATCGACACGCTCGCGCAAGGGTACGAAGTCGAGTACGGCTTTCTCGGCGTCACCCCCGGCACGCTGCTGCCGACCGAGCTGCGCCAACGCTACTCGTATCGGTTCGAGCAGGCCTCGGCGGCGGTCGCGGCGGCGGTGATTCCCGGCTCCCCCGCGAGCGGCATCAACGGGCAGCGGGGGCTGATGTCGGGGGACGTGATCCTCGCCATCGGCGAGAAGCCGATTTCCGAGCCCGATTCCCCCGGCCGGCCGATCCACGACAAGAACGACCTGATGCGCGAGGTCGCGCTGTTGCCCCCCGGCACGGTCGCGCATTTGTCCGTCTGGCGGGAATCGGCGCGGCGGAAGTTGAATCTCGAGGTGAAACTCGGAAAATGGCCTCCCTACGACGACGAAGGGATCATCGCCACCCGCCGCCGACACGACCCGTGGCGCGGCGCCGCGGTCGATCATCCCACCGGACGCCAGCAGTTCATGCCCTATCCGCAGTTCGTGCAGGCCGTGGTGGTGACCGAAGTCGCCCCCGGCAGCCCGGCGGCGCGGGCGGACCTCCGGCCGGGAGACTTCATCACCTACGCGAACGACCAGCCCGTCGCCTCGCCCGACGAGTTCCACCAGGCCGTCGCCAACACCGCGGGAAACGTGGCGGTCATGGTCCTCAACCGCGGCCGGGTCGTCGTTTCCGAGTAAAGTCCCGAGTTCCAAGTTCCGAACTCCGAACTCCGAACTCCGAACCCTCAACCCTTCATGCACACCGACGAACTCCGCGAAAAATACCTCGCCTTCTTCGAGTCCAAGGGCTGCGTCCGCCGTCCCAGCGACGTCCTCGTCCCCAGGGACGACCCGACCGTGCTCTTCACGCCGGCCGGCATGAACCAGTTCAAGGACCAGTTCCTGGGGATCGGCAAGCTCGAGTTCACCAAGGCCACCACCTGCCAGAAGTGCCTCCGCACCGGCGACATCGGGAACGTCGGCGTCACCGCCTATCACCACACGTTCTTCGAGATGCTCGGCAACTTCTCCTTCGGCGATTACTTCAAGCGCGAGGCGATCCACTGGGCCTGGGAGTTTCTCACCGACAAGAAGTGGTTGAAGCTCGATCCCGACCGCCTCTCGGTCACCGTCTATCTCGACGACGACGAGGCCCACGACATCTGGCGGAACGAAATCAAGCTCCCCGCCGAGCGCATCCGCCGCGACGACGAATACGAGAACTTCTGGCCCGCCGGCGCGCCGACCGAAGGCCCCGACGGCGTCTGCGGTCCGTGCAGCGAGATTTACTATCACCCCCCGACCGGCGGGAAGGAAGTCGAGATTTGGAACCTCGTGTTCACGCAGTTCAACCGCGTCGGCCCCCCGCCGAACAACTTGCGGCCGCTCCCGAAGAAGAACATCGACACCGGCATGGGCCTCGAGCGCACCGCTGCCGTCCTCCAGGGGGTCGAAAGCAACTTCGAGATCGACACCCTCCGCCCCCTGTGCGACACGGCCGGCGAGATCGTCGGCAAGAAATACGCCTTCGACGCCCCGCACGGCCGCCCGCTGCGCCGCATCGCCGATCACGTCCGGGCCATCACCTTCGCCATTCACGAAGGGGTCCAGCCGGGGAACGAGAAGGAAGCCTACGTCGTCCGGCAACTCCTCCGCCGCGCGCTCCTCGAAGGTTTTTTGCTGGGAAGACAAGAGCCGTTCTTGTTCCAGCTTGTCCCCGCGGTCGTGACGGCGATGCGCAATCCCTATCCCGAGATCGCCGAGACCGCCCGTTCCGTCGCCGCGACCATCCGCGAGGAAGAGGAGCAATTCCTCGACACGATCGACCGCGGCGTCCGCAAGTTCGACAAGCTCGTCGAAAGCGCGCGGTCGAAGAACTCCTCCACCATCCCCGGCGACGACGCCTTCGACCTGCACCAGGCCGACGGCTTTTTGATCGAACTCACACAGGCGCTCGCGGCCAAGCACAACCTCGCGGTCGATATGCCCCGCTTCGAGGAATTGCGGGCGCGCCACAAGGAGATCAGCGGCTCCGGCGCCTTCGCCGACGCCGTCATGGCCGAAGGCCCGATCGACGCCTTGAAAAAAACCTCCGGCGGCACCGAGTTCCTCGGCTACGACACGACCGAAGCGGCCGCGAAGATCCTCGGCATCATCGCCGAGCAACGCCTCGTCGACGAAATCGAAGAAGCCGGGCACGATTCCCCCATCGGCGTCGTCCTCGACCGCACCCCCTTCTACGCCGAGGCCGGCGGACAGGTCGGCGACACCGGCGTCATCCAGGGGGAAGGCTTCGAGTTCCGCGTCGCCGACACGCAACGCGACGGCGACCTCATCGTGCATCTCGGCCATCTGACGCGAGGCACGCTGAAGATCGGCATGGAGGTCACCGCCCAGGTCGATGCGGCCCGCCGGGCCGGCATCCGCCGCGCCCACTCCGCCACGCACCTGCTGCACCACGCCCTGCGCCGCACGCTCGGCGATCAGGCGACGCAGCGCGGGTCGAAGGTCGAGGACGATTCGTTCCGCTTCGACTTCGCCCACAAGGGGCCGCTCACCCCCGACGAGCGCCGCACGATCGAGGACCGCATCAACGCCCGCATCGCCGAAGGGGCCCCCGTCGCCACCGCCGTCATGGATCTCGCCGAGGCGAAGCGGGCCGGCGCAATGGCCCTGTTCGGCGAAAAATACCCGGACCGCGTCCGCGTCGTCGGCATGGGGGACTTCAGCAAGGAGTTCTGCGGCGGCACGCACCTGGAAAACACCGGCCAAGTCGGCGTCTGCCGGATCGTGGGCGAGGAGCCGGTCGCGAAAGGCATCCGCCGCGTCACCGCCCTCACCGGCCCCCGCGCCCTCGCCAGAATGCGCGAGCAGGAAGAACTCCTCGAACAATTGCAGCGGCTCGTCAAGGCCCCGCGCGTCGAAGACCTCCCGCAGCGAGTCGAAGCCCTCCAGCAGGAACTGAAGGACGCGCGGGAAAAACTCAAGCAGCAATCCACCGCCTCCGCCGCCGACATCGCGGAAGAACTGATCGCCCAGGCGGAAACAGTCAACGGCGTCCGCATCATCACCGCCGCCCCGCCCGGCGCGAGCAAAGAACTCCTCCGCGACCTAATCGACCGCCTCCGCGCCGGCAGCACGCCAACGGCCGTCCTCCTGGGCACAGTGGAAGAGGGAAAAGTCGCCCTGATCGCCGCCGTCAGCAAAGATCTGGTGAAGCAAGGCGTGAAAGCCAACGAATGCG
>JBBDNU010000173.1:0-2649 GCA_040877365.1 Planctomycetales bacterium
CGCACGGTTGCCATTCGGCCGAAATCGCGGATGATGGGATTGCGTATTTCGAACTCCAGTGAGAACGGACTCCGAGAGAACCGCGGCCATGTATTCGACTTGTCCCATTCGCCTCGTCTTCGCCTGCCTGGTCGGCGCGGCTTGCGCCGCCATCGTGTCGCCGGACGCCGCACGCGCCGCCGACGAAGCCCGAGCCGCCAAGCCCAACATCCTCATCATCCTCTCCGACGATCAGGGGTGGATGGACATCGGGTATCACGGCTCCGAAGTGAAGACCCCGAACCTCGATCGGTTGGCGAAAGCCGGAGTGCGGCTCGATCGGCACTACGTCTGCCCGACCTGTTCCCCGCCGCGCGTCGGCCTCCTCACCGGACGCTTCCCGAGCCGGTTCGGCGTGCTGGCGCCGATCGCCGGCGACAGCACGCAGGCATTGCCGGCCGGGACCGTCACACTGCCCGGGGCGCTTCAGCGGGCCGGGTATTTCACTGCGATGACCGGAAAGTGGCATCTCGGGCTGCGGCCGGAGGTCGGGCCGAACGCCTACGGGTTCGATTCCTCGTACGGATATCTGCACGGGCAGGTCGATCCTTACACGCACCGCTACAAGTACGGCGATCGCACCTGGCACCGCGACGGAAAGCTGTTCGAGGAGGAAGGGCACTCCACCGACCTTATCACGAATGAAGCGGTCCGCGTCGTCGAGCAAAGCGCGGCGGGCGACAAGCCCTTCTTCCTGTACGTCGCCTACGGCGTGCCGCACCATCCGCTGGCCGAGCCGGAGGAATGGCTCGCGAAGTACGACGGCGAGAAGTTCGACGATCCGTGGCGGAAGATCTACGCGGCGAGCATCACGCACATGGACGCCGGCATCGGCCGCATCCTCGGCGCCCTCGACAAGTCCGGGCAGCGGGCGAACACGCTGGTCCTCTTCACGAGCGACAACGGCGGACAAGACGGATACGGCGCGCCGAAACGGGAATACGAGGGCCGCTACGAGCCGCACACGACCCTCGGGAACAACAAGCCGCTCCGTGGCTGGAAGACGCAACTTCACGAGGGAGGCATCCGCGTGCCGGCGTTCGTCCACTGGCCGGGGAAACTCGAGCCGCGCGTCGTCGAGCAGGCGCTGAACATCGTCGATTGGTATCCGACGTTCGCGAAGCTCGCCGGCGTGCCGGTCGATCCCGAATGGAAGCTGGAAGGGCTCGACGTCTGGCCGGCGCTGCTGGGAAAGCGCGTCGAGCAACTCGATCGGCGGACGCAGTATTGGAACACCGGCTCGTCGGTCGCGGTCCGCGTCGGACCGTGGAAGCTCATCGAGCGCCGCCGTGGGAACGACCGTGCGCCGGAGCTATTCGATTTGGCCAAGGACCCATTCGAGAAGGAGAATCTGGCTGCGACCCAGCCGGAGAGACTCGCGGAGCTCCGGCAAATTCTCACGGCCCAGATAGCTCGTGACGGGGAGAGGTGATCGAGGGGAGTCGTGATCAAGGGGAAAGAAGTCGCTCATCGCTCTTCCCGGGAAACTGCTCTTGATCGAATTCATGGTGCGAAGGCGCATGAGATGAGTATGGACACGACTGCCATCGGCACGACGATTGCAACGGTGAAGCCGTAGTTGCGGCCATTCACCACGACACGCCATCCATGAGCATTTCCAGCGAGCAGCAACATGACCGATGCGAAGACCACGACGAACGATGTGTAGAGCAACAACTCATTGTAGCCCGCGACGATCCACGTTCCTTCGCTGACCTCAGTGATGAATTGATGACTGCGGAGCAGAAAGGGGTCGCTGGGATTCTCGTGGGGTTCCGGCGTACCTCCCAGGACGATCAAGGTGGACGAGGCTGCCGCGCAGAGTACCTGACTGATGACGAAAATCAGCGCGAAAGGACCTCGCCAGAGAAAGGGTTCCCGACGCCAGTCTCGGCTCATGATTGTGCTCCGTAAGGGGCCCTCCCGATGGGAAAGGAGCAGAATCGGAGCGCGTCCGGCGATGCGTTTTATTCGGCTTCCGACGCTCGGCGTTGATGAGATCCCATCTGCCGCAACTGGACCACGCTCTTGCGGTCGAATTACAACGCCAGTCGGGCCGGGCGGCGTTGCCGCCCGGCTATCAATCACCCGCGCTTGCGGCGAGACTCGAAGCGGTACCAGTCCTTGCCCACGCGGACGGTGACGTTCTCGAGGGCGAGGTATTTGGCCAGTCCCTTGTTCTCCCGGACAAGCTTGAAGTATTCGTCCGAGCCGACTTCGACCGTCTTCACGTCCTTGTCCTTCTCCGGGTCGAATTCCCCTTCATACCACTCGTCGGCCCGGTTGTAGAAAGTCTTCGAGCCGATGTAGCGGAGCGCGGCGAGCGACGATTCGCCCCGTCCCGCCTCGCGGAACGCATCGTCGGCCGCCCGGTCGAGATCGTTGGCTTTGCCCTTCTCGTTCGCGCGGCGACCATCGGCGAAATCCTTGGCGGCGCGAACGGATTCCGCCTGTGGTTCGCCCGGAGCGAGCCCGCCTCCGCCCAATCCGCCGAGTCCGTTCAACGTCGCCAGTCGCTCGCGCGCGTTGCTGGCGAGTTCCCCCGGCTTCGCCCCGACCACGTCGTCGGTCATCAGGAAGCTGGTGTAGGGGGTGACGATGCCGTAGCGC
>JBBDNU010000174.1:0-14728 GCA_040877365.1 Planctomycetales bacterium
CGCGCAGCGGGCGTCGCGGAACCCGTGGACGGAGTCGATTTCTCGCGACATTCGCCCCGGCAGGGGCGAAGGAAGGCTGGCGCGAATTCGCGCGACGGTAGTTCCAAGAAAGCGACTCCGTCATTCCCGCGCAGCGCCTGCCCCAGCGAAGGCGGGGGCGGAATCCAGCCCGTCCTCCGCGCCGCCGCTGGATGCCCGCCTTCGCGGGCATGACGCGCTGTCGCGAACTTGGAAGAGGCGTAGGGTGGGCCGTGCCCACCAAACCGCGACGGAAGCCATATCCACCATGCTGGTGGGCACAGCCCACCCTACGGATGAATCCCGGTCCCCTACCGCCGCGGCGTCGCCGGGTCGCGGCCGGCGGTGCGGCGGTCGCCGTCCAGGATGTCCTTCACGTTCAGCACGTGGCGGGTCCGCGTGTAGCGGATGGGGGACTTCTTGAACTTCTCCCGCGACGCGCCGTCCACGAACAGGAACAGCTCGCTGTCGAAATACGCCCCATACTTCGTGCTCCCCGCGACCGCGAGGTCCTTCTCGTGCAGGATCACCAGATCGCAGCCCAAATTCCGCGGGGCGTACTGCTCCGGGTCCTTCCGGAACTCGGCCAGTTCCTCCGCGGTCGCCATCTGATAGACGATCTCCTTGTGCTCGGCGGCGAACGCGGCGCTCCCCTTGACCCACTTCCGCGACTTGGCGAGCACCACCGGGCTGTACCCCTCCAGGCCGATCCGCTTCGGCCCGGTCGAGGGGATCGGCGCCGGCGCCGGTTCTTCGTGCGCGGCAGGCGGCTTCGGTCCGCCGTTGCCGTTCTCGCCGGCGTTGGCCGCGATCCGCACCGCCTTGTCGCGGGCGTATCGGGCCTCGACGCTCGCCAGCTTGTCGAGATAGGTCGAAAGGGACTGTTCGCCCTCCGTATTCGTGAGGATGCGGCCGGTGTGGTCGATGAACACGTCGCTCGGCAGCCCTTGCACGCCGAACTGCCGGATCAGGTCCGGCCTGTGGTCGCTGTTGATCCTCACCGCCACGTAGCCGTCCGTGATCTGCCGCTTGAACTGCTCCGTCGTCAGTACGTTCCGCTCCATGCTCCGGCACGGCGGGCACCAGTCGGCATGGAAGTGCAACAGCAGCGGGCGGTCGAGCCGCTCCGCCTCGCGGCGGGCGGTTTCGTAGTCCTTCTGCCACAGGGAGGCTTCGTCTTCCGCGCGGGCCGCCGTCGCGAACGCGGCGAATGCGGCGAAGACCAGGACCGACCGCGTGCGGTGCTGCCGCATGGCGCAACCCCCGTTCCGACTGCGAATTCAAGTCGCCAATCATGGATATCGGCGGGGGTTTCGGGGGCGGCCGCAGGACATCTTGGGGATTGCGCGGGGGACGGGAAGCGGCGTGTCCGATCGTGCCGGTGGCGCAGGTTCGGCAAGCGGGAGAATCGGCGCGATCGGCACGTCCAGTTCGATGGAGTGGACACCAGGTCTCGTGTCCGCGATGTCGGCCCGCATTTCCGAAAAGATCGACCTGGTGCACGGATTCCCGTGGCTTCGGCGCGACGGTTTCCGTACAGTCGGATCCTTGACCGATGGCGAGGACACTGCATGAAGCGCCTGTGGCTGCTGTTCGTTTCGGGCGCGCTGGCGGTCGGCGGACGCGGCTCCGCCGTCGCCGCGGGGCCGGGGGGATTGTAAGATGATCGGATGATCTTTCTCCTCGACAACTACGACTCGTTCACCTACAACCTCGTGCAGCGGTTGGGGGAGATCGACCCGGCGATCGAGGTCCGCGTGGCGCGGAACGACCGCATCACGCTGGACGAGATCGCCGCCCTCGAGCCGGAGCGGATCATCATCTCCCCCGGCCCCGGCGCCCCCGCCGACGCCGGGCTGTCGCGCGACGTGATCCGCCGCTTCGGTCCCCGCCTGCCGATCCTCGGCGTGTGCCTCGGGCATCAGTGCATGGGGGAGGTGTACGGCGGGCAGGTCGTGCGGGCCGCGCGGCTGATGCACGGCAAGACCTCGCTGATCCACCACGACGGCCGCGGCGTGTTCGCGGGCTTGCCGAACCCGTTCGAGGCGACCCGCTATCACAGTCTCATCGTCCCCGAGGAATCGCTGCCGCCGGTGCTGGAAGTCTCCGCGTGGACGGCGGACGCAGGCGAACCGCGCGAGGTGATGGGCTTCCGCCACCGCGCGTTCCCGGTGCACGGGGTGCAGTTCCACCCGGAGAGTTTCTTGACGGCGGCGGGCATCGACCTGCTGCGGAACTTCCTGCGGGTTGAGAGTTGAGAGCGGAGAGAGCGGGGAGGCACGTCTCCGCGCGGTCAACTACGGCTACGGCTACTGCGGAATTGGTTGAGAGTTGAGGGTCGATAGTTGAGGGTCCGAAGTCGAGGGGGCGCGTCGATGATCAAGCATCGCCGGTTCCTGTCGGGAACCGCATTGGCCGTCGCCGGGTGCGCGTCGCTGGCGCAGGTGCTCGGGTTGATTGCTGCCGCGCTCGTTCCGTACGACAGTCAGGGCGCCGTAGGGAAAGCCTTCGTAGCGATCTTCACCCAGTTCGGCGCGACACCGCTGGCTTTGCTCGGGATCGGACTTGCCGTGGCGGCCCGCATTGCTTCCGGAAGATTCGACGGTAACACGAGATTCGCGCTGGTTCTTGCCGTCGTCGGCCTGTTGCCGTTGGCACTCTTCTACGTGTCTCTGGTGAGCTGATTTCAAGGATCGACCATCGGTCCAACCCTCGACTCTCGAAATCACCATGCTGACCGTTGCCGAAGCACTCGCGGCGATCCTCACGGAAGTGCGGCCGTTCGAGTCGGCGCTGTTGCCCCTCGACGGCGCGCTCGGGCTGGCGCTCGCGGAAGACGTCGCCGCGGACGCCGATTCGCCCCCGTTCGACAAGTCGCTGATGGACGGCTTCGCGGTCCGCGCGGCGGACGGGGCGGCGGGGCGGGTCGAATGGCGGGTGGTCGAGGTCGTCACGGCGGGACAAGTGCCATCGCGGGCGCTCGGCGAAGGGGAGGCGACGCAGCTCATGACCGGCGCGCCGCTGCCGGACGGGGCCGACGCGGTGGTCCCCGTCGAGCACGTCGTGTTCGACGAAGCGGCCGGCGTCGTCCGCATTTCCCCTCCCTCTGAGGGAGGGGGCAGGGGGAGGGTCGAGGGGAACCGCGACCAACAACCCTCCCCCCTCCCCTCCCTGACAGGGAGGGGAGGGACTCCCGGCACGAACGTCCTTCGCCGCGGGACGGTGTTCGCCGCCGGGCAGCGCGTGCTGGCGGCAGGCACGCTTCTCCGCCCGCAGGAGCTGGGCGTGCTGGCGGAGATCGGGCAGGCGCGGATCCTCGTGCGGCGGCGGCCGCGGGTCGCCGTGCTCGCCACCGGGGACGAACTCGTCCCGGTCGAAGAGACCCCCGGTCCGGGTCGAATCCGCAACTCGAACGAGACGATGCTTTGCGCGCAGTTGCGGCAGGCGGGGGCGGAGGCGGTCCCGCTCGGCATCGCCCGCGACGAACCGGAGCATCTCCGCGAGAAGATTCTCGCCGGCCTGGAGTGCGACGCGCTGATCCTCTCCGGCGGCGTCTCGGCGGGGACGAAGGATCTGGTCCCCGCCGTGTTGGAACGGGCCGGAGTGCGGCCGGTGTTCCACAAAATTCGACTCAAGCCGGGCGCGCCGCTGTGGTTCGGAACTCGGAACTCGGAACCGGGATCTCGAAGCGCCCTCGTGTTCGGCCTCCCCGGCAACCCGGTGAGCAGCTTCGTCTGCTGCGAGCTGTTCGTGCGGACGACGGTGCGGCGGTTGATGGGGACCGAACCGGCCGAGCCGCGGGCGGTTTCGGCCGTTCTCGGGCAGGTTCATGTTGCCCGCGGCGACCGTCCGACGTATCATCCCGCCCGCCTCGAGGTGGAGGAATCGGGCTGGGTCGTGCGGCCGGTCCGCTGGCACGGCTCATCCGACCTGCGGGCGCTTGTGGACGCGAACGCGCTGGCGATCATCCCAGCCGGAGACCGCGAGTGGCCGGCTGGCAGCCGAATGGACGCGCTGCCCCTCGAACGGAATGAGTGACGGGTGACGGTAGTTTCAATTTCTGGCGATGCGATGGGATCGTCGATGCTCGCTTACCCCGAAGGGGTTGTATACCAAAGCCCAGGGTCGCCCGCGGAGGGGGCGCACCCTGGGTTGGTGCCAGGCATCATTCCTCGACCCTGTCAGGGTCGCACACGCGTGCGACACACGGTCGAATCGGTCGTATGGAACCCCTTCAGGGTTCGCGCTTCGCGGACGCGCCTGACCCAGGGTGCGCTCGCATTCGCTCGCGACCCTGGGCTGCGGTATGAAACCCCTTCGGGGTTTTCGAATTGACACGTCGGTCCCCAGGTGGAAACTCGGAACCAGCCCGAGCCGCGTGACGTGCCCCGGGTGACGCGTGACGAGTTTCCCGAATCCTCTTCCCTCGTCACTCGTAACCCGTCACTTCACAAAGACGTATAATGACCACAGCCATGCTTTCCGAAGCCGCCCCGAAGACGGTCCGCCCGCCTCGCGAGCGGACCGTCGAGCAGATCATCGACACCGCCCGCGCGCAGCCGGCGGAAGGCCGCGGCGCGTGGATCGTCTCCGGGGCGACCGCGGTGCTGTTGTGGGCCAGCTTCACGCCGCTCGACTGGGGACCGCTCGCGTGGGTCGCGATCGTCCCATTGACTCTGCTCGTCCGGCTCGCGCGGACGACGCGGCGGATGTATCTCGCCGTGTGGTGCGGCGGGTTCCTGTCGGCGCTGGCGAGCCTGCAATGGATGCGGCTGGGGCACGCGACGATGTATCCCGCCTGGGTGGCGATGTCGCTGTACATGTCGCTGTACTTCCCGCTGTTCGTGGGCCTGTCCCGTGTGGCGGTCCACCGGCTGCGGGCGCCGTTGTGGATTGCCGTGCCGGTCGTGTGGGTCGGTTTGGAGTTCGCCCGGGCGCACCTGATGACCGGCTTCGCGTGGTACTTCCTCGGGCATACGCAGTACCGCTGGCTCGAGCTGATCCAGATCAGCGACCTGACCGGCGCCTATGGCGTGAGCTTCCTCCTCGCGCTGGCGAACGCCGGAATCGCCGGGCTTGTCCCGGCATCGGCGTTTCGCAAGCTGCGGCTGGTTTCTGCGCAGGTCGAAGACAAGCCGGTCGAATCGCCGGTGCGGTCCCGCCATCCGTGGATCGGCGTCGCCGTCGCACTGGCGGTCTTCGCGAGCGTGCTGACCTACGGTTACGTGCGGCGCGGGCAGGCGGAGTTCCGCGAAGGCCCGCGGATCGCGCTCGTGCAGGCGAACTTCGTCACGGAAATCAAGCACGACATCGCGCAGCGCGATCCGATCCTGAGCGTCCACGCCGAACTGACCGATGCGGCCAACGATCATCAACCCGACATCGTCGTCTGGCCGGAGACGATGTTCCCCTGGCCGCTGTACGCGACCGACCCGGACCTGAGCGACGCCGAATTGCTCGCGCTCGTCCCGCCGGAGGTCCGCCTCAACTCCCGCTTCCAGGAGAGCGACTGGATCGCCCGCTGGCGGAACTCGCGGGAACAGCGGGTGCTGGCCGACGTCAGCGCCGGCGCCGGGGCCGCGGCGATCGTCGGCGTCAGCACCCAACTCGCGGACGCCGCCGGCATGCGGCGGTACAATTCGGCCCTGTTCGTCCGCCCCGACATGGGCATCTCGGGCCGCTACGACAAAATGCACCGCGTTCCGTTCGGCGAGTTCGTCCCACTGCGAGACTCGCTTCCGTTCTTGCAGCGGTTCACTCCTTACGGCAACGATTCGGGGATCGCCGCCGGCGAACGGCCCGCCGTGTTCGAGTACGCCGGCGCCCGACTCGCGCCGATCATCTGCTTCGAGGACACCGTGCCGCACCTCGTCCGGCAGATCGTGAACGTCACGCGCGACCGCGACGGCCGCACGGTCGACGTGCTGGTCAACCTTACGAACGACGGCTGGTTCCACGGTTCGAGCGAGCTGGACCAGCACCTGATCACGGCCGCCTTCCGCGCCGTCGAGTGCCGCACGCCGCTGGTCCGGGCCGTCAACACCGGCATCTCGGCGGTCATCGACGGAGACGGGGCGATCGTCGAGCCGGACGTGTTCCTGGGCGGGAACATCAGCATTCCGCGGCTGATCCGACACGGCGACGAACAGGCCGCGGCGAAGTCCGGCGGACAAGCCGAGGAGCGGCCGCTTGAGCGGATGGCGTTCCTCGACCCGGCCACCGGCCGCCCGCGGAAGTCGCTCGACGCGGTCGTGATCGACGACGTCCCGCTCGACGGCCGCACGAGCCTGTACGTCGCCTGGGGCGACTGGTTCGCCGGCACGTGCGGAGCGCTCGCCCTCGCGCTGCTCGCGGTCGGCCTGTTGCCGCGGAGGCGAACCACACCCGGTTAGCCGCGACCCGGAGCCGAGCGGCGCAGCCGCGAGCGCAGGGGAGCGCGGGCAACACAGCGATTCGAAATGCAACCACCACCAGAAGTCGCCCCATGTTCGTCGATCGCGTCATCATCTACTGCGAGGCCGGGGACGGCGGGGACGGTTGTCTCAGCTTTCGCCGCGAGGCGCACGTCCCCCGCGGCGGGCCGGACGGCGGCGACGGCGGCGACGGCGGGAGCGTGATCGTCCGGGCCGACCGCAATCTCGGCAGCCTCGCCAACATCGCCGGGCACCGCCACTGGAAGGCCGAGCGCGGCGGGCACGGGCAGGGGAAGCTCCGCACCGGCAAGAGCGGCGAGGATGCGGTCGTGCTGGTCCCCCCCGGCACGCTGGTCCGCGATCTGCACACCGGAAATCTGCTCAAGGACCTCCAGGCCGACGGGGACCAGATCACGGTCGCCCGCGGCGGCAAGGGGGGCCGGGGGAACAAGCACTTCGCCACCGCCACGAACCGCGCCCCGCGCGAGTTCGAGCCGGGCGGAGAAGGCGAGAAGCGCGACGTCTCGCTCGACCTCAAGTTGATCGCCGACGTGGGCCTGATCGGCAAGCCGAACGCCGGCAAATCGACGCTGCTCAGCCGCCTGTCCCGCGCGACCCCCGAGATCGCCGATTATCCCTTCACCACGAAGGTCCCGAACCTCGGCGTCGTCCGCGCGATGTACGACCGCGAGTTCGTCCTCGCCGACATCCCCGGGCTGATCGAAGGGGCGCACGCCGGAGTCGGCCTCGGGCACGAGTTCCTCCGCCACGTCGAGCGGACCCGCGTGCTGGTGCACCTCGTCGAGCCGCTGCCGATGGACGGGACCGATCCCGTCTCCAACTACCGCGCGATCCGGGAAGAGCTGGAACTGTACGACCCGGCGCTGCTCGCGCGGCCCGAAATCGTGTGCGTCACGAAAGGGGAACTGCCGGACGCCGAGGCCGCGATCGAGCTGCTTTCCGAGGACCTCGGCCGGCCGGTGCTGAAGATTTCCGCCGTCACCGGCGCCGGCCTGCCGCAGCTCGTGCGGAAGGTCGTCGCCATTCTGGATGAACTCCCACAAGAACGACCCGAGGAGGCGCCATGAACCCGCCCACCGCCGCGATCCTCGGCGCCAGCCAGGACCGCGGCAAGTTCGGGAACAAGTCGGTCCGCGCGCATCTGCGGGCCGGCTATCACGTCTTCCCGGTGAACCCGCAGGGAGGCGAGATCGAGGGGCTGACCGTTCACGCCCGCCTCGCCGACGTGCCGCTCGACACGATCGACCGCGTGAGCCTGTACCTTCCGCCGCGGGTGACGCTCGGCGTCCTCGACGAGATCGCCGCCAAGCAGCCGAAGGAGGTGTGGTTCAACCCGGGCACGTCGAACGCGGAAGTGATCGCCAAGGCCCGCGGGCTGGGGCTGAACTATGTCGAAGGGTGCAGCATCGTGGATCTGGGAATGTCGCCGTCGCAGTTCGCGGAAACGTGAGGAGGGCGAGCGGTCGGCGTCAGCCGGCCGGTGGTTTGCCAACCGCGTGGTCGCGGTGCTATCGTCGCAATCACCCGTCCCGCTCGCCCCCGCGACGCGCAAAGGAAGTACCATGACGATGGAAACGACCGGAGACGCGACGGGCGGCGTGATTCCCTACAAGAATGCGCCCGCCCTGTTGGCCTATTACCTCGCCGTGTTCTCGCTGATCCCCGTCATCGGCCTGTTCCTCGGCCTTCCCGCGATCGTGCTGGGAGTGCTCGGATTGCAGAAGCGGAACCGCGAGCCGATCGTCAAGGGGGCGGCCCACGCCTGGGTCGGCATCATCCTCGGCGGGCTGACGACGCTGTTCTGGGGCGGGTTCACCGTCACCATGATCATCGCCTTCCTCAACGCCGGATGAACCCGCGGCCTGACCGGAGATCGCTGGGGAAACATGGACCCCTCCGCCGAAAACGGGGACCTGCCCGAGTCGGCATCCATTGTACGGGGGCGGCGATGCGACTGCGAGGACTTCTTTCCGGGAACGTCCTTCAGTGCGTCGACGACGTGGTCCGCGCAAGGACGGCGCAGCAATGCGCCACATAGGCCCCGACGATGCCGCCGACGAATCCCCCCGCCACGACGTCTCCCACGAAGTGATAGTTCAGCGCCAACAATCCCGCGGCGACCGCCGCCATCGCCGCGACGCCGGCCCACCGCCACTTCGGCCAGGCGATCCAAGCGACCGCCGCGATCGCAACCGTGCGGGCGGCGTGGCCCGAGGGAAAGCTGCCGTTCGTGCCGCCGTGGTGAAATGGGTGGAAGCCGTAGGCGCCGTCGCGGATCAGCGACGGATTGTCGTCGATCCAGGTCTCCGGCCAGTCGCGGCCGAACGCATAGGCGATCGTTTCCCGGAACTGGTCCGCCAGGATGATCGCGACGCCGGCGGCGAGCAATGCCCGCTCCCAGCGGCGAAACGGCCCCCACGCCCGCCGGACCATCAGCCCGGCCAAAACGACCGGCGCCCAGGCCTGCACGATCGGCGGCGGATACGTCAGCCATTTCCAGATCGCGTGCCCGGCGAAGCCGCGGTCGTGGACGTAAAACGCGACCGGCCGATCGACGAAGAAGTAGCACACCGCGACCAACGCCGCGCAAGCGGAGAGCGCGATCGACGAATCGCGGAGCAGCCGGCGGAACGGCGGAGTGTCGCTTGCCGGCGTTTCGTTCTCATGAATCATTCCATGTCCGCGCGCTTCCGCGCCCGTTCGCTGATCGCCAGAATGAGGACACCCATGACCACCGCCGCCGCCACGCAGGCCGTGACGGTGATCGCGTCGTTGGCCCATCCCAGACGGTTTGGAAGCCAAACGACTAGCTGCGTGACTCCCCCCACCACGCCGAAGGTGATGTAGAAGTACTGCACGCACTCGAATGCGCGGCCTCGACGTCGATGCCGCGTCAGCGCGGATAATACATAGCCCCAGGTTGTCGTCACGAAGAACGCGGTCACGAGATAGCCGGCCAGCCGAAAGAGGCCGGCGGCAACCGCGACGAAGCGCGCCCCCGCTCCGAAAGTCAGCAACACGCTGCCGAGAAGTGCAAAAAGCGAGGTGATCCATGCCACGCGGGCGACCTCGAACCACCACCGAGGCCGCACCGATGCGGCAACTCCAAGGCGAGACAGGTTTCGAGCACCCCGCCAAGTCATGACCAGGCTTGCGCCGCCTCCCACGACGAACCACGTCGCCACCGCCGCGTAATTGAACGCTTGCACCGCCGGATTCGCGCCCAGGAGACCGAACCCGCGACTCACGAACAGCACGGCGCCTGCCGACGCGATCATCATCATCGGCGGCATCCAAGCCTCCGACTTCAAGAGGCTTCGAATGCGCTCGATCCACCGCGAGGGATGGATGGGATGCGCGAGGCCGAGAACGTGTCCAACAATGGCGACCAGAAATCGCATGGACCGGAACCGGCGTGGGGTGGTCGGTTTGGGGAGGCGCAGCGAAACCGGGAAAGTTACGAACGCGCCACGATGCGAGTGATATCCGTCGAGTCCTCGTTCGTGTGTTTCGCGTCTTTCCTTATCTTCCCGGTCAACGTCGCACCCGCGTCATCTCGAACAAGTTCGTCGCCTGCGGGCCGAGGAAGCCCTCGAAGCGGCCGCGGCGGCCGGCTTCGCCGTCGGTGATTTCGCCGCGCTCCGCCAGCTCGAAATAGGCGTAGGTCCAGGGCGTCGTCGTCTCGCGGCCGTTCTCGCGGACCGCCACGTCGATCACCGCCGCCTCGGTCGCCGATTGCCGCAGCTTCGAGCCCCGCTCCCCTTCGATCTCCGCCTTCATCGGCACCCCCGCCTGCTTCAAGGCGGCGATCGTCTTCTCGATGTCGTCCAGCCCCGCGACGCCGTGCGAGTTGATCAGCGACGTGAAGTGGTTCACCTCGTAACCGTGCACCAGCACCCACGCCGCGTACTGGCTCTCAGCATTGAGCGCATCGACGTCGGCCATCTCGGGCGCGGGCCACGGTCGCTCCTGGATGACGGCGAGCGCCTGTTCGAGCAACGGCGCATCCTTCGGCGACAACGCAGGATCGGCGAGCCGGGCGAGCACGTCTTCGGAAACCGGCGCGCGGTGCTCGGCAAGCGAGCGGGCGATGATCTCACGCGCGTTCGCGCTCAGCTCCCACGTCTTCAGTTCCGAGACGAACAGCTTCGGGAACTCGCCGTTAGGGTGCTGGAAGTGGATCGCCGAAAGGTGCTTGTCCGCGAAGTGATAGCACCCGGCGGGAACGTAGCCGAGCGCCTCGAACACCCGGCTCACCCCCCCGATCCCCGCGAACGGCCGCTGCCAGGCGAACGTGCGGAAGGCGATGTGGTCGTTGACGAACGTCGCCCCCGCCTCGCGGATCACCCGCTCGTACACCCCCACGTGCGACACCCGCCCGCGATACCGCGCCCACAACCGGTCGAACATTTCGGCAGCGAACCGCTCCCGATCGTCGCTCATCGAAATCGCCGAATGCGGACCTTGCGGCAAGGCGGCGGCGGTCATGGCGATCCTCGCGGGGACCTCAAGCAGGACAAGTGGATTGGATGGGATCGACCACGATCCGGCGCCGGCGACGCGGGCGTCGCCGGCACGCGGACGGGCGGATCGACTGGCCGGAAAAACCTCCGACCGAACCCGCCTTACGCCTGGCGGCGGAACCGCAGCCGCGGCCCGTCGGTGGTCTCGCGGACGTCGAGGACCCGATCGTCCAACCGGGCGGCGACCGGAACGTCCAACAGCAGCATCGTCCGCCCTTCGTGCTCGATCGCCTTGTCGCCGGCCCGCACTTTGCCGCGCCGCAAGCTCATCCGCCCGCCGCTCCGCACGATGCGGGCCGCCGCGGGCTGCGGAAACGTCGAGAGCAGTTTCGTCAAACGGTCGCGAGCCGCAATCGTCACGGTCAGCATGATGTGCTCCTTGAGAAGTGGAAGCGCCGCAATGGAAGACCTCCCTGCCGCACGAAAGTTCATTGTACCGGGATGGCCCGCCAATTGATAGCTCGTTGCGCGGCGCTCCTCGACGAGCCGTCCCTCAACGAGTTGTCCCGCGCGAATCCGGGTTCGCGTTGCGGGGCTTCCCGCCGGTCGATAGAGTGGCGGTCGCGGGTCGAGAACCGAGGAGGAATCCGACATGACCGCCGCCTGGATGCTCTCGCTTGCGCTTTGCGCCCCGCCCGCCGAGGCGATCGAACTCCGTCAGCCGGTTGCCGAAGCCGACGACGACGTCGAGGCGGACTACCGCTCGCTCGTGCAGCGGACGCACCGGCTCCAGCGGCCCGATCCGCACGAGTTCGTGCCGCGGCTCGTCGAGCTTCGCGGCCGCGTGGCGATCGATTCCGCGCTGCACGCGATCGAACGCCGCCGGATGACCCGCGGGCTCGATGTGCGGCTGGTCGAGATGCACACCCGCTTGCGGCACGAGGTGTCCCGCGCCGAGCGGGACGCGAAGCGCGCGGCGCGCACTCCCTCCGCGGAAGGGGGCGCGGCCCTGCCCCGCGCCGCGCTCGACCTGATCGGCCTCATCGAGACCACCGTCGCCCCGGAGACCTGGGCGATCAACGGCGGACGCGGGACGATCACCTACTGGGGCCCCGGCATGGCGCTCGTCATCCGCCAGACCGGCGAGGCCCACCACCAGGTCGGCGGCACGCTCCAGCAGATGCGCCGCGCGGATCAATAGCCGGCGGGCAACGACCGCCGCGCATCAGCGTGAATTCTCGACTCGCGCCGGCGGAAAGTTTCCCGCCGGCTGTCCAGACGACTGCGGGGCCGCTTGATGTTCCGTTGGATTTCGGCCGCATTGTTGATTGCCCTTCCGGCTCCACTGTTCGCCGAAGCGGGCCCGCCGTTCGACCTCGTGATCGCGGGCGGCCGCATGATGGACGGCACGGGGAACCCGTGGTTCGCCGCCGACGTCGGCATCCGCGACGGGAAGATCGTCGCGGTCGGCGACCTCTCCGCGCGAGACGCGAAGCGCCGCTTCGACGCCGACGGCCGGATCGTCTGCCCCGGTTTCATCGACCTGCACAGCCACGCGGCCGAAGGCTTCCTCTCCGACGACGCCCGCCGCCGCGCCGCCCCCAACCTCGTCACGCAGGGCATCACGACGGCGGTCCTCAATCCGGACGGCTACAGCCCCCTCCCGGTCCCCGAGCAGAAGCGGCGGCTCGCGCAGTCGCAGTTCGGCATGAACGCGATCCTGATGGTCGGCCACAACACGATCCGCCGTGAGGCGCTCGGCGAAAACTTCCGCCGCGCCGCCACGCCCGAAGAAATCGAAGCGATGCGGAAGCTCGTCCGCGAGGGAATGGAGGCGGGGGCGTTCGGCTTGACCGCGGGACTCGAATACGTCCCCGGCATCTGGAGCACGCCGGACGAAATCGTGGCCCTCGTCGAGGAGATCGTCCCTTACCGCGGGGCGTACATCGTCCACGAGCGGGCCAGCGGGGCCGATCCCATGTGGTACGTGCCGAGCCGGCACCAGGCCGGGCAGCCGACGATGGTCGACAACATCCTCGAGCTGATCGAGGTCGGGCGGAAGACGCAGGCGACCGTCGTCGCCACGCACATCAAGGCCCGCGGGGCGGACTTCTGGGGCTCGAGCGGCGTCCTCATCCAACTCATCGACCGGGCCCGCGCGCAGGGCGTGAGCATCTACGCCGACCAGTATCCCTACAACACCTCCGGCAGCGACGGCCGGATCACGCTGATCCCGGGCTGGGCGTTCGGCAAGGGATCCGAGGTCACACTCGCGCCGAAGTATCCCGGGCCGAAGGCGGATCAGCCGCAGGTCGATTACGCCGCCCATCTCCAAAAGGCGCTCGCGGAGGAGAAGTCGGCCGCCGACCTCCGCCAGGACGTGGCCCGCGAGATCGTCCGCCGCGGCGGGGCCGAGAACATCGTCGTCATGGAATCTCCCGATCCGAAACAAGTCGGCCGCAGCCTGCACGATCTCGCCCGCGAACGGAAGCTCGAACCGGAAGAGATGGTGTTCCGCTTGCAGCTCGAAGGGGACCGACACGAGCCGGGGGGCGTTCGGCTCCGCGGGTTTTCGATGTCGGAAGAAGACGTCGAGGCCTTCGCCGCGACCCCCTGGACCGCCACCGCGACCGACGCCCGCATCACCCTCCCAGAGGATGAGCCGGACCACGCCCGCTACTACGGCAGCTTTCCGCGGAAGATCCGGCATTACGCGCTGACCCGCCGCGCGATCTCCATCGAGCACGCCGTCCGTTCGTCGACTTCGCTGCCGGCGCAGATCCTCGGGCTGCGCGATCGCGGCCTGGTCCGCGAAGGGTTTCACGCCGACGTCGTCGTGTTCGACCCCGAGCGGATCCGCGACCTGGCGACCTTCGAGGACCCGCACCGCACGAGCGTCGGCCTCGACCTCGTGCTCGTCGGCGGGACGGCGGTCGTCGAACACGACAAGCCGACCGGGGCGCTGCCGGGCGTCGTCATCGAGAACGCCGGGCGAAGTGCAGCGCCGCGTACACCTTGACGTCGACCGCCGCGCCGCGGCCTTCGCATTCCGCGAGCCAGGTTGCGACCTCTTCGAGCGGGACCGCGTGGACGGTGATCTCTTCGTGCTCGTCGCCGCCCCCTGCGGCGACTCGCTCCAGCTCCGTCGCGCGGTAGAGGTCGATCGTCTCCGAGGTGATGCCCGGCGACGTCGGGCAGCGGGCGAGGAACTCGAGCCGGCCGGCCCGCCAGCCGGTCTCTTCGACCAGTTCGCGGCGGGCCGCTTCGGCGCTCTGCTCCGCCTCCGCCCCGCGGTCGTCGCCGACGAGGCCCGCCGGAATGTCGATCACCGGCCGGCCGACCGATTTGCGGAACTGCTCCGTCAGCACGAGCTCGCCGGCGTCGGTGACGGCCACGACGCCCACGACGCCGGTCCCGCGGCAGCGCTCGGCGTACTCCCACGAGTCGTCGGAGACGAGCCGGATGAATTTCCCCTCGCCGAGGACGCGGCGAGGTCCGTCGGTTTCCATTAGTCCATTTCCCGCGCCGGTGCGAACTGATCGGGTCGCTCGGCTCGTGGCGAAGGTTTTCGACGCAAAGACGCGAAGACGCAAAGAAGCGCAAAGGATGGAAAGGCAGACCTCGGATTGTAGCTGAACTGCTCGAAGGAATCGTGCGTGGCGTTTCTCTTCTCTCGCTCACGCGGGAGGCTCACTGAATTTCTCTTTGCGATCCTTTGCACTGCAAGCGTTTCACTTCTGTTCTTCTTGAGCGAATTCTCAGGCGGCGATCCCGGATGGTGCGCGCGCCGGTCCCACGATTTCACCCGCGCGC
>JBBDNU010000175.1:0-5488 GCA_040877365.1 Planctomycetales bacterium
TCGATCGCGAACAGCGTGGACTTGTTGGCGATGTAGAGCACGCCGTTGGCGACCACGGGAGTGCTGTAGACGGAGTTCTCCATGCTGATCTCGGCGATGAGGTTCATCTTCGGTGCGCCGTGCTCGAAGATCGCGACGTCGCCGTCCTCGTCGCCGATGTAAACCTTGCCGGCCGCGATGAGCGGCGAGCCCCAGGCGGCGGCAAACATGTCGTAGGTCCAGTAGGGGACGCCGGTCTTGGCGTTCAGGCAGTGGAACAGGCCGCTGAAGTCGGAGATGTACAGGATGTCGTCCTTGATCGCGACGGTGCCGACCGAGCGGTGCATCGTCTCCTCGAACTCGATTTTGCCGTCGCCATTGATGTCGTAGGTGCTGTAGTGCCAGACGAGGGCCGAATTGGGATTGGGCTTGGCGACGTCGCCCGCCTCGGGAATGACGTTCTGCAGCCGCCGGACGGGGAGCTCCTTCCCCTGGGCGTCGTACGCGAGCTCGGGACTCACGTCGCCCCGCTTGGTCGGGTCGACGCACCACAGGTGGGCGATCCCCTCGCCGTGCTCGGGATCCTGGCCGACCGCCATGTACACGAGGCCGTCGTAGATCACCGGCGTGGCGATGATCTCGTTGCGGGTGCCGCGGCCGCCGAGGATGTACTTCGATTCCTTGGGATTGGCGTCGAACTTCCACAGGAGCTTGGAGTTCCCCTCGCCGTCGCCGCGGGGGTCGAAGCTGTACAGCCAACTGTCGCCGCCCGCGAACAGCACCTGGGGCTGCCCGTCGAACACTCCGAGCGCCGGAGAGGACCACTGCCCGTGCAGGATGTTCAGCCCGGGGGATTTGTCGGTCCAGAGGAGCTTGGCCGTGTTGCGGTCGAGGGCGAAGAAGCTGGGGGCGTTGGGGGCGGGGATGTTGATGTGCGCGTCGTCCACGCCGTTCCCCGTGCAGACCAGCAGGATGTCGCCGAAGCACGTCACCGAGCAACTGCACATGTTGTGCTGCGAGACCCCGAGCGCGCCCATCATGTCGAACCGCCAGATGACGTCGGCCTCGTCCTTGTTCTCATTGGCCTCGGCCCGGAACGGGCCGTCGTTCTCGCCGTCGTGGAAGCCTTCGACGTCGAGGCACACGACCTCGCCGCGGCTGGTGACGAACCACAGCCGCTCGCCGTCCGCGAACACCGTGGAGCAGATGCCCTGCTCGGGCCAGTCGTGGACGCGGCCGGTGGGGAGCTTGGTGCTCGAGTGCTGCCACAGGAACGCGCCGGTCTTTTCGTCGAAGCAAAGCAGGCAGCCGAGATCGACGTTCGAGGGATAGCGCTTGAGATAGCCGGCCCCGTTGTTCGTCCCGACGAAGATCTTGCCGTTGGCGATGACGGGGTTGCCGTAGGTCTGGGAGCCGAGCGTCGCCTTCCACTTGAGGTTCTTGCCGGTCGCGATGTCCCACTCGGCGGGGAGGCTGTCGACGTCGGGAGTGTTGTTCTTGCCGCTCCAGCCGCCCCACTGCGGCCAGTCGTGCTGGCCGACTTTGAGCCTGGCGATGTCGGCCTGCGCGGCGGCGACGGGGTCCTTCATCTTGCCGATATCGGCGAGCGCGGCGGCGACGGCATCGAGATCGCTGCTCGACTTCGCCGCGGGCGGCACCTGGTCGGCCGCCTGGGCGGCCTGGGCGACTTCGGGCTCCGCGGAGCTGCACGATGCGAGCAGGAGCGCTCCCGCGACGGCGCAGAGAAAGGAGACTGCCGGGCTGTGGTCGGCTGATCGGCGCATGATCGTTCCTGCTGTGGAGCGACTGTGGTGTGTGGAGCGAATCCCGCCCCGCATGGGGGCGGGCTGTTCATTGATTCTCGCGGATCGGACCCGCACGAGGCAAGTCAGTCGCCGGGGGGCGCCTCAGGACTTCCTAGTTCGCGCGTGTCATGCCCGCGAAGGCGGGCATCCAGCGGCGGCGCGGACGGGGACGGGCACTGGATTCCCGCCCCCGCCTTCGCTGGGGGCAGGCACTGCGCGGGAATGACGGAAACGGCGTTCTTGGAACTACTGTCACTCGTTCGGGGTGACGCGGATGTTGTCGTAGAAGATCTCGGCGAGCGTGGAGTTCGCGGCAAGACCGGGCGCCCCCTGCACGTTGGGCACGGCGTCGGCGGCCTCGATCGTCCACTCGGACGGCTCCTCCGTCCCGCGCTCCCAGACCTTCCCCCGCAGCACCGCTTGGCCGTTTTCGACCGAGGCGCGGAGCTTCAGCGTGTACCACGTGTCGGCCTTCCACTCGAACGGGATCGTCTTGGCGAACCGCTGCTCCAACTGCGCCCGCCACGAGCGGATCTGAAGCTGTTGGTTCGTGCCCATCAGGTCGAGCGTGTACCGCTGGGCGATGATCCCCACGTCCGGCAACCGCACGGTCTCTTGCCGGTCTTCGCCGGTCCCGATCACGTTGACCCGCCGGGGGACGTACACGTCGGCCTGGACGGTGTAATTGCTGAGGTCGTTCGGTCCCATGAAGCCCTGGCTCTTGGTCCCCAGCGGGATGGTGGTGATCTTCATGGCGACGGGATTGCCGTCCAACTCGCGGGATCCCTTCTCGACCGTGAGCCGCACGCCGCCTCCCTCGATCTCCTGCCAGTCGAACTTCGCGAGGAACTTCTCATCGACGAGTTTCCGCAGTCCGGGATCGATGTCGCGGCGGGCGTCTTCGAGGGTGAGGACGGTCTCGAGCAGGCCGAGGAACCGCCGGAAGGCCGTCCACGTCTGCGCGGGGGTCGTGTCGTCGAAGACGAGCTTCGGTTGGCCGCCGTTGACGAAGCCCGACTGCAGGTAGATGTACAGGTCCGCGGCGCGGGGATCCTCCTTCCGCAGGCGGCCCAGGAAATCGAAGTCGGCCGGCACGTGCCGGTAGCGGATCGAAGCCCACGTGATGGGAATGACGCCGTCCGAGAAATCGAACTTCCAGGGGAGCGGCGGCACGACGCGGATTCGCGCCTGCCCGACGAGGTCGCCGACCTTGGCCGTCACCGTGACTGCATGATGGCGAACCTTCCATTCCTCCGGCGGATACTGCCGGGCCGGCGAGTTCTTGTTGCCCGGCGGAACGTACAGCCCCTCCTTCCCGATCGTGCCTGCGCCTTCGATCGAGAATTCCGCGTCGTCCACGACGCGCAGGAACTGCCCGTTGGCGTTGTACAGCCGAACCTGAAACGGCTGCTCCTGCGAGGGCTGGATCAGCGCCTCGACCGGAACGACCTGCACCTGCGCGGGTTTGGTGTCCTCTTCGACGGGCGTCGCCTGCGGCGGCTCGGGGCGAGCGTCGGCCTGTGGCTCGTGGTCCGGCTGGCCGACGCAATACAGCGCCCCCGTCGTGGGAAAGTACAGCCGGCCGTGCGAGACGATCGGGGAGCCGTACGACTCGTTCCCGCTCACCCGCACCCGGTGGAGGACCTTCACCTTGTCGCCGTCGGGCTGGAGGATGTACCACGGGCTGTTGGCGGTGAACGCGTAGATCTTGCCGTCGGCGTACAGCGGACTCGAGAACTGGGCGGTGCCGAGCTTCTGCTGGCTGAGCCGCTTGCCGGTCTTCGGGTCGATGACCAGCAGGTTGCCGCCGTCCTCGACGGCGTAGAGACGGCCATCGACGAGCAACGGCGCGGCGCGGCCGACGGCCCATTGCCGCACCCGCCAATTCACCCCGCTCTGCGTGATGTCTCCTATTTTCGTGGCATCGAGCGAGAAGAGGGCCCCCATCTCGTTGCTGTCGAGGTTCTCTTCGCTGTGGCCGCAGATCACCGTCTTCCCGCCGTCGATCACCAGCGGGGTCGTGTTCACGCCCCGCTTCGTGACCATGTATTTCCAGATCGGCTTGCCGGTCTGCGGCTGGAAGGCGTGGACGCCGCCGTCGCCGGAGCCGAAGACGATCGCGGGCTGCCCCTCGATGACGGTCGCGACCGGGGCGCTGTAGGTCGTGTCGTGCGGGTGGGGCGTGGTCCCCTGGATCCACACCGGCTGCCCGTTGCGCTTGTCGAAGGCGACGAAGCGATGGGTCGGCCGCGACGTTTCCCCCCAGCCGATGACCACCGCCGAAACGATCGCCAGGTCTCCCTGGAGGATGGGAAAGTTCGTCCGGCCGCCGTAGGTGTCGAGGAACCCGTACTCCTCGTTGAGCGAATGGCCCCAGATCGTCTTGCCGGTGTTGCCGTCGATTTTCTGGAAATAGTTGCACACGCCGACGGCGTACACGTCGCCGGTCGCGGGATCGCCGACGACCGCGGACCAGGCGACGCGCGTGTCGGGAACGTCGGAGAGATAGACGTTGAAGCGGTTCTCCCACAGGGTCTGGCCGGTCGCCGCGTCGAGACAAACGACCTTCTCCCCTTCCCGCGTGGTGCCGGGCTGATCGCGGACGAGCATGTACAGCTTGCCGTTCATCACGATCGGCGTCGAGCGGCCACCGAGGTCCTCGCGCTTCCAGAGCAGGTTGCTTCCCGCGCCGCCGTCGGGGTCCCAGGAATCGACCAACCCGGTCTCGCGAGAGACGCCGTTCATCTCGGGGCCCCGCCAGTGCGGCCAGTCCATCGGGACGGCGTTCGAGGCGTCGCCGCCGCGACCCAGGGCGGGCGCGGTGCGGCGGGGCGGTTCGGCCGCGGGGGGGACGCCGTCGGCCGGAGGGTTCCTTGCGGCGGACGGCTGCGCGGCGGGGGCCGTTTCGACTGGAACCGGGCGGTCGTCACCCCCGGTCTGGCCGCGGGCGATGAAGGCGGCGGCCTCCATCCCGATCAGCGACAGCGCGACGAGACCGATCGACCAGCTTCGGATTTTCATGAGGGGCGCTCCGGCGCGGGCGGGGTTCGAGCGGGGACGTTCGGGGCGGGACCGCTCCGGCACTTCCCGAGACGATAGCGAATGCCCCCCGCGCCGGCAACGCGCCGCGCCGTAGGTCCCGCCGGCCGGGCGGGACCTGGCTTGCCGGCACAGCATTCGGCGCGCGAGAGCGCAACGGCCCGCGCGCGAGGCTTGTTCTCACGACTGGCCAAGCGCTGGCGGAACCCACGGGGGGCTGACGCACCCCGCTCGCCGGTCGCTACTCGGGCAGGGGCGTCGTGTCCGCCTCGCTGGCAGCAGGTTCCTGCTTCTCGCCCGGCCCCGGCGCGAGACCCGGAGCGCGCAGCGGCGGGTTCTCCGGCTCGGTCGGCGAGGACGGCGTGCCGGCCGGCGGCGCAACGTCGTCTTGCACGCTCACCCCCGGCCGCGTCGCCGAGCCGGACTCGACGCCGTTCCCCGAAGTCGCCTGCGGCTTCTCGGCGCAGCCCAAGCTCCCGGTCGCCAGCCCCGCCGCCGCCAGCAGAATGACGGAGCGGCTCAGGTTCCTCAAGAAATCCATCCGACCCACCCTTTCGCTATTTCATTTCGCAAAGTTCATATTCCCAATCGATCTCTCTCATTCAACAGCGCGGCGGACGGAAATTCAATCGAGCCGCCCCTTTGGGGAGTGCGGAGTTCGGAGT
>JBBDNU010000175.1:5588-14444 GCA_040877365.1 Planctomycetales bacterium
GGAGTTCGGAGTTCGGTGTTGGGAGTGTGGGGTTTTCATTCCGCACTCCGCACTCCGCATTCCGCGCTCAACCGATTCCCCACTCCGCATTCCGCGCTCAACCGATTCCCCACTCCGCATTCCGCGCTTCGTATTCCGCCGGCGGTCGGGTCGAGCATGCGGTAGAGGGCGTCGACGAGGCCTTCCGCCACCTCTTCCAAATGCGTGTCGAGCACCACTTCGAGCTTGCGGAGCGTCGCGCGGCGGCGGTCGATCCGCCGGGCGGATTCGATCACGCCCTCCCGCGTCAACGCGCCCCCCGCGCCGAAGCTGCTGTACAACTCCCGCCACTCGGCGTCGCTCCAGCCGCGGAAGAGTTCGGGGCGGTCCTCCGCGACCTCCTCGATCAACGGGTTCGTGGCGCGGTCGAAGGCCTCCCGCGGCGCGGGCGCGGGGGATGGAAGATCGGGAGCCGAGAGCGCCTCCCGCGGGGAAGCGCCGGCCCGCTTTCTCGATGCTCCGGCCCGGTCTTCCAGCCAGTCGGCGGGAAGTTCGAGCGCCTCGGCGATCCGCCGCAGGATCGCCGCCTGAGGGCGGGACGTCTCGGCCCGCTCGAGATGGTGCAGCGTCGTCCGGGAGACGCCGGCCCGGCGGGCCAGTTCGCCCGGGCTCCATCCTTTCCGCAGGCGATGCGCCCGGACCGTCGCGGCGATCCGCTCGAGGGGGGAGAGCCGGTGGGGTCGTTCGGAAAGATTTTCGGACATTTCCAAGCTCCACGCCGGATTGAACTTCCGAACTCTATTGAACAATATTCTGGACTATTTTGCAATAATCGACTTGAACAGTGAACGTCAGTGTATTTATAATGCGTCCGTCACGCAAGCCGAGTCGCGTTGTGAAGGCAAGGAAGGCCGCCATCGAGCAAGGAGGCTCGCCTGCCGGAGGAGATTCGACACGGACCGTCACTCGGGGCGACACGGAGGTCGCCGCTCCCCCGGGAAGGCAGTCGGCAGAAAGCAGTCGGCAGAAATCGCGGCAATCAGGAAAAATGCGCGGCAATGGCCTCCTGGCTTCTGGCTTCTGCTTTCTGCCTTCTGCCTTCCGGCCTCTACCCATCAACCCAGAAGGAGACCCCATGGTCCGCACCGCGCGCTTCGCCTGGAACCCCGAAGAAGAACCCGATCTCTCCGAGCTGCGGGACGACCTGCAAGCCCTGCAGGATGCGGCGCTCGACGAGTCGCCCCGCAAGCGCCGGCGAACCGGGAAGAAGCAGCAACCCCGCGGTGCGATCGACGGCCGGAAGCCCCGCGGCAACAAGTCGCGGGACGACAAGGCGAACCCGTCGTCCGGCCGCTTTCCCGCCCCGCGGAAAAGGCACCCGCCCGCGAACCGCCATCTCGCCGGCGCCGACTGGCTCGCGCCGCGATCCCCCGCCTCCCACAAGAGGCGCCGCCAGTGATGAAAGCAGCAGGCAGTAAGCAGCGCCTTCTGCCGACTGCCATCCGCCTTCTGCCTTCTGCCTTCTGCCTTCTGACCTCTGACTTCTGACTTCTGACTTCCGTTTCCCCATGCCCCAGCTCGAACTCAAAAAGCAAATCTCCGTCTTTGTGCCGCTCTCGGACTGGAAGGCGATCCGCTTCGAGGCGGCCCGCCGTCGCATTCCGATCACCGAACTGTGCCGCAAGTGGATGGAGCCGGAGCTTCGCCGCATCCGCGACGCTCCTTGGCGTCCTTCGGAGGAGAATTGACGTGCCCACGCCCGATCGCCGCGCGCCGCGGCTGCCGTTCAAGGACTCTCTCGATCCCGACGTGCCGGCGGCGTCGCGTGCCGCCCCCGCCTCGCCGCAGCGTCTTCCCTACCTGAGCGACCTGACCGACGAGCAATGGGAGCGGGCGCGGCCGCTCGTCGGTCGGCAAGGCCGGTCCGATCGCGGCCGGCGCGCCGACCCGCGCGAGATCGTGAACGCGATCCGCTACCGCTGGACGACCGGCTGCGCGTGGCGGATGCTCCCGCACGACTTTCCGGCGTGGCGGACGGTGTACGGCCACTTCAAGAAATGGCGGAAAGCGGGCCTGCTCCCCGCCCTCCGCGACACCCTCGCCGCGCGACCGCGGTACGAGAGTGATTCCCCATAGCCGGCGGTCAACGACCGCCGTTCCCGCGCCGCAGCACGCGTCGGATGGAACGGGGCGACGCCGATCTCCGGCGGGAGGTTTCCCCGCCGGCTATGCGCGCTCCCCCTTCTTCTGCTCCTTCGCCCAAGTGTCCTTGAGCGTCACCGCGCGATTGAAGACCGGCTTCTCGCTGGTGCCGTCGGGATCGACGCAGAAGTAGCCCAGTCGCTCGAACTGGCAGTGGAAGCCCGGCGCCTTGCCCGCGAGGTTCGGCTCCAACCGGCAATCGGAAAGCACTTCCAGCGAGTCGCGGTTCAGGTTGTCGCGGTAGGTCTGGCCCTCGTCCACGTCCTGCGGGTCTTCTTTGACGAACAGGTTGTCGTACAGCCGGACTTCCGCGGGGAGCGCGTGCGGGGCGGAGACCCAGTGCAGCGTGGCCTTCACCTTGCGGCCGTCGGGGGCGTCGCCGCCGCGGGTGGCGGGGTCGTAAGTGCAGCGGAGCTCGACGACCTCGCCGTCGGCGTCCTTCACCACGCCGGTGCAGGTGATGAAGTACGCGTACCGCAGCCGGACCTCTCGTCCGGGGGCGAGGCGGAAGAACTTCTTCGGCGCTTCCTCCAGGAAGTCCTCGCGCTCGATGTACAGCTCCCGCGAAAAGGGGACTTTCCGCGTGCCGGCGGCGGGATCCTCGGGGTTATTCACGGCGTCCAGTTCTTCCGTCTCTCCCTCGGGATAATTCTCGATGACGATCTTGAGCGGCCGCAGCACCGCCATGAACCGCGGCGCCCGCTTGTTGAGGTCCTCCCGTAGCGAGTTCTCCAGCACGACGAGGTCGGTGAGACTGTTGAACTTCGTGACGCCGACCTCCGCGCAGAAGTTGCGGATCGCCTCCGGCGTGTAACCCCGGCGGCGGAGGCCGCGGAGCGTCGGCATCCGCGGGTCGTCCCAGCCGGAGACCCGTCGCTCCTGCACCAGCTCGAGCAGCTTTCGCTTGCTCATCAGCGTGTAGGTGAGATTCAAGCGGGCGAACTCGATCTGCTGCGGGTGATGCACCCCCAACTGGTCGAGGCACCAGTCGTACAGCGGGCGGTGGTTCTCGAACTCGAGCGTGCAGATCGAGTGCGTGATCCCCTCGATCGAGTCCGACTGCCCGTGGGCCCAGTCGTAGGTGGCATACAGGCACCACTTGTCCCCGGTGCGGTGATGATGCGCGTGCCGGATGCGGTACAGCACCGGGTCGCGCAGGATCAAATGCGGCGAGGCCATGTCGATCTTCGCCCGCAGCACGTGCGCCCCGTCGGGGAACTCGCCCAGCCGCATCCGCCGGAACAGGTCACGGTTCTCCTCGATCGAGCGACCGCGATAGGGGCTTTCGACCCCCGGCTCGGTGAGCGTGCCGCGGCCCTTGCGGATCTCTTCGAGACTCTGGCTGTCGACGTAGGCCCTGCCGTCTTCGATGAGCTGGACCGCCCACTCGTAGAGCCGCTCGAAATAATCGGAGGCGTAAAACTCGCGGTCCTCCCAGTCGAACCCGAGCCAGCGGACATCGTCCTGGATGGCGTCGACGTACTCCTGCTCCTCCTTGGTGGGATTGGTGTCGTCGAAGCGGAGGTTGCACTTCCCGCCGAACTCGCGGGCGATGCCGAAGTTCAGGCAGATCGACTTGGCGTGGCCGATGTGCAGGTAGCCGTTCGGCTCGGGGGGGAACCGGGTATGGACACGGCCGCCCCACTTGCCCGCCTCGCGATCGCGGGCGACGATCTGGCGGACGAAGTCGGTGGGGGAGGACGAGGAAGGTTCGGACATGCGTCGCATCCTGCGCGGGACGGATTCTGGCTCGAACGTGCGTCAGCGACCATCATAGCGATTCGGCCGCACTCCGCACCAATCCGCCCACAGCCGGCGGTCAATGACCGCCGGCGCACTCACCGAGGATCTCCCCGCCGCGGCAACCCGCGTGGCGGGGCCGTCGCGGGCTCTCGGCGGGAAGTTTTCCCGCCGGCTATGGGATGGGTTTTCTTGTCGCTCGGAGACGCGTATGCCATGATGGCGGTTTCGGTTTCCGCATCGCCGCATCGCTCCCCCGCATGGCCCGTTACTTCAAGTACAAGTCTCCCGCCGACGTCGAGGCGGATGCCGCGGCCCTGGGGCACGAGCTGAAACTCTCCGACGACTTCGCGCCGCTCTTCGAACCGGTGCAGGTCGGCCCGCGGGCGGCGGGGAACCGGCTCGCCGTGCAGCCCATGGAAGGCTGCGACGGCACTCTCGACGGGCGGCCCGACGAATTGACGTTTCGCCGTTACCGCCGGTTCGGCGGGGGCGGGGCGAAGATCATTTGGGGGGAGGCGACCGCGATCAGCGAAGCGGCGCGAATGAACCCCCGCCAGTTGTGGCTTCACGAGGGCACGGCTTCCGCCATCGAAGCGATGCTCGCCGAATGCCGGCGGGCCCATCGCGCCGAATTCGGCAACGACGGCGACCTGCTGGTCGGGTTGCAGCTCACCCACTCCGGGCGCTACGGCTACCGCAAGCCGTTGATCGCCACGCACGACCCGGTCCTCGACCCGCTCACGCTCGACAAGTCGACCGGCCGCAGGCTCGACGCCTCGTACCCGCTCCTCTCCGACGACGACCTGCAGCGGATCGAGGACCGGTACGTCGCCGCCGCCGGTTGGTGCGCCCGCATCGGCTGCGATTTCATCGACATCAAGCAGTGCCACCGCTATCTGCTCTCGGAGCTGCTCGCCGCGACGAACCGGCCGGGCGAGTACGGCGGCAGCCTCGAGAACCGCACGCGGCTCGTGCGGAACGTGATCGGCCGCGTCCGTGCAGAGCATCCGCGGCTCATCGTCGCCACGCGGATGAACGCCTACGACGGGATCCCGTATCGCGGCCAGGGGGAAGACTTCATCGGCGCGCCGTGCCCGCACGAGTTGCCGCTCGTCACGGCGTTCGGCGTCGATCCGCAGGACCATCTCCGCGAGGATCCGCGCGAGCCGATTCAAGTGGCGCAGTGGTTGCGCGACTGGGGCGTGGCGCTCATCAACATCTCGGCGGGCAATCCCTACGCCAATCCGCACGTGCTGCGGCCCGCGGAGTTCCCGCCGATCGACGGCTATCACGCGCCGGAGCACCCGCTGCTCGGCGTGCTGCGGCACTTCCGGCTGGCGGCGGCGATCCAGGCGGCCGTGCCCGACCTGCCGGTGATGGGGAGCGGATACAGTTGGCTCCAGGACTTCGCCCTCCACGCGGGGGCGGGAAACGTGGCGGCGGGACGCATCGCGATCGTGGGCATGGGGCGGGCCACCCTCTCGCAGCCGGACTTCGCGAAGAACCTCCGCGAGCGCGGCCGGCTCGACCGCAAGCTCGTCTGCCGCACCTTCTCCTACTGCACGAACCTGATGCGGACGAAGGACCACCCGCTCGGCCAGTACGCCACCGGCTGCCCGCCGTTCGACAAGGAGGTGTACGGCCCGCTGTGGAAAGAGGCGGAACCGAAGCTCGCCGCGCAGCGGTCCGCCGCGGTAGAGCAGTCATCGAACCGAGATGAGGGTGGCACGCCCTGAGTCCGCGAAGGGCGTGGGGACGTGGGGCAGACATCCATGTCTGCCCGGACGGCAGGCTGGAAAGCCTGCCCCACGACCACGCCATTTCCCATCGCCCCCGGTCCGCCCGCGCGCCTATAATTTCACATCACGGATGGGGGCACGGATCTGGGTTTCTTGATCGGTGCCCATCAGTGAAATCCGTGGTCGAAAGGTTTGCGCACCCCGAAGCACAGTGCGCCTGCGCTTTTCCGATTCGATTCTTCCCGACACTGCCTGGAGCCTGTTCCGTGACCGAGTTCGTCGAACCGCTGGGGATGCGGATCCTGATCCGCAAGGACGAGAGCCGGCAGAAGACCCGCGGCGGGATCGTGCTGCCGGACGCGGCCGAGATCCCCACGATCACCGGGCGGATCGTCGAGATCAGCGCCCAGATCGCGCACGACGAGGACTATCCGCTCCGCAAGTACGACAAGGTGCTGTTCCACCCGAAGCACGCGATCCCAGTCGATTTCGAGCCGGACAACCTGCTGTTCGTGGTCCCGGTCGACGACGTGGTCGCCGTCTTCCGCCGCACCCCCGCCGGCCCGCAGGAAGTCGGCTCGGCGGAAGATCGGGAAGAGCAGCAGGACGACGCGGAAGAGTGAGTCCGTCAACCGCCGCCGGCGGATTGCGTCAGTCCGCGGAAGAACTGGACCGCGCCGAACAGGACCGCCCCCCAGGCCACCACGTACGAGCCGCCGCCGGTCGCCGCCGAGTACGACCCGACGGTGACGACGATGCCCACGATGCAGACGATCGCTCCGATCAGCATGTTCTTCCGCCCGGCCGAAACAGTCGCCTGATAGCGGGCCTCCGCGAGATTGCCGACGATGGCCGAAGCCGCGCCGGCATCCAGCCCCTGCTCGCGCAGCTTCCGCTCGACCTCCTCGTCGCTGTCGCCTTCGCCCATCCGTTCGGCCGCGTAGCGATACAGCGATTCGACGATCTCTTCCTGGTTCGGTTCGGCGCTTTCGGTTTCCGCCATCAGCGTTCTCCCGTTCGAAGGAACTCGGCCCGGCGGGCTGCGCCGGCACCGCTGTCGGTCCCGGTGACGAACGGGCCGCCCAGCAGTCCGTCCAGTGGACTGGGGGGATGGTCGGAAGTCAAGAAAATTCCGGGCCCGATTCGACGAGTGTCCATCCGGGCCGTCACCAGCGCCGCCGCGGCCCCATTTTGCGGCCGATGAACAAGAGCAAGATCGCCCCCAGCACCGAGCCGATCAGGCTCGCCGCATGGAATTCGCCCCAGTCGCCGCGGAAGAGCAGGTGGTAGATGAACCCGCCGACGAACGAGCCGGCGATGCCGAGGAGGATCGTCCCGAGGCAGCCCATCGGATCGTGCCCCGGCATCAACAGCCGCGCGATCCCCCCCGCGATCAACCCGAACACGATCCAGCCGAGAATGGTGAGCACGGCGAATTCTCCTGCGATCTGAAAAACACGGTGTACCGGAAATCAGGGCCGACTGGCTTGAGAATACCGGCGTCCGTTGGCGTCGCGCGAGGAATTCCGCGCATTTCCGGAAAAGTGATTGACATTCAGAGTCGGATTGCCCCAGAATCAGCGGTTGACGTTTTCGGCGTCACCGCATTACCGGGGGCCGTCATGCGTCCCGATCTGCAACTCGCCCGCATCTGGGACGACCTGAAACTCGCTCCGCCGACCGAGGCCGAATACGACCTTGCCGAGTGGAACCTGCGGCTCGCGCAGAACCTGCCGGGCAGCGAGAACCTCGACATTTCCCGGCTGCTCGACAAGCTCGACGGGTGGGTGGAACGGGTCCGCCGCGACACGGAGCGGCTGTACTACCGATTTCTGGCCGACCCCGCGGACTACCAATTCTCGCAGGGCTACTTCTGCGTGCTCGTGCTGATTACGGTGCTTGAGCGCGATCTCGGCGTACGCTACAACCCGGATCGCGTGAAGGATCCGAAGTTTCAGGATCCACACTGCGTCGACCCGGACTTCAGCGATTCGCGGGACCTGTTCATTCACGGCATTCTCGACGGTCCCGGCGGCACGTGCTCGTCGATGCCGGTGCTGTACACGAGCGTCGGCCGGCGGCTCGGGTATCCGATGAAGCTGGTCGCGGCCCCGGAGCACCTTTTCTCGCGCTGGGACGATCCGCAGGGGAAGTTCAACGGCGTGCCGGACGTGTTCAACATCGACGCCTCCGGCCACGGCTTCGCGAACCCACCGGACGAGCATTATCGCGAGTGGCCGCGCGAGTGGACCGAGGAAGAGCGGCGGCAGGACTGGTATCTGCGCTCGTTCAGCCCGACAGATGAGTTCGCCAGCTTCCTTACGAAGCGGGCGACCTGTCTGGAAGACAACGCCGCCGCGACGAGGCGTTCCTCTGCTTCCACTGGGCGTACCAACTCACGCAGGACAAGCGGTACTACTGGAACGCGGCGCGGCTGCAACGACGGCTCGAGACGGACCATCGGCGGCGGCTCGAGTTCCTCGAGGAACTGGAACAGCAACGCCAACGGCGGCGGCGCGAGCTCGGGCGGTCACAAGAGCCGGCAGTGATCCGCTGGGCGCCCCAATACCCCGCGCCGCTCGCGATCCGCGATGTCGGCCACGGCCCGAGTTGCAGATGCGCCAACTGCCTCCGGGACCGTCCGGCGGCATTGGCGAAGTGCGACTTCGGCCACGGGCCGTCGTGCCAGTGCTTCCATTGTACGGAAAACCGGAAGGTGGCCTCGCGATCACCATCACATGGAACGCCGGGCATTTTCGGAACGTGGCCGACCTGATGAGCCGCGACGTTCGAGCCAGAAGGAAACGATCGAAATGTACAATCCAATCATCGGCCGCTGGATTTCGTCCGACCCGCTCACCAAGCGCGATGGCCCGAGCGTCGTCCGTTCCTTTGTAGCGATGCGAATCCCTTCCGCACTCGTGTTGCGGTGGGAGACATATCGATATGCGTCGAACAATCCGACGAACTCGATCGACCCCTCGGGCCTTTACAGTTTGAACGATGCCGTCGAGGAGGACTGCCACAATGTTCTCAGTCACCAGGATTCGGCCGCCTACCGCGACGTCCCGTACACCCGCCGGATGAAGGAGTGCCGCGACATCCTCTGGAAGGACCGGCAGCTCGTGTTCCAGATCTGGTATGAGCTGGAGAAGAAAGACTTGGCGACGTGGCATAAGGATCTGCCGGATTG
>JBBDNU010000176.1:0-14404 GCA_040877365.1 Planctomycetales bacterium
CCGATCACCATGTGCAGCGCGTGCATGCCGGTCATCGCGAAATAGAACGAGAAGAACAATTCGACGTGCCCCGGCTGGACCCCGCTCGCAAGCTCCGCGGGAGCGAACTCCGCTCCCGGCACGAGATGCTCGTGGAACTTGTGGGCGTATTCATACGCCTTGACGCCGAGGAACGCCGCCCCCAGCAGCATCGTCGCCGCGATGAACCGGGCCGTTCCCTTGCGGTCGTCGCTCTGCGCGGAATGGACGGCAAGCGCCATCGTCAGACTGCTGACCAGGAGGACGGCCGTGTTGATCGTCCCCCACACGAGATCCAGCCGGCCACTCCCTTCGTGGAACGCTTCCGGGTACGCGGCGCGATACATCGCATACCCGGTGAACATCCCGCCGAAGAACAGGACTTCGGTCGCCAGGAACAGCCACATGCCGAGACGGGCCGCCTCGAACTGCTGCTCAGCGTCGTCGAAGTGATGCGCGACGTGCGGGGCGGTGGATATCGGCGTCGTGGTGGTCATGGCGGACATAGAAAGTTTCGTGCGGATTCTTCCCCAACCTAAGTGGAAGGCTCGCTCAACTCTCAACTCTCAACTTTCGACCATCACCCCGTCTCGATCGTTTCCAACTCGCGTTCCGCCTCCGCCGTGTCGAGCGGCGGATAGGGATAGGCCCCTTCGGTCACGATCGGGGTCTCGTCGAAGTTGAACGTGGTCGGCGGGGAGGAAGTCTCCCACTCCAGCCCCCGGGCGTTCCAAGGGTTCGGTCCCGCCCGCCGGCCGTACCGCAGCGACCACAGCAGGTACGCCAACGGCACGAGATAGCCCACCCCCAGGATCGACGCCCCCGCCGACGACATCACGTTGAGCACCTGGAACTCCGGCACGTAGATGTGATACCGCCGCGGCATCCCCAGGTAGCCCAGCACGAACTGCGGGAAGAACGTCAGGTTGAACCCGAAAAAGATCAGCACCGCGGAGAACCGGCCCCACCATTCCGGATAGAGTTTGCCGGTCATCTTGGGCCACCAGAAGTGAATCCCTCCCAGATAGCCCATCACCGCCCCCCCCACCATGATGTAATGGAAGTGGGCCACGATGAAATAGGTGTCGTGAACGTGAACGTCCACCGCGAGCGTCGCCAGGAACAGTCCCGTCAATCCGCCGATCGTGAACAGGCCGATGAACCCCAGCGCGTAGAGCATCGGCGTTTTCAGCTCCACCGAGCCGCGGTACAGCGTGGCGGTCCAGTTGAAGACCTTGATCGCCGAGGGGACCGCGACGAGCATGCTCAGGAAGGAGAAGATCATCCCGGCATACGCCGACTGCCCGCTGACGAACATGTGGTGCCCCCACACCAGGAACCCGAGCGTCGCGATCGCCAGGCTCGAGAAGGCGATGAACGCGTAGCCGAACACCCGCTTCCGCGAGAAGCACGCCACCAACTCGCTGACGACCCCCATCGAGGGGAGGATCATGATGTACACGGCGGGGTGCGAGTAGAACCAGAACAAGTGCTGGAACAGGAGCGGGTCCCCCCCGAGCTTCGGGTCGAAGATCCCGAGTCCCAGCCCCCGCTCGAGCGCCACGAGCACCAGCGAGATCGCCAGCACCGGCGTGCCGAGCACGTTGATCAGCGAGGTGGCATAGTGGGCCCATACGAACAACGGCAGCCGGAACCAGGTCATCCCCGGGGCGCGCATCGTGTGGATCGTGACGATGAAGTTCAGCCCCGTGAGGATCGAGGAGAAGCCGGTGACGAAGATCCCGATCGCGGCGGTCATCACCTGCGTGTTCGAGTAGGTGCTGCTGTAGGGGGTGTAGAAGGTCCAGCCGGTGTCGACGCCGCCGGCGAGGATCGCGGCGATGGTGAGCGCGCCGCCGATCATGAACAGATACCAACTGAGGAGGTTCAGCTTGGGAAAGGCGAGGTCGCGGGCGCCGATCATCAGCGGGATCAAGAAATTCCCCAGCACCGCCGGGATCGACGGGATCAGGAAGAAGAACACCATCACGATCCCGTGCAGCGTGAACAGCTTGTTGTACGTCTCGGAGATGACGAGGTCCCCCTCGGGGGTCATCAGCTCGAGCCGGAACAACACGGCCGCCCCGCCCCCCACGAAGAAGAACAGCGTGATCGAGATCATGAACAGGATCCCGATCCGCTTGTGGTCGGTCGTCACCAGCCACGACCACAGGCTGTAGTTGGCGTTGAGGTAATGGATGCGGGGCGGCGCGGCGTTCATGGGCGAGTTGATGTTGCACGTGGCTGCGCCATTGCGGTTTCCGAATTCGCGCAAGGCCAGGACTATTCCCGATCATGAGATCGACGCGAAGTCGCAAAGAGCACAGTGCGGCGGAGCCGCAACCAATCCCGGAATCGACACGAAATCTCAGCCCGGCAAGGCCCCAACCAATCCTCGACGATCTTTGGTTGTTGCAGTCGAGCTCCGAGCCTCTGCGTCCTCGGCGCTCTCGGCGGTTCGAACGTTTCGGAGCGGTGAAGCCGAAAGCTCTGAACCGCGGAGAGCGCCGAAAACGCGGAGAAGAGCTGCAATCGGACCCGAGGGAACACACCGTAAGGCGGTTCACCACGGATGGACACGCATGGCCACGGATTTCTTCTGTCATCAGTGACCATCAGTGGAATCCGTGGTTGAAGGTTTTGCCCAATGTTGCAGATATTCAAACCGCCAGTCGCACGCATTGAAAAGTTGATACTCGTAGATATTGAGAGTACGGCCCCCTCGCTTACGGCTTCGCCCGTCCCGGCTCTGCTGGTTGCTCCTGTTGAATTTCGCCGGCCGCCTCTTCCGCCGAGAGCGATTGGATGTAGGCGATGATCTGCAGGATCCCCTCCTCGCCGATCTGCCCCTCGAAGGTGGGCATGATCGGCTGGAACCCCGCGACCACCTTCGCCTGCGGATTCAGGATCGACTCGCGGACGTAGTCCTCGTCCGCGACGACGAACCCCCCCGCCGCGAGCGGCACCTTCCGGCCGAGGAGCCCTTCGAGCGCCGGCCCACGCGCGGCCTCCCCCTTGGTGTGGCAGGTATGGCAGCGGAACTGCTCGAACAGCTTGCGGCCGGCGACCGCCGGAGCGTCGCCGGTCGCCCCGGCGAGCCACCGCGCGTACTCCCCCGGCTCCTGCACGATCACCCGCCCCCGCATCAGCGAATGCTCCGTCCCGCAGTATTCGGCGCAGAACAGGTGATGCTCCCCCGGCCGGTCCGGCTGGAACCAGAGCGTCGTGTAGCGGCCGGGGAGCACGTCCTGCTTCACGCGGAAGGCGGGGACATAGAAGCTGTGGATCACGTCTTCCGAAATCATCGTCAACCGCACCGGCCGGCCGACCGGCACGTGCAGCTCGTTGTGCTCCCGCCGGCCTTCCGCGTGCTGCAGTTGCCACATCCACTGCTTGCCGATGACCGCGATCTCGAGCGCATCGTCCGGCGGCTGCTGCTGGCGGAGATACAACGCCGCGCCCCAGCCGAACATGACCATCGTCAACAGGAGTGGAACGACCGACCACGTGATCTCGATCGCCCGGATGTGCCGCACCGCGAGCGGCCGGCGGGGCACGTCGCTGCCGGACCGGTAGCGCACGGCGAAGAACAGGATCGCGAAGCAGATGCCGAACGTGAACAGCAGCGCGACCGCGACCAGGAACGCGTACAGCGCGTCCACGTCGCCGGCATACGCCGAGCCCGCGTCCGGGAAGAGTTCGAATCCCTGGTTCATTGTTTCAGAGTTCAGAGGTCAAGCCCGCCCCCCACGCGGGGCGGGATTCGTCCGGCGCGCCTCGCGCGCCGCTCGCGCCAGATCATCAATCCGATTCCGCCCCCCAGCAGCAGCACGGTCGCCGCCCCCGCCGCCTGGATGACGCGATGGATCAGCAACCCGTACTTCCCGGTCGCCGGGTCGTACTGATAGCAGAACAGCAGCACGTGATCGGTCGCCGAGCCGATGCGGTATTCGGACGCCTCGACCAGCGCGAGCCGCAGGTCGCGGGCCGGATAGTCGATGCCGTCGAGATAGCGGGAGAGCCGGCCGTCGGGGGTGAGCACCATGATTCCCGCGGCATGCGCGAACTGGGCCTTCTGGTCGTCGTACTCGTAGCGGAAGCCGACCGCTTCCGCGAGCGGGCGGATGGAGGTTTCGTCGCCGGTGAGGAAGTGCCAGCCGCCGGCCGCGTCGGGACGGTCGTAATGGCGGAGGAATTTCCGTTTGGCCTGCGCGGCGCGCTGCGGCGTCTCGCGGGGGTCGAAGCTGACGGTGACGATCTCGAACTCGTCGCCGGGAGTGAACTCGAGCGTCCGCAGCGTGCGGACCAGCCCCTCCATCGCCACGTTGCACAGCATCGGGCATTCGTAATACACGAGGTTCAACAGGACCGGTTTCTCGCCCGCATAATCGCCCAGCGTGACGCGGCCGCCCGCCTCGTCGCGGAACGGGAGATCGAGCGGAACCTGCCCGTCGAGCTTCTGCTCGATCCCGACGCTCCGCAGAATTTGCTGCTGCACGCCGGGCGGTTGCTCCGCGGCGGAAGCGCGGCCGCCGGCCAACGCGGCCAGGAGCGCGGCCCATGCGATCGTGCGGTTGCGGCTCATGGCACGGCCTCCTCGTTCGGCAGAGCGGCGGGGGGTTGCCGCGGTGGCGCTGCGGGGGTGGGCGGTTCGGCCGGCGCGGGGGATTCGCCGCCGGGACGGACCCCTTCCGCGAACAGATCGATCGCCCGCTCGATCGGCACGCGGGCGACGCCCCGCTCCTTGTCGATCCAGCCGAAAGTCGAAAGGACGTCTTCCTCCTGCCGGCGGAGCTCGCGCAGTTCGGCGGGCTGGTCTGGATCGAGCGGCGGCTCGGCGAGCGCGTCGCGCCGCGGCTGCGGGCGGGTCCCCACCGTCTCCGCCGGCTTCATCCAGGGAGCAAGCGCCCTGAACGTCCCCCGCATCATCACCACCGCGAACAGCACGAGCAGCGCCAGGCCGGCGCCGGTCCACAGGACGCCACGGATGCTCAGGCGGTCCGCCTCTTGTCCGAGCGGGCGCTTCGCGCCGCCGTGCTCTCCCCGGGCAAAGTGCTCAGCCATGTTGGGCCTCCATCGCCGCGTCGCGCGCCGCCGCGCGCTCCAGGGCGTCGAGCACCGGCGGCAGCCGCCGCCGCAGGTGCCAGGCGACAGCGGCGCTCCACAGCCCCCCGATGCCGATCACGGCGAGGGGGTCGCCCCAATGGGCGGCCACGCGCTCGTGCGAGTAAGCGGGGACCGTCGTCCAATACACGTCCGCCACGTGCATCACGATCAGCAGCCCCGCGATCCCGCCCAGCCAGCGGGGATCCTGCTTCAAGTCCCGCGACAGCAGCGCGAGGAACGGCAGCGCGAAGTGCAACGCGATCAGTCCGATCGCCAGCGCCCCCCAGAATCCGGTGACGCGGTGCAGATACCATTCGATCTCGCTCGGCTGGTCGCCGGACCAGATGATGAGATACTGCGAGAACGACAGGTAGGCCCACAACATGACGAACGCCAGGAGCAGGTTTCCCATGTCGTTCCGCAGCCGCTCCGGCGCCAGTCCGTGCACCGGAGGCCACACGCCGAGACACGACATCAGACCCGCGGCGACGGCGAGCGCCGCCACGGCCCCACCCAGCGCGACGACCGCCCCGAAGGCCGTCGAGTACCAGCGCGGATCGAGCGACATCAGCCAGTCGAAGGCGGCGAACGTCACCGTGAGCATGAACAGGATCAGCCCGAGGGCGCTCCCCAGCCGCAACCGCCGCGGCGAGCGGAGGTCGCCGGCCGCAACCCCCCTCCCTTCCAGGGAGGGGCCGGGGGAGGGTGGATCGGTACCCGAAGTCACCACCCTCCCCCTGCCCCCTCCCTCAGAGGGAGGGGGGTCCGGCTCGACGTTCTCCGCGAGGTCCTCCCGGGCCCGCGTGGACCAACGCAGCAGCGCGAACCCCATCAGCAGCCAGACCACGAAATAGCAGGCCGACCGCGCGAGGAAGAACCCGCGATCGAGCCACGCGGCCCGATGTTGCAAGACCGCGTCATGCGCCACGAGTTCCGGATCGGCCCAGGGGTAGAGATGTCCGAGGCCGAAGATCAGCGGCACGAACGCGATCGCCAACAACGGGACCGCCCCGATCCCGCTCTCGAAGAACGGCCGCGCCACCTGCGCCCAGCGACCCGTGACGAGGTGCCCCAGCAGCGTCATTCCCAGGCAGCCCATGCTCACCGTCCACCACACTGCGAAACCCACCAGATACGACCGAAAGAACTGCGTCCGGTCGAGGAACCACACGAGCGCGCACAGCGACAGCCCGAGAAGACCCGCGGCGAGCGCCCAACGTCCCCAGCGCCGGAGTCGCGCGTCGATGTCGTTCGATGTCGTCATGGTGCTTTGCTGTGTGCGTGGCGCATCATGAGCCGCGGGGTTACATCGGCGAGATGAATCCGCCGGCTCATTCAGTCCAGCGCGTCATGCCCGCGAAGGCGGGCATCCAGCGGCGTCGCGGACGTGGGGCTGGATTCCCGCCCCCGCCTTCGCTGGGGGCAGGCGCTGCGCGGGAATGACGGAAGCGCATTCTGTCATTGGTTCTGCCCATCGAGTCTCTCCTGTTCGGCGTCGGTCAATTGGGAAACCGCCACGTGCTGGCTCAGTTGCAGGGCCTTCACGTAGGCCGCGATCGCCCAGCGATCGGCGGGCGGGACCTGGCTCGCGTAGCTCGGCATCCGGCCGAAGCCGTGCGTCATCACATCGAAGAAATGCCCCGGCGGCGCGTCGCGGAGGCGGTCGGTGTGGTAGGAGGGCGGCCGCGGGAAGCCGCGGCGGACGACCATCCCCTGCCCGTGCCCGGTGCGGTCGTGGCACGCGGAGCAGAAGATGTCGAACCGCTGCCGGCCCCGCTCCAGCAGCGCCCGATCGACCGCGACCGGAAACTCCCGCACCAGTTCTCCGCCGCGGCGACCGGTGGCGAACCCTTCATCGGCCATCAGATGCCCGCGGGGGATCGTCCCCGCCACCTGCGGCCGGGCGGACAGACCGTCCGCGAAGAAGGCGCTTCTCTCGAGTGGATCCTCGCGCGGCTGATCGGCCATGTCGGGCGCACAGCCGCCCGCAAGCGCCAGCGCGATTACCGCGAGCGGCGCCACGTACTTTCGACGCAAAGACGCAAAGGCGCAAAGAAGCGCAAAGGAAGGAAAGAGATGATGGAATCGGGGCCGGGTGGCCGGGGCTGGACCGAAGGGAAGCTCCGATCCGGCCATAGCCGGAGCTTCGCGCCTCCAGCCCCGGCCATCCCGCCGCGGAACACAAGCCTCGCGCTTTCTTTGCGCGTCTTTGCGTCTTTGCGTCTTTGCGTCGAAAATCTCAGAGCGGCACATCGATCACCTCGCTTGCCTCCAGGCCCGTCAGGAACCGCCGCGTCTCGTCCGCGTCGAACCGCTCGTCCGCCGCCTCGATGCACAGGAAGAACTTGTCCCGCGTCACGCGGTCGAACGCGGGGACGCCGAACAGCGGATGGTGCGGCCGGGGCAGCCCGTTCAACGCGAGCATCCCCAGCACCGCGGCCAGCGCCGCGCAGAGCACCGTCGTCTCGAACGTCACCGGGATGAACGACACCCAGCTATTGAGCGGCCGGCCCCCCACGTTCACCGGATACGCGATCACCGACACCCAGTACTGCAGCGCGAACCCGCCCAGGCAGCCGAAGATTCCTCCCCCCAGCACGACGAGCGGCAAGCCGGTGCGGCGGAAGCCGACCGCTTCCGCCAGCCCGTGGACGGGGAAGGGGGTGTAGGCGTTGAACCGCCGGTAGCCTGCCTCGCGCGTGCGGGCCGCGGCGCGGACCAGCGTCTCCGTGTCGGGGAACTCGGCGAGCAGGCCGTACAGCCCGCGCTCGGCCGCAATCCGTTCCATCACCGCCTGCTGCTCGACGGTCATCGCGGCCCCTCCTTCGTGCGCTCGATCAGCTCGCGGACCTCGAAGATCGAGATCATCGGCAGCAGCCGGACGAACAGGAACAACAGCGCCGCGAACAGCCCGATCGTGCCGAGGAACGTCGCCCAGTCCCAGAAGGTGGGGTAGTACATCCCCCACGACGAGGGGAGGTAATCGCGGTGCAGGCTGACGATCACGATGATGAACCGTTCGAGCCACATCCCGACGTTGATCACCAGCGACAACAGGAACAGCGCCCAGACGTTGAACCGCACCCGCTGGAACCACAGCAGTTGCGGGATGAGAATGTTGCACGCGATCAACAGCCAGTACAGAGGCGCGTAGGGGCCGAACGTGCGATTGCGGACCATGAGCATCTCGGCTTCGTGGCCGCTGTACCAGGCGATGAACGTCTCGACGAGATAGCCGTAGCCCACGATCAGGCCCGAGGCGAGCATCACCTTGGCCATGTTGTCCAGGTGCCGGTCGGTCACGAGGTTCTGCAGGCCGTACGCCGCCCGCAGCGGGATCGCCAGCGTGAGCACCATCGCGAACCCGGAATAGATCGCCCCGGCGACGAAGTAGGGCGGGAAGATCGTCGCATGCCAGCCGGGGACGATCGCCACCGCGAAGTCGAAGCTCACCACGCTGTGCACCGAGACGACCAGCGGCGTCGCCAGCCCCGCCAACAGTAGATACGCGGTCTCGTACCGTTTCCAGTGCCGGGCTGACCCGCACCATCCCATCGCCAGCACGCCGTAGATGACCTGCGCGAACCGCCGCCGCGCCCGGTCGCGCATCGTCGCGAGATCGGGAATCAGCCCCACGTACCAGAACAACAGCGACACCGTCGCGTAGGTCCCCACGGCGAAGAAGTCCCAGATCAGCGGGCTGCGGAACTGCGGCCAGACCCCCATCGTCGAGGGGTAGGGGACCATGTAGTAGAACATCCACGGCCGCCCGAGGTGCAACAGTGGGAACAGCCCCGCGCAGGCCACGGCGAACAGCGTCATCGCCTCGGCGAAGCGGTTGATCGAAGTCCGCCATTCCTGCCGGAGCAACAGCAGGATCGCCGAGATCAGCGTTCCCGCGTGCCCGATCCCGACCCACCACACGAAGTTCACGATCGCGAACCCCCAGGCGACCGGGACCGCGATCCCCCAGATGCCGGTCCCGGCGACGAACAGATACGCCACCGACCAGAACAGGAGCATCACCAGCAGGAACGCGATCCCGAACCCCAGCCACCAGCCGCGGGCCGTCCCCCGCGTCAGCACGATCGAGCTGATCTGGTCCGTGACCGAACCGAAGGTCGCGCCGCTGGGGACCAGCGGCGCGCGCCCGGAGACGCTCGGCTCGTGGGCGGAAATATTCGTCTCGCCGCTGGTCATGATGAATGGTCGGTGGTCGATGGCGAGCGGGGGGCGTCAGCCCCCCGGTGACGTTGTTGGTCGATTCGCGACGAAGATCATGAGCCGCAGGGTTTATGCCCCGCGGTGGGGACCGACTGGCCGTGCTCGAGCGGCAACTTTCTTCTTGCGGCACGCGTGTGACCACCGCGGGGATAAACCCCGCGGCTCACAGGCTCGATAATGTCGTCGTCGCCTCCAATCTCGGGTTCGGGTTCCAGAGCGCCGCGACGTACGTCGTCCGCGGTCGCGTGTTGAGCTCGCCCAGGAGCGCGAAGTCGAGCGGGCTTGCCGTGCGGCGGACGACGCGGCTTTGCACATCGTTCAGGTCGCCGAACACGATCGCCTCGGTCGGGCACGCCTGCTGGCAGGCCGTGACCACTTCGCCGTCGCGGATCCGCCGCCCTTCCTTCTCCGCGGCGATCCGGCCGGCGCCGATTCGCTGCACGCAATAAGTGCACTTCTCCATCACGCCCCGGCTGCGGACCGTCACTTCGGGGTTCTTCACGAGCCGCAGGCTGGGGTGCGCCTCGGCGTCGGCGTTGAAGTCCAGATAGTTGAACCGCCGCACCTTGTAGGGGCAGTTGTTCGAGCAGTACCGCGTGCCGACGCAGCGGTTGTAGGTCATCTCGTTGAGCCCCTCGTCGCTGTGCGTGGTCGCCGCCACGGGGCAGACCGGCTCGCAGGGGGCCTTCTCGCAGTGCATGCAGGGGAGCGGCTGATGGTACGTCCGCAACGAGTCGGGAGCTTCGGGATGCCCTTCGTAATACGTGTCGATCCGCAGCCAGTGCATCTCGCGGCCGACCGCCACCTGCTCCTTCCCCACCACGGGGATGTTGTTCTCGGCCTGGCAGGCGACGACGCACCCCCCGCATCCGACGCAGGCGGTCATGTCGATCGACATCCCCCACTTGTGGCCCTCGTATTCGTACTCGGGATACATCGAGATCGGGGGCGGTTCCTGGGTGGCACGCCCTGACGTTTTGGGAAGGGCGTGGCGCGCGTCCGCCATGAACCCGGGCTGCTCGGGATGCTCCGACCATTCCGCGAAGGTCCCGCTGCGGACGAGATCGCGGCCTTCGAGCAGATGATGCTCCTGAGTGCAAGCCAGCCGATAGCTCCCCCCGGCCGCGCGGACCGACGCGCCCGCTGCGGAGTCCATCGCCGCGCTCGTGCGGAGCGGATACACGTCGAACCCGGCGCCGTTCCCCACCCGCCCGGCGCGACTTCGGCCGTAGCCGAAGTGCAGCGCGAGCGTGCGGTCCGGCATCCCCGGCACGATCCAGACCGGCAGCCGTAGCGAGCGCTCGCCGATGGTCACGTCGATCAGGTTTCCGTTGGCGATGCCGAGCGCGTCCGCGGTGCGCTTCGAGATCAGGGCCGGGTTGTCCCACGTGAGCTTCGTGAGCGGCTTGGGAAGCTCCTGGAGCCAGCCGTTGTTGGCGAAGCGGCCGTCGTGGATCGTCGGATCGGGCCGGAACAGGACCGCGAAACCGCCGGCGTTTGGTTGGGCCGTCCGCGCTCCCGCGCCGGCGCTCTCGATGATCCGGGCGAGCGCATCGTCGGAGATCGAGACTGTCTTGGGGGGACTTTGCGTATCGGGAACCACCCCATCATGCACCGCCTGCTGCCAGTAGCGCTCGAAATCCGCCTCGCGGCGCTCCGCGGGCGCCTCGTCATCGCTTGCGGTTTCGCGGCCGTCGCCGAAGAGATTCTCCCGCCACGTCTCGCGGACGAGATCGTACGGCGTCAGATCCCGGCGGCCAAGCATCGTCGCGAGCAGCTCGTGGGCGGAGCGCCCGTCGTACAGCGGGGCGATCAGCGGCTGCACGATCGAGGCGGTCCCGTCGTAGGCCCGCGCGTCGCTCCACGCTTCGAGGAAGTGCGTCTCCGGCACGTGCCAGTCGCAGGCGATCGACGTCTCGTCCTCGTAGAGACCGAGGTGGACCTTGTAGGCCGCGCGCTCGAGCGCATTCGAGAAACCGAAGTCGGCCGGCGCGGTGACGACGGGATTTCCGCCCAGGATGACGAGCGTCTCGACAGCGTTCTGGCGCATGTCTTCGACGAGCCGCCGCAACGATGCGACCTGTCCCCCTTCCCCGGCGACCCGCGCCGCGACCGGTTCGATCGCCAGCACCGTTTCGCCCAGGTTGCCGAGCGCCGCGTTCATCGCGAGCGCCAGCGCGTGCACCTCCGGCGGCTGCGCGTCTCCCGCGATCACGATCGACCGGCCGGAGTGCGCACGCAGGTCTTCGGCGATCGCATCGAGAATGCGGCCCTCGAGCGGCGCTTGCGAATCGTTGCCCTCTCCACCGACCGCTTGCACGCCCACCTTCTTCGCGAGCGCACGGGTGAACGCGACGATCTCCGCGGGACGCAGCGCCCAGCGATGGTCCGCCTTGCTGCCCGTCGGCGTGGGAGCGCTCTCGACCGCGTACAGCCGGTTCATCGCGACCTCTTCGGGTGAGCGGCCGTCGATCCGCCGCCGCCGGCTGAAGTCCTTGGCGTACCGCACGTGCCCGGGACCGGAACACAGAAAGTCGGAATCGATCGCGAGCACGACGTCCGCGCGGTCGAACCGGTGAATCAGGTCGGCCGGTTCGCCGAAGGCCGCTTCGGCGCCGGCGATCGCATTATCGCGGTTGACCGGTTCGTACTCATGCCAGCCGGCCTCCGGGAACTCCGCGAGCAGTTGCCGGATCTGCCGGAAGAGCGTGGGCGAGGTGATCGTTTCGGTGAGAATCCGCAGTCCCCGCCCCCGCGTCGCCCGGGCCGCGTCCAGGCGACGCTTCAGTGAAGTGAGGAACGCGTCCCACGTGTCGATATGGCCGAAGCGGTTGACCGTCTGCGAGCGGTCGGGATCGTACAGGTCGAGCACCGCGGCCTGCGCGAAGGCGTCGGTCGCGCCGAGGCTCGCCGGGTGCTCGGGGTTGCCTTCGACCTTGATCGGCCGCCCCATGTGGCTCTCGACAAGCAGCCCGGTCGCGTAGCCGCCGAGCGTCATCGCCGTCGCGTAGAACAACGGCTGGCCGGGGACGATCCGCTCCGGCTGGCGGACGTAGGGGACGATCTTCTCTTCCGGCTGCCGGCCGCACCCGGCGAGCGTCCCGATCCCGGCCAGCGCGAAGGAAGCGCCCATCAGCTTGAGGAACTGCCGGCGGCTCGGCCCGTCGGGCCAGAGCGCGGCGGCGACGGGGAACTCGCGCTCGAGGGCGGCGCGGAACTCGGGCGCGTCGGCGAATTCGTCGAGGCTCCGCCAATAGCGGCGGCCGCGGTGCGGTTCGCGCGGGTCGTTCGTTTCGGCGTGCACGGCTCGTCGCTCCCGTGGGTCGCTCATCCGGCCGAGTCGGGAACGCGAAACCGCAAGCGTCCCGGAACTTCGATCCCCTCCGCCCCTCAACCTTCAACCCTCGACTCTCGACACTTCCCCTCACCGGTGGCAGACCGAGCAGCTCGTCTTGCTCTGGATGTGGTACGCGTCGACCAGTTCCTTGCCGATCTCCGGCCGGCCCTCCGGCGGGGCCCATTCCATGTCGAACACCGCCTCCTTCTCGCGGACGTATTTCTGCGGATTGCGGTGGCAGTCGAGACACCATTCCATGTGCAGCGTCGCCTCGCGCCACATCAGCGGCATGCGATCGACCCGCCCGTGACACGTCACGCAGGCGATTCCCTTGTGAACGTGGATGCTGTGATCGAAGTAGGCGAAGTCCGGCAGGTCGTGGACGCGGGACCATTCGAGCGGCTTGCCCGTCGCGAAGCTCTCCCGCACCGGCGCGAGCAGCTCGCTGTCGGCGAAGAGCTGCGAGTGGCAGCCCATGCAGGTCTCCGTCGGAGGAATGCCCGCGAACGACGAGTCCTCGACGCTCGTGTGGCAGTACCGGCAATCGAGGCCGACGTCCCCCACGTGGTGCTGATGGCTGAACGGGACCGGCTGCGGCTGGATGACCCCCGCCTCCGTCACGTACGGCGAGCGGACGATGATCGCCGCCAGGCCGATCGCGGCCGCGACGAACAGCACCGCCCCGAAGATGCTGACCCGCGAGATCGTGTTGAAGCTGGGATGGAAGATCTGGGGCATGTCGGCCCGTCCTTCCGTGCTCCAGGATGCTCCGTGCCGGCGCGAGACCGCCAGCGATCGGACAGCGCCGAGGCGACGAACCCGCACTCGACTCGCGAAGTCTAACGCGCCATGACCGGAGCGCGAACAAGCAAAATCGCGCCGATTCCGGGGAAAATCATTCTCGACGCTAAGAAAAGGCGCCTCGCACCCGGCGATCCCCCAGCGGCCGCCACGGGGAGAAACGGTAGTGGGTCAGTTCGAAAGTTTCCCGGCGGCGGGGCGAGGGGGCTTGAGTGGAGCGGGTGTGGGGAATTTACGGCCCGCTCACGCCCGTGATCTTCTCGCGAAGGCGCTCGACGACTTCCGGCGAGACCGCTGTGCCGCTGAGATCGACGTCCCACAGCGCAGACATTCTAAGCAGCACGGGCTCCACATCGTCTCCGACTCGCGTCTCCGAGAGATCCAGCCCCTCCAAGCGCGGCAGATCGACGAGCGGCCCCAACCCCGCCGCGGTCACGGTCGTTCGAGAGACATGCAAGTAGTTGAGCGTCTTCAATTCCGAGAGCCGCCGCAGCCCGGCGTCGCTGATCGAAGTATCGTTCAACGAAAGGGTGATCAGCGTCGGAAGAGTCGCGAGCCGCGCCAGGCCTTCATCCGTGATCCGCGTGTTGCTCAGATGAAGTACCTCCAATCGGCCATGCGCGGCCAGGTCGGACATTCCCGCGTCGCCGACCGAGGTGCCCTTGAGAGAGAGGCCGTCCAACTTCGGCAGGAGCGCGACCTGCCGCAGACAGTCGTCGCCGACGCGCGTTCCGTCAAGGTCCAGATGTCGGAGGTTGGGGAATCGCGTGGCGAACTGCGGGCCGAGTTCGGTGATCGGGTTTTCCGAAAGAAGCAGTTGCCGCAAATTCGGAAGAGCGGGGAGCCGGCTCAGTGCCGTACTGTCGAATTTGCATCGCGCCAACACGAGGACGCCGAGATTCGGATTCGGCCCCAGCG
>JBBDNU010000177.1:0-16516 GCA_040877365.1 Planctomycetales bacterium
GGAGGAAAGAGCAAGGGACCAATCGTGAAGCACTGGCAAGCCAGTGGCACCCGGCGCATTATTCCGCTGGAGATCCGCCATCACGTGTCGTATTCGCCGGAGTCCCATGGCTCGAAGAACGCCATGTAGTTGCCGGGCTGCATTTCCACGGCCCAGACGTCTTCTTCGTCCTCGGGTTCGCGAACGATCAGTCCGAATTCCGTACCGAAACGATTCACCCCGAACGGCGCGACTTCGATGCGGCCGAACCGCACCTCGCCAAGCTCTTCGAGACGTTGGTCGTAAAGCGTGCGCGCCTTCGCCTTGTCCAGCGTGGCGCGTGGGCCGAGGTCGTCGATCTTCGCTTCCAACAGCTTCCCGTCGGCGTCGAAGAAGTAGATCGCAATGAACTCGCCGCCGGGTTTGCCGGCGACGGCCGGCTCGAACGGCGTCGTGAGAATGAACTGCCTGCCGTCCGCCGTCCAACCGACGTGCTCGGCGTGGTAGTCGTCATGCTCGATGGCGATCTTCTCGGGCCGACCGTTGGACATGGGAGCGCTCACGGACCGCTCGGATTCATTCCACCGCTTGCCGGACGGCGGGCATCAGGTCGTTGAACTCTTCGATTCGCATCATGCGGATGTCGCGGACGGAGGCGGCGAACCACGAGAGCCGCCGCGCCAAGTCGATCGCCGCGAGCACGCAGGTGACGGCGGTCACCTCTTCGTTCCCGAAGTAGACGCTTCCCTGCTGCCATTCGAAGCCGTGCTCCTGGAGAATCTTCCGGATCTCGGCATAGGCGTTGTTGTACGGGTCGCCGTAGTGCAGGCGCAGCGATTCGATGTCCATGTCGAAGGAGATGGCGTACACCCGGCCCTCCGGCTTGGGAATGGAAGGGAAATCGAAAGGACGCGCCGTGGATTGCGGTCGTCCGAGCAATTGGCTGGCCATGAAATTGTCTTTCGCGCGCGAAGGCTTTCGAACCCCCGAGATTCTACCATCCGCGCGGCGGATGATGGAATGGCGCCCGTGCCAATGAGAGTGAGTGGAACGAGTCGAGGCGCGATCGTGCGGGGGAATCACCGCGCGAGATTACAAGGGAAACAAGGAGCCGAGGGGTTTATCCCCTCGGTGGGAACACGGTCGGCCGAAAGCACAATCTTCCGGTTCCTCGTTGCGGTCGCCGCCAGACCACCGCGGGGATAAACCCCGCGGCTCAGCGAGCGATTCAGCCGCATCGCGGAACAAGTCGCGTGGAGCGGGCGGTGCCGGCGACACAACTGCCTCGAATGGTGACCACGTTCTCGGCGATCACCTATCGATCAACACCGTGGCCGCGATCCCGATCGCGAAAACCAGCAGCGCGATATCGAGCGGCACGACGAGGAGCCATTTCATCATCGGGCCGTCCTGTTCGGCGTCTCGCCCGATCAGTTGGAAGCTCGTCAGCAGGCCGCATGCCGCCAACCCGCCGATGAGCAGGGCCAAGAGAAACGCCATCGGGCCATCGGAAATCGCCATCGGAACGAGGCACGCCACGGCGACCGCGGTGAGTTTGCTGGCCATTTGGAATCGTCCTCGCCCGCAATAAGCGGCCCGCCACGATTCCGCGCTCGCCTATCGGCTCGCGGCTAACCCACGATCAATGCGCCGGCGGGGGGCTGTTCTGGAAGGCTCGCGCGCGGAAGAGGAAGTCGATGATGTTTCCCTCGTGCGGTTGCAGCCAGTTGAGTTGGATCGTCTTCACCTCGCCGATGTTCAAGCGATCGACGTTCGTCGCGTCGATGAGATCGCGCTGGAACTTTTCGTCCTTGGTGAGCGCCGTGCAGACGAGCGTGTAGCCGCACTTCTTCAGGAACTGGTCCTGCGGGCAGTCGACCATCGACACGAACGGAAACATGTACTCGGTGTTCGCGAGCGGGTCGTCCGGGTTCTTCACGTGCAGCACCGTCGGCCGCAGGAAGTCGCAGCGCTCCTGCTTCACCAGCCGCGGGCCGTTGCGGTATTTCGCCGTGACATCGGTGACGGCGGACGACTTGCATTTCTCGTCGATCTCGCTGCTCATCGCCTCGGCCGCGCCGGGGACGGTAAAGGCCGCGAGGCCCGCTTCGGGATCGTCCATCGGCTTCGGCTCGATCGGGCCGAGACGCTTTGCGATCGCTTCGGCGATCTCGGCCCCGTGCCGCGGCGTCCAGATGCCGGAGCAACTGATGCAGCTTCGCCCGCTGTTGACGTAGACGCTGTCGAGCATCAGGTCGAGGTACTTCTCCCACTGGTCGGCCTGGTCCTCGCCGAGGACGATCTTCGAGAAGCCGGGGCCGTGGGCGGAGACCTTCGGGTTGCCGCGATAGCGGTCGATCGTCGCCAGTCCGCCGAAGATCACCGACCGCTCGCAGGTCTCGAGCACCGCCCCGCCGAGCTCGGCCCCCTTCTCGGTCCGGCCGGGATACAGGCAGAACGCCTCCCGCGGGATACCGGCTTGGGCGAAGGCCTCGTACATGCGATACGGGGTCCACGGCTCCTGCGGGCCGGGCTTCAACACCAGGCCGATCTGGAGCGGGATCACCGGCAGCCACAGCGTGTGCACGCCGGGGCTGTTCGACGGCAACACCCAGCCGCAGGCGTTGCAACTCGCCTGATAGCTCACCAGCACGCCGCGCCCCTCTTCGCCGTAGCCGTTCGAGAGGATGTCGTAGGGCAATCCGCGGGTGAGGGCGTCGAGGATGTCCCTCATGTGCGCGAGGACGAAGGCGTTCTTCGTCATGTTGAACCGGCACATGTGCTCGGGAAGGCCGGTGGTGGCGGACTGCATCCGGCAGAAGTCGTCAGGGGACTGCACGCCGTCGCCGAGAGGCAGGTCGGCCTTCACGTACAGGTCGGCCGCGGTCTTGCAGCGTTCGACGAGATCGGCGATGGAGAATTGCCGCAGGGCATCACGGGCGGCTTTGGCCTTCCGCATGTCCATCTTGATGATGCCGCCGTTCGCCTCGTGGACACGGGCGAGCGTCTCGCCGGTCTCGAAGTGAACGACGTCCATCGTCTCCATGGACTCGTAGGGCTTGCCCCAGCGGACGACGGGAATTTCTAACATGATAGGGACTAGGGGCTAGGGGATAGGGACTAGGAATTAAGGTTGGATTCCAGCGAGCGACGGAGGCCGGTGAGCATTCGGCCGACTTCCTGCAATTTCGACAGCACGGTCTCGACACGGTCTCGATCGACGTAACCGAGTCGCTCGGCAATCAACAAGTGAGTTTCCAATTCGGTCAGTGAACCATTCGCGATCCAGAGAAAGCTGATGAATGACTTGGTCGAGCCGCGTCCGTGCCCCTCGGCGATGTTCGCCGGGACTGAAACCGCAGCACGCTGAAGTTGAGAACAGAGACTGTACCGCTCGGATGCGGGAAAACTCTGCGTCAGGCGATAGCACTCGACGACCAGGTCCATCGCCTTCTGCCAGACAAGCAAATCCCGCTGGCTCTTGACGCTCCCACTCATATCGCCGATCCCCACCAGTCACTATCCCTAGCCCCTAGTCCCTAGTCCCTGGCCCCTAATACACCCCAACGGTCGTCGACTTCGCGAACTCATGGAAGGGCCGCACGCCGCTCACGCCGTCCCAGGGGTATTTTTCGTGGGGCTTTTCGCGCTCGCCTTCGTCGCGCTCCAGGAAGCCGGGGATGAAGAGTTCCTTCGTCAGCGTGTAGAGCTTCACGCGGCCGGTTTCGCCGTAGCCGACGAGTCGCTCGTGGTTTTTGAAGTCGACGACCTCGATCGCCGCTCGCGGCTCGGGAGCGTAGTAGGTGATCTTGAAGTCGTCGGCCGGGTCGAACGGCTTGCCGCAGGCGAGGCCCATTAGCGTGTTGCCGTAGGTCGGCGTGATGTACACGTCCGGGCCGAGCAGTTCCTCGCGGGCGAAGCGATACCATTGCGGGGTGAACTCGGTGCCGCCGCAGAAGATGCCGGTGATGCCCGCCTCGGCGATGCTCGAGCCCTGGTCGATCAGCCGCATGCCGAGCGCTTCGAGCAGCTTGGGGGTGGTGAACATGCAGCGGATGTCGTGTCCGGCGGAGAGGATCGTCAGCGCCTGGTCGGTCACGTGGTCCTGATAGGCCCGCACCTCGTCGATCTTCCCGAGCTTGAGGAGCTTGACCACCCAGCGGGGATCGAGATCGACGCAGAAGCAGATCCCGCCGCGGAACTGGCAGAGGTGCTCGACCGCCAGCCGCAGCCGCCGGGGGCCGGAGGGGCCGAGGTGCATCCAGTTCGAGCCTTTGGGAAACGACTCGTCGGGGAGCGTCTCGCTGAACATCTCGTAGTCGATGCGGAAGTCGTCGACGACGACCCGCGACTTGGGGATCCCGGTCGTGCCCCCCGTCTCGAACACGTAGGCGGGCCGATCGGCGTACGCCTTGGGCAGCCAGCGCCGCACCGGTCCGCCGCGGAGCCACTCGTCCTCGAACAGCGGGAACTTCTTGAGATCGTCGAACGAGCGGACCTCCTTGCGGGGGTCGAAGGAGAGTCCCTGCGCCTTCTCGAGCCAGAAGGGGGAGCCGGTCTTCGGGTTGAAGTGCCACTCCATCATCTCGCGGGTGTGGGCGTCGAGCCGCTCCCGGGCTTGAGCGGTCTGCGAATCGAGGCTGGCGGTGCTCACGGCGGCTGCTCCACGGAAAGGTCGAAACGGATGCGCGGACGGCGGGCGGAACGCGGCTTCACCCCGCGGCAAGCTCACCGATTGTAATGGATCGGAGCGGCGATTCCACCGAACGCCGCACGGCGACGACGCAGGATAGCCGCGAGGCCGGCAGGCGAGCGCGGAATCCCCGATTCGCTCAGCGCTCGCCCGGTGACTGCTTGCGCTGCTGGAGGTACTCGATAATCATCTGGTTCGGCTCCATTCCTTCATAATGGATCCCGGTCCCGTCCTTCAGCCAGATCACGCGGAACGGGGGCTTTCCCGCCAGCGGCGTCGCTTTCGCCAACTCTTCGGGGTTCGCGTTCCAGTCGATCCCGACGCGCTCCTGCAACTTTTCGAAGGTATTCGGCCCGGTCCGGGCATACGGCCGCAAGTCCTCCCAATTCGTCGGCCACATGTCGTCGTGCTGTTCCATGTAGGCGATTATCGCCTCCGCCGTATGCCAGACGGCATACGCTCTCGCGGAGACGTACATGGCCGTGGTTGCGCCATACCACACGACACCGATCGCAGCGATGAAAAGTATCGCGAAAGTCGCGCAGCCGGCGCTTTTCACCGAGATCATACCTAGCCGGACCCTTCCACTCGCGCGCATCTTTACGACGCGCTCGCGCGGCCCGTTGGGCCGCGGCTATTCGTATCACTCGCCGAGCAGCCCCAGCCGGTTCAGTTTTTCGCGGCACTCGTCGCGTTCGCGGCTCCGCGTCAGTTCGCGCCACGATTCGTCCTGCGCGGCGAGGAACTGCTCCTCGGAAAACGGCGGGGCCGCGCCCGTCTCCGCGGCCGTTCGCGTCAGCCGGGCGATCACCTCGCGGTCGAGGCGGCTGAGGAACATGCCCCCCAGCCGGTAGTCCTCGAATGCCTCCCACACGACCGGGAACAGCGGCCGCACGATTTCCCGGCCGATCGTCGTGGCGTAGTCGCGGATCTCCTGCTGGGCGTGGGCGTCCATCCGCAGGCTCAGGAAGTGCAGCAGGTTGTGCAGGTCGATCTTCCAGTAGGCTTCGGTGTAGGTCGAGAGCGGCAAGTCCTTCCGCGCCTGCTCGCGGGCCACCCCCGCCTCGAGCCGCGCCTGATACTCGCGGACGGCGTGCGCCTGCAAGTCCTTCTCGGCGGCGGAAAGCTGCACGCCGAGTTCGGCCGACAGCGGCTCGCCGCTCCCCTGCCGGTTGGCCGCCGCCTGCGAGCGCCACTGGTCCGGCTGCGTCGCCTGGGCCGAGTCGATCGCGATGGAATAGCGGGTGCTGTACTCGTTCACCGAGTTGTGGGTGACGATCCCGTTGGCGATGAAGTTGTGGAACGGCCCCTCGACTTCCAGATCGTAGGTCTGCTTCTTCCCGAGGAACTCGAAATGTTCGATGCGGACAAGCCGTGCTACGGAGAGCTTGTTCCAAGCGACCCGCGGCCGCTTCTTCCATTCCGCCTTGACGGGAGGACCGCCGAGGCGGGAGATGTAGTCCAGCTCGTGGCCCTGAACCGTGCGGTGACAGTCCGTACAGAGTGTTGCCAGATTGTTCTCGTCGCGAGCCAGCGATTCATCGGCCCAGACGGGGACGACATGGTGCGCATGAAGTTCACCAGCGCGGGCGTGGCACAATTGGCAGGTCCAGCCGTTTCGGACATGGACTTTGTGGGCGATCTGGGTCGTCCAGCGGCCGATGGAGGCGCGTGCGCTCGATACGCCGCCTCGCCAGAAGTTCGACGCGGAACCGCTACGAGACTGCCGATTGGCTTCGCGCCAGGCATCGCTGAGTTCCCGCGGCCCGAGCTTGTAGCGGCGTTCCTTGTTCCACGGCCCCTTCGAGCGGCCCCCCTTCGCGTGCTGGATCCGGTGCATCCTCAGCCATTTTCGGATCGTATGGTAGCTCACTCCGCAGTCGGCGGCGATGTCCGCGATCCTGCGGCCCAGCGAATTGTATTGCTCGTGCAGCCAGTCCTTGTCCTGATAGAGCGCGGGAACGTCGATCTCGGTTCCGTTCACGTAAACGAAATGGTCGCCCGCATTCCAGATTGCCTTCCCGTTTCGCTCGTGCAGCCCTGTGGCGTCCTGGAGAGTGCTCCAACCACTCGAGAACAGGAAGCGATGATCGGCGGTCGATTCGATCTGCTTTCCATCGGCCAGCGTCATCCGGAACACGGGTTTCACACCGTTGCGATAGACGTCGATCACGCGGGTGGATCGAAGTCGCAGGCCCTCCTCGTCGATCTGCCGGAGCTGCATCTCGCGAACCCGGTCGCGGCGGAAATTGGAATTCTTCTGTCGGTCGGGACGAGTGCGATTCACCGTAGGCTGAAATCGCCGCCAGATGTCTTCGATCCTGAGCTTGTAGAGTTGATTGCCGCGTCGTTGGATTCCGCCGGGAAGATCGAAATAGATCATGGTCCCTTGCGCGAGGCACGCCGTGCGGTGGCGGATCCACTGCCGCCAGCAATCCATCGGCACGCGGACGAGCAGCTTGATCTCGGCCATCTCGAACGGCGTGGTGTGGCGGTGCCGCATCAGGTAGCGGATCAGCGTGCGGTCGTCGGAGACGCGTTTCGTCCCTTCGCCGTAGCTCACGCGGGCGGCCTGCACGACCGACGAATCGTCCCCCATCACGTCCACGAGGCACACGAAGCCGTCGTCGAGCACGGGGAACTTCTTCCAGCGAAGCTGCTGCGCCAGTTCGGCATGCGCGGTCATATCGATCGAAACTCCGGCGACTGAAGGCAGCGACTGCGGCCGGCTGCGAATGTAAGGAATCGAGCGCGCCGCGAACAGGGAACGGAAGAAGACGGACGACGCGAAAGGCTGCACGGGCTGTGTCTATGGGGAAAACCCGTAGCATTGTCCGGGAAACTATGGTACAAGGGAAAGATCGAGGTTACTTTCCGTTTCCTTCGGTGAGCCGGGACATGGGCCTGTTCGGCAGGAAGGACTGGAACGTCGTCGCGGTGATCTTCGAGCGGAAGGACATCTTTCGCATCAACGGCAACCGCGCTCGAGGCGGGCACGCCGACAAGGTCCGCGAAGGCGCCAAGCGTCACGACCGCACCATCTTCTGGGCCGTATTCGACCAGAAGGGGGCGTTCCTGGAAGGGGACGCCGGGCGCGGCAGCGCCCACGTCTCGCCCGAGCTCGTCGAACGCATCCGCCGCGAGCTCCCGCGCTTGACGGACGTGCGGCAAGTCCTCACCGTATTGGAGAGCGGCAAGAACACCAAGGCCGCCCGCCAGTTGCACTGGGACCACCAGCCACACGCCTGACGCCGTCTGGTCTGGTAGCTGAATTCGCCGGAATTCGGGTCCGATCAGGCTGAATTCTGGCGAATTCAGCTACGAACTATGAACACGAGTCGGCCGCCATCGGAGCACGCCCCCGCATGAAGATCACCGGCCTCGCGATCACCGTCGTCGAAGTTCCCCTCCGCCCGCCCGTCGCCCCTTACAGCTCGCACATCCGCACTTCGTCCGCGACGCGGAGCGCCATCGTCCGCGTCGACACCGACGCGGGACTCGTCGGCTGGGGGGAGTACAACGTCAACTTCCGCGAGGTGAGCGCCCGGCGGACCGCCGCCCAGGTCACGGAGTGGCTCGTCGGCCGCGATGCCGGCAACATCGCGCGGCTCCACGAGGAGTGGCCGTTCGCGCTCGAGCCGCCGTTTCCACTGTCCGTCAAATCGGGGGTCGAGATCGCCCTGTGGGACATCAAAGCGCAGGCGGCGGGGGTGCCGCTCGCGGTGCTGTTGGGGGGGACCGTCCGCGAGGAGGTCGAGCTGGCGGCCTGCATGGGGATCGTCCCCTACGAACGGGCGGGCGAGATCGCGACCGAATACGTCGAGCGCGGGTTCACCACGCTGAAGACGAAGGCCGGCAAGTCCCCCGAGACCGATCTCGAGCTGGTCCGCGGCGTGCGCGACGCGGTCGGCGACCAGCTCAAGCTGCGGATCGACCCGAACCGCTCGTACGCGCCGCAGGTGGCGGCCGACCTCGCGCGGCGGCTCGAAGAATACGGGCTGGAATACTTCGAGCAGCCGATCCCGGCGGAGCCGTTGAGCGACGCCCGCTGGCTGAGGCAGCAGTCGCGGACGCCCATCGCCCTCAACGAGAGCGTGACCGATCCCGCGAGCGTCATCGCGATCATCAAGGAAGACGCGGCCGACGTGGTCCTGCCGGACACCGTCTGCGACGGGGGCATCCTCCCGAGCATGATCATCGGCTGGATGTGCCACGCGGCCGGCATTCCCTGCGTGATGCACTGCGGGCACGACCTGGGGCCCAAGACCGCGGCGATGGTCCACGTCGCCGCCGCCTGCCCCGCGTATTCGCTCGCGAACGACAGCACGTACTACGCGCTCGAGAACGACGTGACGCTCGAGCCGCTGCCGATCGTCCGCGGGAGAATCCGCGTGCCCGCCAAGCCGGGGCTGGGAGTGGCCGGCGACCCCGAGCAGCTCGCCCGCTACGCGATCGATTGCTGAGTTTCCCGCCATGCGGATCGCCGTCCTCAGCGACACGCACGGCCACGCGCCGTTCACGCAGGCCGCGCTCCGCGTGCAGTTCATCGAGCTGTGATCGCTCGCCGAGACCGGTCCGTTGGCCTCGATCCCGATTCGGGTGGCACGCCCTGAGGCTTTTGTGAAGGGCGTGTCGGCGGTGACGCTCTCGCCCGGCCCGTGATATACTCGCCTGACTGATCCGCGGGACCGCCTGGGCCGGCGGCCGCCCGATTCTGCCAGCGAGGACCGTGACATGCGCAACCGCCCCTTGCTCGCCGCGTTCCCGATCGCCTTGGCCATCGCCTGCGCGACGGCATTCGCGCTCGCCGGCTGCGGCGGCGACGCCGCGCCATCGGACGCTGCGACCGCGGCGCAATCGGCGCAGCCCGCCGGCGATTCCCCCAGCCCGGCCGCCGCCGCCCCGCCGCCCCGGGAGTTCCAGCCGGTCCGGCTCGGCGGCGCGAGCGACTCGGCAACGTCGCCCGCGAAGCAGCCGGTCCCCGCCGACCCGGCCGCCCGCGCCGAACTGGTCCGGCGGAAGCTCCAGCCGCTGCAAGTGCTCGTCGGCACGTGGGAAGGCAAGACGTTCCGCAGGGTCCAGAACTTCAGCGCCGTCGACGAGCCGCGCTGGAAATGGGACCTCTCGCAGAAGGGGCAGCCCGCCCTGCTGATGGAGTCCCCCAAAAACCAGTACGTCACGCGGTCGCGGCTCACCTATCTGCCGGACGGGGAGAAGTACCGGCTCGAAACGGTCCACAAGGACGGAGGCGGCCGCACGTTCGAAGGGACCTTCACCGCCCCCGTCCGCGACGAGGCGGTGGAGGGCGAAGAGGCCCCGCAGCGCAAGTTCGAGCTGGAGTTCGTCGAAGTGAACGCCGGCGACGCCAAGGACGTGTGGCAAGTCACCTTCGACCAGCAGGGGAACAACCGCTATCACCTCAAGCTGTTCAAGCAGCGCCCCAGCACTCAAAAGTTCGACGTGCCGATCGACACGCTCGCCATGCAGCGCCAGGGGACCAGTTTCGCGCAGAGCGACAGCGACTACGGCGACCGGACCTGCGTGATCTCCGAAGGGCTGGGGACGATCCAGTTGAGTTACGCCGGCAAGACCTACTGGGTCTGCTGCACCGGCTGCCAGGCGGCCTTCGAGGAAGACCCCGAGATGTGGATCGCCAAGGCGGAGGAGCGGGCGCAGGCGAAGTAGCAACGGCCGATCGGCCGGCCCTCGCTTTCAAGTCTTCGACCACGGATGGGCACGGATCCGCACGGATGATCCGCTTCATCAGTAACAGTACTTCCAAGAACGCGAGTCCGTCATTTCCGCGCAGGCGGGAATCCAGCCCGTTGTCCGCGCCGCCGCTGGGATGCCCGCCTTCGCGGGCATGACGCGCAGTCGCGACCTCGGAAGTACTGACAGAAGGCGCCCATGCCGAAACGACAAGCGAAGCGCAGCAAGCGACGGTTGACGGACGAAGAACGGCGGCGAATCGACGCGCTGCGTGGGCAGATCGAGTCCGAAAAACACGAAATCATCGAGCAGGGGCGCGCGCGGAAGATCGCCCGGGACTCGGGTCCACGCGAGGATGATCGGCGGTCGAACTGACGCCGCGCGTGATCCACTCCGTCTCGTCCGACGGCACGCCCGCGGCGTTCATTTCCCGCACCGACCTCACGACCTGCACCGCGAGCTGCGCCGCCCCGACGGTGACGAGCGGCGCGAGAAACCAGAACGCGATCGTGCTGGGATCCACGGCTCCGAACAGGCCGGCCGCCGCGGCCGACATCGCCACTCCGAACAAGACGAGCAGCGTCTTGAACTCCGTCGGCCCGAACGCGGCCAGCGCGAACTCGCCGGTGATCTTCGCCCGGATGTTCGTCAGCACCGCCGTCGCGTAGATGCAGACGACGGCGGCCGTCCCCCACAGCGGCGCCGCCGCCGCGATCCCGACCCCGATCATCCAGTACGAGAACGACAGCGGGTCGGTGAAGTGGTCGAGCAATTCGCCGCCGTTGCGGCACTGGCTCGTGGCGCGGGCGTGGGTGCCGTCGAGCAGATCGGCGAAGTGATTGAGCGCCACGCCGATCGCCGCGAGCAGCCCGCCCCACCACCATCGCGACGAGCAGGCGAAGCCCGCCGCCCCGGCGATCGCGCAGGCGTGCCCGGCGAGCACGATCCCCTCGGGCGGGAAGCCGCGGGGAATCGGGAGCCGCGGATATAGCCCCTTCAACGGCGCCGAGAGCCACGGGTCGAGCAGGCTGTGGGAAACGCGGCGCGGCATGGGACTTCTCCGGGGACCGGGGAGCGGGTCTCATTCTTCCGGGCGGAGAAGCGGGCGGGATGTCACGCAGCCAAGCGCGGAATGTGGAGTGCGGAATGCGGAATGTAGCTGAATTCGCAAGAATTCAGATGGATTCACGCGATCTGACAGCGGGCAGCGGACCGCTGACAGCGGACAGCGGACCATGGACGCTTCAGCGGTCCCGCGTCACCTTGAGCTGTACGCTCAGTTTCGCCGGCACGTACTCGCGGGCGCCGAGGAACCGGCCCAGCCCCCCGAACCGCCCGCTGTACAGCAGGATGAGATACGCGGGGACCAGGATCGGCCGTACGACGAACGTGTCGAGCAGCACCCCGAACGCCAGCGCGAACCCGAGCTGGTGCATCCCCGTCAGCGTGCCGAACAACAGCGACGAAAACGTCCCCGCCATGATGAACCCGCAGCTCGAGATGATCTTCCCGGTGCGGGCGAGCGCCACCGTCACCCCGTGGATCGGGCCGTGCAGCTCCTGCTCCTCCTCGATCCGCGTCATCAGGAAGATGTTGTAGTCCTCGCCGACGGCGATCAGGATCGTGAACAGGAACATCGGGACTTTCCAGTCCAGCCCCGCGAACTGCGGGTCGATCAGCCAGAACGCGACGAACGTGACCCCCAGCGTGACCAGATAGCTGAAGAACACGCTGACGATGAGATAGGCCGAGATCGCCGGCCGCCGCAGCAGGATCACCAGGATCGCGAACACCCCGGCCAGCACCAGCACGTCGATCCGGATCTGGTCCGAATCGGTGACGTGCTTGAGGTCCCGCAGGCTGGGGGTCGAGCCGATGTAGGAGAGCGTGGTCTCCGCCCCCGACAGCGGCTCCGGGAGTACGCTCCGCATCGTCTCTTGAAAGGTCTCGAGCTGGCCGATGCTGTCGCGGGAGAACGGGTCGTCCTCGAACACCACGTCGACCCGCGTGACGTGACCCGCGTGTCCTGCGACGCTGCTCACGTAGTATTGCGGGGCCTTGCGGCGGACCACCGCCCGCTGGGCGAAACCCAGGTCGCCGCCGTTCAGGCCGAGCGGCGCCGCCACGCTGCGGACGTCGGCGATCCGCAGCTCCTCCCGCCGCGCTTCGAGCCGATCGGTCAATTCCCCGATGGCGGCCTGCCCCTCGGCGGAGTTGAAATCGACGTGCGGGTGTTCGAGCACGACCGTCAGCGGACCGGCCGTGCCGGCCGGAAAGTGGTCCTGCACCGCCAGCGCCCCGATCACGCTGGGCGATTCCGCGGGCAGTTCCGTCAGCAGGCCGTAGCTCAGGTAGTTGTACCACACGACGCCGATCACGGCGAACGGGAGCATCAGCCCGATGCTCGCCAGCCAGACCGTCCCCGGCCGGGCGATCAGCACGCGGCCCACCTTCTCCCAGGCATCGCGGAACCAGCCCGTCTCGAGCACGCGCGACATCAGGCTCGTGGGGGAAATCCATCCCGGCGCCGCGACCCGCTCCCGCCGCATCCGCGGCCAGAACGCCCAGCGGCCCGCCAGCCGCAACAGCGGCGGCGTGAACGTGAGCGCCGCGAGCAGCACGACGAACAGGCTCGAGGCCATCGCCACGCCCGCTTCCTGGAACTTTCCGAATTGGGCGAAGACCATCATCCCGATGCCGCACATCACGGTCCCGGCGCTCGCCGTCAGCGCCGCCCCGACCTTCCCCAGCGACCCGCGGATCGCCTCTTCGATGGTGTTCCCCTGGTCGAGCTCCTCCTTGTAGCGGGCGATGAGGAACAGGCAGTAGTCCACCCCCGCCCCGTACAGCACGACCGTGACGTACACCTCGATCCCCGAGAACAGGCTCACCACGCCCGCCCGCGCCAACAGCGCCAGCGACGACAACGCGATCTCCACCGCCATCGCCACCGTCAACAGCGGGATCAGCGCCATCACCGGCGCCCGGTAGATCACCAGCAGCAGAATCACCACCAGGATCAGCGTCGCCGCATGCGTGTTGTCGGCGCTCTGCTGCGCCGCCCGCCGCATGTCCCGCCCGACCGTCGCCGAGCCGCTCAGCACGATCTCCGGGACCGGTTTCCGCGGCGCAAGCTTCCGCATCGTGTCGAGCGTCGAATCCACGGTGCCGCGGATCTTCTCCAGCACCACCTTGTTGCGGTTCTCCATGAACTCCGTCGTCAGCCCCACGATCACCAGCGACGCCGCGCCGTCCCGGCTCCGCAGCAGGTTCCCCATCGCCCGGTCCCCCGTGTCGCGGACCCGCTTGATCACGGGATCCGGGAGCGCGGCCGCGGCGTCTTCCGGCGGCGCGACGGCGAACACGGCCGGCTCGAGCCGCGCGTCGATCGCCGCGGGATCGGGAACATCGGCGATCCCCGCCTCCGCCAGCTGCCGGGCGATCCGCGTTCCCAAGGAGGCCGAAGCGTCGGTCTCGGGATCGGGATCTTCCTCGGCCCCGAACAGGTCGGCGTGCCAGTCCCGCACCGCCGCCAGCTTGACGGCCTCCGGAATCGCCGGCAGTCCCGGCGTTGCGCCGTCGGTCGCCGGCAGCGCGTCGAGCGCCGCGGACATCCGCTCGTAGGCCGCGCGCTGTTCCGCCTCGTCGTCCGAGCGCAGCGCGGCGATGTCGGTCAGCGGCTGAATCCGCTCCAGCCGCGGCGTGAGCACCGTCTCGATCAGCGTCTCGTCCTGCTCGTCCAGGCCCATCTCCCGCTGCACGACGAGCACCACGCTGCTGCGGAGCAGGTCGTCCGGGAACGCTTCCTGAAACAGCTTCTCGGCTTGCAGGCTCGGCGAGGACTTCGGCAGATACGCGAACTCGCCGTCCTGCACGACGTCGTCCCACTCGGGAGCGATCACCACGAGGAAGGCCGCCGCGGCGACCCAGGCCACCAGGAGCGCGGGCCAGAACCGCGAGACGACGTTGCCCAGACGTTGGAACATGCGGCCAGGATGAGCGGGTCCCACGAGACGGATTGCGGGAAGCCTCCGTGACTTTCCCGCATTTTCCCCGGCCGGTGCGGACCCTCGCTGCCGGGGCACGAAACGAACGTCCTACCGTACCGGTCCCGGCGGGCCGCGTCAACGACCGCTCGCGTTCGGCGAAGTCCGCCGCGACGGGGCCGATTCGCCTTCCCGGAAAACTTCGCCCAACCCCCCGATCCGCCGGCTTGCATCCCGCCCCCGGCAAGATAGCATCAAGGTCGCGCGTCATTCCCGCGCAGGCGGGAACCGCGTCATTCCCGCGCAGGCGGGAACCGCGTCATTCCCGCGCAGTGCCTGCCCCCAGCGACGGCGGGGGCGGGAATCCAGCGCGGCGCCAACATGGTGTCGCACCTCAGCGAGCCGCATGAATCATCCGGCCCCATCCTTTTTCGCGATTCGCTCCCCATGCTCGACCTCCTCATCCGCTCCGGCAATCCGTTGATCTCGATCGAGACCACCGACGAGGAGCGGGCCGTCGAGCGCGTCCGCGAGGTCGCCGCCCGGCTCCGGCAGCCGTTGTGCGAATGGTCGCTGACCGACGGCCTGCAGCGGCGCGAGGCGGACGGCCGGTTCGAGAAGATCCTCCCCGGCGCCCGCCCGGTCCCCGCGCTGGCCCATATCGCCGAGAACCTGAACGACACGCTGTACTTGTTCAAGGACCTCGGCCCGCATTGCAAGGACGCGCAGGTCCACCGCATGGTCCGCGACCTGCTCCCGGAGTGCTCGCGGCGGAAATCGGCCTTGGTCCTCGTCGACGCCCTCCCCCTCCCCGACGAGATCCGCCGCTTCACCGTCGCCTGGGAGCTTCCCTGCCCGTCGCCGGACGAACTCGAGGAGATCGTCAAGCGGACGTTCCAGCGGCTGCACCGCCAGCACGGCGGCCTCGACGCGAAGCTCACCCGCACCGAAATGGAGCAGCTCGTGCAGGCGCTCCGCGGACTCGGCGCGAGCGAGGCGGAGCGCGTCGTCGCCTCGGCCATCCTGCACGACAACCTGCTCACCGTGGACGACCTGCCGCACATCGTCGAGGCCAAGCGGACGCTGCTCCGCTCGGCCGGCTGCCTCGAGTCGATCGCCGTCGATTTCGCCCCCGAGGACATCGGCGGGCTGGACAACCTCAAGCGGTGGCTCGCCCGCCGCCGCGGCGGGTTCTCCCGCAAGGCCCGCGAGTTCGGCCTCGAGCCTCCCCGCGGCGTGCTGATGCTCGGCGTCCCCGGCTCCGGCAAGAGCCTGTGCGCCAAGGTCGTCGCCGCCGACTGGAAGATGCCCTTGTTGCGGCTCGATCCCGGCGTCCTCTACCAGAAGTTCATCGGCGAAAGCGAAAGCCAGCTCCGCCAGGCGCTGCGGCAGGCCGAGGCGATGGCCCCCGCCGTGCTGTGGATCGACGAGATCGAAAAGGCGTTCGCCTCGGCCTCCGCCGCCTCCGCCGACGGCGGACTGTCGAAGCGGATGTTCGGCACGCTGCTGTCGTGGATGCAGGACCACCGGCACCCGATCTTCATCATCGCCACGGCCAACGACATCGCCGCCCTGCCCCCCGAGCTGATGCGCAAGGGGCGGTTCGACGAGGTGTTCTTCGTCGACCTGCCCGTCGCGGCGGCCCGCCGCGAGATCTTCGCGATCCACCTCCGCCGGCGGAAGCGCGACCCGGCGCGGTTCGACCTGGCGCGGCTCGCGGAGACGGCGGAGGGCTTCACCGGCTCGGAGATCGAACAGGCGATCGTCTCGGCCTTGTTCTCGGCCTTCGCGGAGGATGCGGAACTCGCGAACGGTCACGTCGAAGCGGCGCTGCGGGAGACGCGCCCGCTCCACGTGCTGATGGCGGAGCGGATCGCGGAGCTCCGCGCCTGGGCCGCGGACCGCTGCGTCCCGGCGGATTGACGAAACCCCACTTGACACGACATTCGTACATAAGCTCCAATTTCGCCCGATTTGATCCTCGGTGACGAAAGGGGCGACCATGCAACGAAGCCGGATCGGAGCAGTCGCGAGTTGGCTGGCGGCCGTCGCGGCCGCGTTCGCCTGGGCCGCGGAACGACGATCCTGGTCAAGACGACCGACGGTTGGATGTTCGGGCCGATGACCGGCGGACGGAACGTGTTCGACG
>JBBDNU010000177.1:16616-23080 GCA_040877365.1 Planctomycetales bacterium
ACGACCGACGGTTGGATGTTCGGGCCGATGACCGGCGGACGGAACGTGTTCGACGTCGCCGAGCGCGAGGACTGGGCCGGGCGCGAGTGGCTCGTGGTCGGCAAGGGGCCGTCGTTCGAGGCGCTCGCGCAGGCGGCAGCGACCCGGACGCTCCCAGCGTCCGGGTCGCTCGATGCGCCGGTGCTGGCGCTGAATCATGCGGTCGCCGCGTTGCCGCCCGTCGTCGGAGATTCGCCGCGGCTCATCGCGCACTGCGTCGATCTCGAAGTGCTCGACGATTGCGGCGAGGCGGTCGCCGCGCGGGCGGATCATTTGCTGATGCCGTGGATGCCGAACCGCGATCATCGCCGCGGGAGCGAAACGCTCGCCGACTTGTGCCGCGGGCACGCGCTGTTGCGGACCCTCGACGCGGAAGGGCGGCTGTTGTGGTACGACCGCGCCGGATCGCGCCTGCGGGGAACTCGCGCGGCGGTGCCGGTCCGCTTCTTCTCGGCGGAAGGAGCGTTCGGCGTGCTCGCGCGGGCCGGCGTGCGGCGGATCGTCACCGCGGGGATCGACGGCGGAACCGAGTATGCCGGGGCGTTCGCCGAACTCCGCCCGCTCGCCAACGGCCGGGCCACGTTCGACGATCAACTGCCGGCGCTCGAAGCGATCGCCCGCCGCTGGCACATCGCCTGGCGGCGATTCTAAGCCGGGACCAGGGCTTCGCTTCCATCAACCCGGGCCGGGGCCGCCGTGGTGCGTTCCGCTCTGCACGCGGATCTGGCGGGCGCGGGCCCGCTCCGCTTTGAACATCCGGATGGTGAGCACCCCCTCCTTCGCCTCGGCCGAGACCTGGTCGGCGTTGACCGGGACCGGCAGAGGGATCGCGCGGCAGAACCGGCCCGCCGACCGCTCGATGGCGTGGGCGACGGTCCGCTCGTCGCGGGGGGTCGCGAGCTTTTCGCCGCGGACGGTGAGCATGTTCCCCGCCAGCGTGACGTCGACCAGCTCCGGGTCGACGCCGGGGACTTCGAGGAACACGAGCACTTCGTTGTCGGTCTCGGTGACGTCGACGCGGGGGACCCAGGCGAATTCGCCGCCGCGCAAGCCCACCGCGCCGAGCGCCTTCTCTCCCTGGACGAGGGCCGCCTCGAACCAGTTGTCGATCTCGTGCCGCAGCTTTTCGATCGAGGACTTCAGCGGACCTTCCGAGCGCGGTTCGTTGCCAGACATCGGGATGCTCCTATGGGGTGTCGACCGGGATCTTGCGGGGCACGCCCCGCGGCGCCCGCGGGAGAACGACCACGAGCACGCCGTTGTTCAGCTTGGCGGTGATCCGCTCGTGGTCCACGTCGTCGCTGAGGATGAACGAGCGGAAGAAGTCCCCCTCCTCGTATTCGCGGTGCAGCGCCCGCGCCTCGTCCGGCAGAGGAGACGGCGCCCGCCCGAACAGCGTGAGCTTGTTGTCCTGCACCTCGAGTTCGAGCGTCTCCCGCGACACGCCCGGCAGGTCCGCGTGCAGCACGAGGCCTTCCTCGGTCTCGAAAATGTCGATGGGGGGCGTGAAGATCAACCGCTCCGGCGACGCGGCGGGCCGCGGGGACGGTTCGCGCTCCGGGCGGGGGACCAGTTCGTCGGCCATCATTCGCCTCCCTCGATGACGGGAATCTGCCGCGGAGGAGCGCCGGCCGCCTTCGGCAGATGGACGGTCAGCACGCCGTTCGCGAATTCCGCGGAGAGCTGCTCCTCCTCGATGCGTTCGGGGACCGAGACCGCGCGTTGCCATTCGCCGCGGAACCTCTCCTGTCGGCGGAACCGGTCGTCGGGAACGCCCTCGGGATCCCGCCGCGTCCCCTTCATCGTGAGGATCCCGCTCGCGATCGTCAACTCGAATTCATCGGCCCGCGTGCCGGGCAGCTCGGCGGTGAGCACGTATTCGTCGGGAAGCTCGTAGAGGTTGAGGGGGGGATACTGCCGCCCGAGCCGCAATCCGGGAATCGAAGCGTGAACGCCGCGGATGAGGCGGTCCATCTCGCGCTCGAGATCGCGAAACGCCTCCCAGGCATTCCCCCAGCGAAAGACGGCCATCGGCGACGCGCCTTGGAAAAGGGATTCATCGGTGCGATTGTATCGAAGTGCGAGCGTCAAGGTCGCAAACGATATGCCGCCGCAGTCGCCGCCTGTTGCCCGAGCCGCGGGGCGGTGAGCGTAAATTTCGCATTGGAAGGACGTTAGCCGCCGTTCGCCGGCTCGATGGAATGTCGCCGAGGCGGGTTGATCCGCTTACGGGAATGGCGGCCGCGCGGGCCTCCTGCCGATCTGGCAGTCTCTGTCGTTGCCGCTCCTGGATTCCCGCCTTCGCGGGAATGACGGATGCGGTCGCGGCAATTTCGAGGGGGGTCGGCTAGAATGTCTTCCCTCGACTGACGACGGACCACCGACAACGGACCACCCATGCTCCTCGACCCCTGCCATGCCGTCTACGCCGGCAGTTTCGATCCGCTGACGCTCGGGCATCTCGACATCGTCCGCCGCGGGGCCGGGATATTCGGGAAGCTGACGGTGGCGATCGGGATCAATCCGGACAAGGAGCCGCTGTTCCGACCGGAGGAGCGGCTCGAGCTGACGCGCCGCGTGCTGGCGCCGCTGTCGAACGTCGACGTGGCGTGCTTCGAAGGGTTGGCCGTGAAGTTCGCGACCTCGCGCGGGGCGGGGGTGATGCTCCGCGGGGTCCGCACGCTGACCGACATCGAAGCCGAGTTCACGATGTCGCTCGCCAACCGCGTGCTCGAGCCGGCCCTCGAGACGGTGTTCCTGATGTCGGGGGACAAGTACACGCACATCTCGAGCTCGCTGATCAAGCAGGTGGCGCAGCTCGGCAAGGAAGACCGGGCGGAGCAGCTCCGGCACTTCGTCCCCGAGGAGGTCATCGAGCCGCTGCTGGCGAAGTTCCGGCGATAGGAGTTCGGGAACGTGGGGCGGACATCCTTGTCTGCCCGAGCGGCAGGCTGAAAGCCTGCCCCACGACCAGTCCCCTTTTTCAACAGCGGGCTAACCGGACGGCAGCGCCCGCCGCAGCGCCGCGATCGCCGCGGGGGCGATCGTCCCGCGATAGCGGACCGCGGAGTAGCGGCGATACCATTCCGCCGCCGCGCGCAACGATTGATCCGTTCCGTCGGCGGCGAGGATGCGGTCGGCGAAGTGGTGCAGCGTCTCCTCGGGGCGGCGGACGAAGGCCGCGCGGCGGAGCCGGGCATCGACCCGCAACCGCAACCGCTGCAGGGCGCGAAGCCGCGGGTCGCGCCGCGGCTGCTCCTTCCGCCGTCCGCGGAACCGGATCGCCAGCCACATCACCCCCACCGCGGCGAACGACATGAGCACGCGCGGCATCTCGACGAACGAGTTCCACAGTTGTTCGACGGCCGCCTGCAGGCCGCCGCGGGTGAGGCGCGTCCACACGATGCGGGCCCGTCCTTCGATGGTTTCCCGAAACCGCGACCAACGGTCGGACGGAGCGGCCTCGGCCGGGACTCCGTCCCCCGGCGTCGCCTCGACGATCACCCAGCCCCGGTCGGGGACCCACGCCTCGACCCAGGCGTGGGCGTCGCGGTCCCGCGCGATCCAGTAGCCTCCCGACTCGTTCCGCTCGTGAACCACGAACCCGGTGACGTACCGGCAGGGGACGCCTCCGAGCCGCAACAACAGGGCCGCCCCGCAGGCGAAATACTCGCAGTGCGCGGGCGGGCGCTCCAGCAGGAACCAGTCCACGGCGTCGCGGTCTCCCGGCGGGTGGATGCCCAGGTCGTACTCGTAATTGTCGTGAAACCAGGCTTCGACGCGGCGGATCTTCTCGGCCGGGTCGTCCGTTCCCACGAACAGCGCCTCCGCAAGCTTCGCGACGGGGTTGTCGGGGCGGAGTTCGTATCGGGGCGGCAGCATCACCAGCTCGGGGCTGGGCTCCTCCGAGGCGAGACCGGGCTCGCGCGGCGGCGGGCCGATCGACACGTACGAGGACAGCCGGACCGGCTCGGCGCGTTCGAACACCTCGTGCCCGTTGACGCTCAACGTCTCGGTCGGCGCCTGGACATGGGCGGTCCCGAGCGGGGCGAACACGGCGTCCTTGTCGCCGCCGTCCGGCCACACCTCGATGATCCGCAGTTCCCGCGCGGCGGGGGGCCGCAGCGAGAACAGCCGCATGCCGGGCTGGACTGCGGGCAGCCCCGGCGGCGCTGCGGGCCGGCCGTCGAGCCGTTGCTGGGGCGACATCACGCGCCACGCGCTCCGCGAGTAATAATCGAAGGCCCGCCCCCGCAGGTATCCGGGCGGTCCGTCCGCGACGACCCGCAGCGCCACCCGCTCGCCTCCGTCTCCCTTGTGGAAGGCGACGCTCCCCAGCTCGGCCGTGCCCGAATGGCCCACGGACGAATTCGAGGCGGAGAACGACATCAGGAACCGGTTGATGAGCAGCTCGATGTCGTTCTCGAAATGGTCGAGCGCATGCCCCCCCACCCACGACGTGCTCCCCACCAGCCCGGCGATCCCGCACATCGCCGCGGCCCGCGCGGCGGAGCGGCGTCGCCCTTCCGCGACCGTCCGTCGCCCGGCGGCGAAGAACAGGCCCGTCGACAACACGTAGCCGATCACGATCCCCTGCAGCGCGTCCCGCCGCAACGGATCGACCACCACGTTGGCCATGCAGATCAGTCCGATCGCCCCCAGCATGGGGAACACGAGCGGCAAGCGGTCCCGCGGGCGGGCCACGAAGAACCATCCCGTCTGCCACATCAGGAAGAACTGGGCGATGGCGTGCGTCACCGGCGTGCCGAAGAACGCCGCCCCCGGCGGGAACTCGTGCGGGAACACCGTCGCCTTCACGAGGAAGGCCAGCGCCAGGAGCACGACCAGCCGAAACGCGCCGCGCCGGCTGATCTCCAGCCGCAACGGAAACAGCGCCCCCGCCAGGCCCGCCAGCGCGATGCCCAGCGGGAACGCGATCGTCTGCGACAACAGCGCCAACCCCCCCGCCTCGAGGCACAACAGCAGCCAGCCCAGTGTCCGTTGATTGCGCATGAGATTGCGCCAACGCCCCTCTCCCCCGCTCTGCGGGGGAGAGGGGCTAGGGTGAGAGGGCTTTCGTTTCGCTCGACTTGAAAGACATGGTCACGCGATCTCCAATTCCCCGGCCGCCACTTCCGCCGGCGTCACCTGCCGCACGCGCGCTCCGTCGATTGCGAGACACGGCTCGGTCGTCGGCCCGTCGCGGACGACGATCGCCTGCAGGCCGCAACCCGCCTCGAGGATCGTCCGCACGAGGTCCGCCCGCGCCGCGTCCCAATCCAGAAACACGCACACCGCCGCCGAGAGGTTCCCCGCCTCCTCCGCCACCGCCGGCGTGATCGTCGGGAACGGGTCCCGCGGCGACGGCTCCACGCACGCCAGGATCTCCAGCACGTTCTCGAAGTGCGCCGTGTGCCGCCCCGAGCGGAACATGTACAACTCCGGACCCGCCGCGAACAGGTCGATCACGTACTCCCCGTTGCACAGGGCGTCGGCGACCGACGCCGCCAGGCTCACCGCCCCCTCCAGCCCGGCCGCCGCCCGATGCGCTCCCCGTCGGCTCGCGGACGACCACGGCCGAAGCGCCCCCCTGCGGGTCGCGGCGAACCGGTCCGCGCCGGTCCACGTGTCGAGGATCAGCGCGATCCGGCAGTAGTACTCCTCCTGATACTCCCGCACGACCGGCCGCCCCAGCCGCGCCCACGAGCGGAAATCCAGCCGCCGCGCCGGCTCCCCCGGCACGTACTCCCGGTTCCCCACGTACTCGGGAGACTCCCCCACGTTCGACGTGAGCGCGATCCCCCCCGGCTGATACCGCCGCGACGCCGGCAGGTCGAGCCGCGCGAGCGGTTCGAACGCCGGCAGCACGAGCAACGGCCCCATCGGCCGCCGCGACAGCCCGATCCGGAACAAGTTGAACGGGAAGGTCGTGTAGGCCCGCAAGGAAGGCAGCTCGTACAGCCCCCGCCGCAGCGCCAGCAGCGTGACCGGGACCTGCGCCGTCTCGTCGCGCGACAGGTTCCGCACCGTCGAGTCGCGATGCAGCTCGCACAGCGCGGGCGGCAGCTCGAACAGCCCCAGCGACAAGTCGAAGATCGGCCGCCGCGACTCGGGCCGCACCGTGAACTGGGCCGTCACCGGCTGCCCCACGATCACCTTCTCGGGGAACCGGCCGGCGATCGAGACCTTGGGCCAGAAGCACAGGCCGGCGAACATCGCGACCACGAACAGCGCGCCCAGCCCCACCGGCACGAAATACATCGGGATCCGCACCGAGACCATCCCCACCGCCCCGATCAGCCCCGCGTAGACCACCAGCTTTCCCGGCAGCGTGATCTCCTCCTGCCAGCTCCGCCACAAGGCGAGCCACAGCCGCCGCCGCTGGTTGGATGGTCTGGTCATATCCGCCCCTCCGTCATTCCCGC
>JBBDNU010000177.1:23180-66210 GCA_040877365.1 Planctomycetales bacterium
TCCGTCATTCCCGCTCCTCCGTCATTCCCGGCCCTTCGCGCGCGTCGGGCTGGTTCGAATCAACCGGCGCGTTCAAGCCGGAACCGGAATTCGCTCCACGATCTCCGCGATCACTTGCCCCTTCGTGTCGCTCCCGTATTTCGCCTTCGACGTCAGCATCACGCGGTGCGGCAGCACGTGCGGGGCGAGACGCTGCACGTCGTCCGGCAGCACGTAGTCGCGCCCCGCCAGCAGCGCCGCCGCCTGCGCCGCGCGGAACAGCATCAACGATCCGCGCGGGCTGACCCCCAGCTTCAGCCGCGGGTCGCTCCGCGTCTCGCGGACGATGTCCACCAGATACCGCGACACGCTCGCTTCGACCGTCACCCCGCGGACCAGCCGCTGCAATCCCGTCACGTCCTCCCGCGACAGCACCGGTTCGAGCCCGGTCAACGGGTGCTCGTCGACTTGCGCGTAGAGGATGCTCACCTCGGTCTCCACGTCGGGATAGCCGATGTCGAGCTGCACCAGGAACCGGTCGAGCTGGGCCTCGGGCAGCGGGTACGTCCCGTGGAACTCGACGGGGTTCTGCGTCGCCAGCACCAGAAACGGGGCTTCGAGCTCGTGCCGCACGCCGTCCACCGTCGCCTGCAGCTCGCTCATCGCCTCGAGCAGCGCCGACTGGGTGCGCGGCGAGGCGCGGTTGATCTCGTCCGCGAGCAGCACGTTGCAGAAGATCGGTCCCCGCCGGAACCGGAACGAGCCGTCCTGCGGATTGTACACCGACGAGCCGAGGATGTCCGACGGCAGCAGGTCCGGCGTGAACTGCACCCGCTGGAAATCGACGTCGATCGATTTGGCGAGCGCCTTGGCGAGGGTCGTCTTGCCGACCCCCGGCACGTCCTCCATCAGCACCGACCCGCCGGCCAGCAGCGCGACGATCAGCAGATCGACCGTTTCGGGCTTCCCGAGGATCACGTGGGAGAGGCTGGCGCTCAGGGCGTCGAGCTTCGCGGAGGCGCGCTCGACCTGGGGATCGATGGTGACGCTCATGGGCGGGTCGCGTCGTGAATGGGCCAATCGCATGGGAAGTGCACCTGAAACTCTAAACGGGATCTTCCGGCCACGCCACTGCGAAACGCCGCGGAGCCCGCACGAAAAAAAATTGCGAAACTCATCTTGCCCCAGCGGCGGCACTTTAGCCAGAGTGCGCGTGCGTTCATCATCGCGAACGTCGAAGTCCGAAACGGACCAAAGAAGCTCCGAAGTCCGAATCCTGAAACGACTTGGTTTCGGGTTCTTCGCCCAGAAAAAAAATTCGCGCAACCTGCCCCCCTTGGGGTGGAGGGCGCGCGCCACGCCGCCCCCGCGACTCCCTCCCGGAAAGGACTCCGCATGACCGTCACCGATCGCCACCGCCAGCGCGTCGTCCTGCCCCGCTCCGGTCCCGATCTGTTCTGGCAGCGGATCCGCGCGCATTTCTCCGGCGACGACCCCGCCCGCTGGAAGGCGCTCGTGATGTTCGCCCTCCGCGTCGATTGCGGCTGGCCGCTGGAACTCATCGGCCACGCCTTCGGCCACACCAAGGGGCACGTGCTCCGCTGCCTGCGCGACCTCCGCAACGAGCTGCGGCACACCTTCGCGCCGCCCGACGACTGGTTCCACGGATCCGAAAGGCCGGACTCCCATGACGACCGGTCGGCGGAACCCCCCTCCCTCTCAGGGAGGGGCAGGGGGAGGGTGAACGGTTCCGATTCTTCAGCCGCGGACCCTCCCCCAACCCCTCCCTGGAAGGGAGGGGAATCTTCGGCCCCCCATCGAAAAGGCCCCGCCATGATCGATCTCCGCCGCATCTCCATCGACTGTCTGAAACCCGCTCCCTACAACCCCCGCGTGCCGCTCAAGCCGGGCATGCCCGGCTATCGCCGCCTCGAACGCTCTCTGGCCGAGTTCGACCTGGTCCAACCGATCGTCTGGAACGAGCGGACCGGCCACGTCGTGGCGGGGCATCAGCGGCTCGAAATCCTCAAGAACAAAGGCGAGCCGGAAGTCGATGTTTCCGTCGTCTCCCTCTCGCTCGAACGGGAAAAAGCGCTGAACGTCGTGCTCAACAACCCGCAGGTCGGGAGCGACTGGGAAATGGACCAGCTCACGGAGCTCGTGGCCGAGCTGGACGCCCTCCCCGACTTCGACGCGACGCTCACCGGGTTCGACGACGACGACCTGCGTGCACTGCTCATGGAGCCGGTCCCCGATCTCCCGCCGGACGACGCGGGCGACGAGTCCCAGTCGCCGCACGTCCGCGTGACGCTCGAAGTCCCCCCCGCGCGCTGGGAAGCAGTCCGCCCCGATCTCGACGACCTGCTCGCGGAGCACGAGCTGACGCTGCACGTCAAGATGCCCCGCGATTGACGACAGGACTTTTCGACGCAAAGACGCACAGGGCAAAGGAAGGACGGAAGGATTCGAGAAGGACCGCATCGGGAGAAATCGACATTCTCGTATTCCCTTCGCGTCCCTTTGCGGCCCTTGCGCCTTTGCGTCGAAACACATCTGCCTTCTGCCTTCTGACTTCTGCCTTCTGACTTCTGCCTTCTGACTTCCGACCTCTGACTTCTGCCTTCTGCCTTCTGACTTCCGACTTCCGACTTCCGACTTCCCATGCACCTCTCCGTCTCCCACGAGTTCCTCCCGAAGAAACCCTCCGTCGCCGCGTCGGTCGTCATGGACCATTTCGGCATCGGCTTCGAGACCGGCCGGCACGTGATCGCCGAGGACTTCGAGCTGCCGGTTGGGCCGGGGGACGTCGTCGTCTTCACGGGCGAATCCGGCTCCGGCAAATCGAGCCTGATGCGCGCCGCCGCGGCGCAGCTGGAAGACGTGTTCGACATCGACTCGTTGAGTCTGGACGTCGCGCACTCACCCCCCTCCCTCTCAGGGAGGGGCCGGGGGAGGGTGGGCGGATTCGATCCGCCGTCCGAAAACCCTCGCCCAACCCCGCCCGGCAAGGGAGGGGGGTCTCCGCCGATCCTCGTCGACGCGCTCGGCCTGCCGCCCGAGGAAGCGATGGCCCTGTTGTCCCGCTGCGGCCTGGGCGAAGCCCGGCTGATGCTCCGCACGCCGGCCGAATTGAGCGACGGGCAGCGTTACCGCTTCCGCCTCGCGCGCGCCCTGGCGCGGAAGCCGCGGTGGATCGTCGCCGACGAGTTCACCGCCACGCTCGACCGCCCCCTGGCCCGGATCGTGTCGGCCAATATCCGCCGCACCGCGGACCGGACCGGCGGCGGGTTCCTGCTGGCGACCACGCACGAAGACATCCTCGCGGACCTGCGACCGGATCTTCACGTCCGCTGCGCGCTCGACGGTCGGATCGCATGTGAACGTTTAGCCGCGACCCGAAGCCGAGCGGCGCAGCCGCGAGCGCAGGGGAGCGCGCCGGATACTCGAAAGAAGACCCCATGCTCCTCGACGAACTCCGGCTCACCACCGGTTCCAAGTCCGACTGGCCGTACTTCGCTCGGTGGCATTACCGCAGCCACCAGCTCGGGCTGGTGCGGTTCGTGACGTTGTTATGGCACGCGGACCAGCCGATCGGAATCTGCGTGTTCCAGTCGCCGCCCCTTTCGCTCCGGCAGCGGAACCGGTTCTTCGGGACGTCGGGCCGCTGGACCCGCACCGGCCTCCGCGCGTTGAACCGGAAACTCGTGATGCTGTCCCGCGTCGTGCTCCACCCGAGCTGGCGCGGGGCGGGGGTCGCGGCGCAGTTCGTCCGCGCGAGCTGCCGCGCCTGCCCGTTCGACTGGATCGAGGCCCTCGCCCAGATGGGGCACATCAACCCGTTCTTCGAGAAGGCCGGCTTCGTGCGCGTCGGCGTCTCGCGCTCCACATCGCGCACGATCGCAGCGCATTCCGCCCTGTGGGGCGGACGCGGGAGAACGCATGGGACACGGAAGCGAAAATCACAAGTCTCGGCGGAGACGCACGCCAAAAGCCGCCATGCCGAACCGGTCTACTACATCTTCGACAACCGGCGATGATGTCCACCGTCCATCGTCCGCTGTCGGTTGCACTCCGACGGACGCCGCGACCGCCCCGACCGCCTTCGCCGAGGAACAACGGACGACCGACGGCGGACAACGGACCGCGGACAGCGGACCAGCGACCGATCCCGCCGTCCCCGCCCTGTTCCCCGCGCACCTCACGGCGGCGCAGCAGGCGGCGCTGCTCGCCGCGTTGCTCAACGGCGCGTCGCGGACGGGCGCCTGCCGGAAGCTCGGCGTCTCGCTCTCCGCGGTCGCCGAGACCGCCGAAGCGAACTCCGCCTTCCGGGCGATGCTCCGCGAGGTGCAGGACGCGCTCTCGCACAACGTGGCGACCGCCCTGTATCGCCAGGCGCTGAAGGGGAGCATTCCCGCCCAGACCGCGTATCTCAAGTTCCGCCCTCCCGCCGAGTGGCGCGACGATCCTTCCACCTCCGGCCCCGCGACCTTCGATGAAATCTATGATTCGCTCGACTCTCGCGAAATCCGCCAGCTCTGCCGCGCGATGGCTGTGGTCCTTTCCCCTGAAGCTCAAAGAGCTCTTGATTCTGGACGCGACGAAGAACTGCCCGGCGGTGTTCCGGAATGAGATCCGCTTCGAGCCGGAGGGGGACGAGCGGTTCGGCCTCCGCATCCAACCCTGGCAGGAGCGGGACTTCGCCGCCCTCGACCCCGCCTGGCAGGCGCTCGCCCGACGCCGTCGCCGACGACCGCCGCGCCGCGCGCCCCGTCGCCGCGCCTGGATCGAGCGGCCCCGCGGGCATTCCAAGACGTTCGACATGGCGGTGCAGATCGCGTGGGTGTTGTTGAAGGGCCGCAAGGGCCTCTCCGGCCTCGTCGCCGCCGCCGACCGCGACCAGGCGAACCTCGTCTGGGAGGCGGTCCGCCGCCTGCACGACGCGAACCCCGGCGTCTGCCGCCGCCTCAAGTTCCACAAGCACCTCGTGTCCAACGACCGGACCGCGAGCCAGCTCGAGATCATCTCGGCCGACGTCGCCAGCTCGTGGGGGCTGCTCCCCGATTTCGTGATCTGCGACGAACTGTGCCACTGGGACAAGCCCGATCTGTTCCATTCCCTCTCCTCCTCCGCCGCCAAGACGCCCGACTGCGTGTTCGCCGTGCTGACGAACGCCGGCATCGGCCGCGGCTGGCAGTGGGACGCGCGCGAGCACGCGCGGTCGCATCCCGAAGACTGGCACTTCTCCACGCTCCCCGGACCGCACGCCCCATGGATCGCCGCCGAGTCGCTCGCAGAGCAGCGCCGCCTGCTCCCCGCACCCGTCTTCGCCCGCTTGTGGATGAACGAGTGGCAGCACTCCGACGGCGAGTTCGTCACCCTCGCCGAGGCCGAGGCCTGCCGCGATCCCGGTCTCGCCGAACGCTCCCGCGGCCGGCCCGGCACGCAGTACGTCGCGGCGATCGACTACGCCGAGAAACACGACTTCACCGCCGCCGTCCTCCTGCACCGCGAACCCGGCTCGGGCGAATCCGGGGGGGAGCGGATCGTCGTCGATCGGCTCGACGTGATGGTCCCCGGTCCCGATCCGGTCCCCGTCGCGTGGGTCGAAGAGTGGATCGCCCGCGTCGCCCGCGACTTCCAGAGCGTGCGGTTCATCCTCGACGAGCACCAACTCGTCGGTTCGATCCAGAAGCTCGAAGGGGAGCGCGACATCCGCCGCTTCGAGTTCCAGGGAGGCAAGGGGAACCACGCGCTCGCGCTGGCGCTCCGCCGGCTGATCGTCGAGCGGAACGTGGCCTGGTATCCCGACTGCGGCGCGGTCGCGTCCGACCGCGGCCGCGACGACCTCGAAACGGAGCTGGCGTCGCTGCTGTTGAAGAGTTCGGCCGGCGGCCATTGCCGGATCGACCATCGGCCGAACCTGCACGACGACCGCGCGTTCGTCCTGGGCGCGGCGTGCCTGGACCTGTTGCGGGAATCGACCACAACCGACTGGCTCCACGTGACCGCGCCGACACGCGCGGGCGGGTTCTCGTTGTGAGACGGCAAGAGGGCAGAAGGCAGGAAGCGACGATCGAAGCCCCGACCCCTCCCCGTTCGATCGACGCCACGGCGCGCAAAGCGAAGAAATCGAGTTTTGATACCCCCCGGCCAGGATGACCCCACGCGGCGTTGCCCGTGGGCTGGGGTTCCACGTTCTCTCACGAAAGGGATTCGTCCATGCTCTCGTTCCTCCGCGACCGCTTCCATGCTGCCCGCCTTCAGGCCCGCTATCAACGGCTCGTTCAGGAGCGGCTGCTGCAGCTCGTCGAACACGCCGGGCCTCGGCCGGTCGCTCCCGATCCCGGCGACTGGCTTCCGCTGGGCGAGCCGAAGGGGGCCGACGCCCATGCCCGCCGCGACATCCGCTCCCGCGCCCGCAAGCTCGTCGCCGAGAACCCGCACGCGCGAAACATGATCCGGCTGCTCGAGATCTACGTCGTCGGCCCCGGCCTGGCGCTGGAGCCGTCGCCCGTCGATGCGCGGCAACCGCGGGCCGAGCTGCTCCGCGCCGCCTGCCGGTTGTGGAAACAGTTTCTCGCCGCGAACCGCCGGCACTTCTCGTACCGCGAGCACGCCCGGCGCACCTGGCGCGACGGCGAATGCTTCCTCCGGACGTTTCCGACTCCCCTCTCGCCCCTGGGGAGACAGGACCAGGGTGAGGGGGTCTTCCGTCCCCTCTCCCCTTTGAGGGGAGCGGGGACGGAAGAGGGGGGACGCGAATGGCCCCCGACCGTCCGTTTCGTCGATCCCGAGGCGATCGGCCCGACGGCCGACCATCCCGACTCGCACGGCATCCTCACCGAAGCGGACGACGTCGAGACGCCGGTCACCTATCTCCGCATCGACCCGGCGAGCGGCGAGTTGCTCGAAGAGGTCCCCGCGACGGAGATGTTCCACACGCGGATCGGGGCCGACTCGAACGAGAAGCGGGGCACGTCGCTGCTCGCGCCGGTGCTCGACGTGCTCGGCTGCTTCGATCGCTGGCGCGAGACGGAATTGATCGCGCGGAAGCTGCAAGCCTCGATCGTCCTGTGGCGGAAGGTGCAGGGCGGCCCGTCGCAGGTCGCCGCCCTCGCCGACGCGCAGGCAGGCGACTTCGACCCGCACGGCCGCCGCCGCGAACGCTACGGCGCGGGGACGATCCTCACCACTTCGCCGGGGACCGAGCTGCAATTCCTCCAGCCGGACACGAACTTCGGCGACGCGGTCCCGCTGGGGCGGCTGCTCCTGTTGTGCGCGGCGGCGGGGAGCGGGTTGCCCGAGTTCATGCTCACGTCGGACGCCTCGAACGCCAACTTCGCCTCGACGATGATCGCGGAAGGCCCGGCGGTGAAGCTGTTCCAGAGCGAGCAGCACTTCTTCGCGGTCGAGTTCGAGGCGATCTGGCGATGGGCGATGGGAGAAGCGATCGCGGCGGGGCTGCTCCCCGGCGACTTCTTCGAGCACGTCGCCCCGTACTGGACGTTCCCGCAGCTCGTCAACCGCGACCGTCCGAAGGAACGGCTCGCGGACGCCCGGCTGGTCGAGGCGAAGATCCTCAGCCGCGCCGAAGCCGCCCGCCGCGACGACGCCGACCCGGCCGTGATGCGGAGCGAGATCGCGGAGGAAGTGGATTCGCCCGCCGTCTCGTAGGACAGACATGCCTGTCTGCCTGAGTTCCTTCCACGTCGGGCGCAGCGCGCTTCTCGGGAAATGCCCGGTCGAGGGGAGGGGAAAACCTGGTGGGGCCATGCCGAAATTGACAAAAAACCTGATTCCATTTACGCTTTCGGCCGATTAGTCTCGATGCGGGAAATCTCCACGACTTGCAATTGGCCCTCCGCGCAGGGAAAATTGCAGGTTGCCAAGAGGATCCACGCTGCGAAAAGAATCGGCGCAGTGCGTCGGTCAAGGAAGGCCGCTCCGTCACGCACTCACCTGAAGGACTGTGGGAACATGTCCGGCACCCTCTTCCGGGAGAGAATCGACGGCAGGACGAAGGCCGTTGCCGCGCTGGCAAACGCCGAGTCGTGGAAAGTCGACCACGTCAACGCGATGTTCGCGTGCGATGTCGAGGAGTTCGTCGCCGAATGCACCGAACACCAGGAATTCCTGACTAAGGTGTGGGCGGACTCGCTGCAACGCGCGGTCGATGGCCGGATCGCGGACATGGACGCCCACGGTCGATTCCTGCTCGATGTCATCTCGAGCTCGCTGGACACTTATCGCCAATGCGAGCAACATATCGCAAAAGCGATCGGTTTGGGGCACGCGGTCGAGCGCGAGCGCGATTTCCACCGCGGAAAGATCGAAGTCGCGAAGATCGGAGAGCGGATTCGGAAGCAATGGCCGATCATCGACCCCGACGAAGTCGCCGCAGCGCTCCAGGCCGTGGACGAGGGGCGTGCTCAAGATATCGAGACGATAATCGATGAGCTTCTGCATCACGGTTCCGAATCCCGTCCGTGAGAAGATCTCGTCGTGGGGACTCGATCCGCAGTTCGAACTTCAGGTCTACCAGACGCTGCGCTCCGAACTCTTGGCCATTCCGTATCCGGCGGAGCCGGATGTCGTGGCGCCCGTGCGGTTTCGCCGTGTGAGGTTCACCCTCGACTCCCCCGCCGGGACGCCCCACGTCTTTTTCTTCGCGTTCAACGACTGGCGGTTTCCGGGGCGGCGCGTCATCGTGTCCGCACGCTACCTCGTCTGACGGCCACGATGATCTTCGGGAACCGATCCCATCGGGCGCTGGTGGAACAGCCACGAAGTCCCCGCGGGTCCCTCAAGTGACGCGGCTTCCACGGCCGATCCTGTTCAATGAGACGCCCCGCGTCGCGCGGCGGCGCTGCGCCTTCGTTGTCTCCCCCGATCGCGGTGCGGCATGGCCGGAAGCGGCTTGGATTCCATCGACGCCCTCGCCGCGACGTGTCGCGACCACGCCGGACGGCTGGCGGAGTGTCTGCGGTTCGGCGGCGCGGGAAGATTGCGTCTCGAAGTCGGCGCGACGCTGGCGTGGGACGCCGCGTCGCTGCCGGAGGCGCTCGACCGCGCGGGGGCGGCGCTGACGACCGGCACGGCGGACGCGAGCTGCCTGTGGCTCGTTCCGTTCGATGCGCTTCCCGCCGGTTGGACCGGTCTGCCGGACGGCGAGCGGGATGCGCGGTTGCTGGAAGCGGTCGCGGCGCTCGACGAAGCGCTCGCGAGCGTCACGGGCGCGCCGGGGGACGTGCAGGCCCGGGAGGCCGAACGGCTGTCGGCCGTCCTCGAGGCCGCGGGGCCGCACGCCGCGGCGGGGCTGATCGAGCTGCTGCTGTTCGATGCAGAAGCCGTCGACGGCGAGCGAGGCGGCGTGGCACGCGGGCGGGTGTTCGTCGCCGGTCCGGTCGGTCGTTCCGAAGACAGGCTCGGCGCGGACGAAGTTCACGCGGCGCTGCGGGCGGGGTTCGAGCGGTTCGAGCGCGACCACGACGTCTCCGGAAACGGGAACGGGTCGTCGCCCGACCGCATCCACGATCTCCCGCCGTTCCGTGGCGCGGCCCCGGAGCGGACGCCGGCGCTTCCGCCATCGGCGGGGAGGCTGATGAAGCTCCCGGTCACGGTGGTCGTGCAGCTCGCCGAGAAGAAGATCGAGATGCGGCAACTGTTGTTGATGTCGGTCGGCACGCTGATCATGTTCGACAAGGCGTGCGAGGACCCGCTCGGGCTGTACGTCAACAACCGCCTGTACTGCCAGGGGGAGGCGGTCAAGATCGGCGAGAAGTTCGGCCTGAAGATCGACCAGGTCGGCGCGACCCCGAAGCGCGAAGAGCGGATCCTCTACGGCTGACCGCCCCGCCGGGGATCCCACCACAAGCCGGGGCGGCCGGATTCGATCCGCCGCCAGCGGTCCATGACGCCGTCCATCGCGTCCAGCTCGGTGTAGAACTTCGCGCCGGGATCGATCCCCGCCGCCCGCTCCCGCTCGATCCGCGCGCGGAGCGCCGGCCGCGCCGCGAGCCACGGCAGCACGACGAGCCACACGGCGGCGATCGCCCCGATGGCGGCGGTGAGCCGCAAGATCCCTCGTCGGGGACGGTTCGATCGTGGTCCGACCATGACGTTGATTCTAACCGATCCGAATGAAACGATTCACACCAGCCCGCAGCGCAAGCACGGGAGATTCGCCAAAACGGTCGCGTCGCCCGCGAGTCGCCGGGCCGTCCGCACGGCTCCCTCGCTCGCGCTTCGGGCTAATATTCAACGGGTGGCTGGGGTCGATCCGCCGCCGGAGACCTTGCGCGAGTGCTCGCGGGTCATCGGCGGATCGCCCCCAGTGGCGCGCATCGCTCGTGGCGAACGGCTGGCCTCGGACTATTGCGACAATGTCGCCGCCGCGTCGCGAAAGATCACCTCGAACATCAGCCACGCCATCGCCAATGTCAGGCACAGGTTGATCGTCTGGCCCACGAGATACAGCACGAGCGGCTTGCCTCCCTGCATGTGCGCCGCCAGCTCGCGGAAGTTGGTCTCCAGCCCGATGCTCACGAACGCGAGGCAGAAAAACCAGCCGCGGAGCGTTTTCGTCGTCCCGTCGATCGTCGCCTCCACCATCTCGGGACCGCCCGCCGCGAAGCGGTGCACGAGCGAGAACAGCACCGACGACGCCGCGAACCCGAGCACGAACTTCGGGAAGCGGCGCCAGATTTCGAACGCGTCCGGCTTCACGCGGCTTTCCGCCGGTTCGACCTTCGTCACCCAGTACACCGCCACCGCGAACGCGATCACGCCGATGAGAATGTTCTGGATCATCTTGACCGTGGCGGCGACCGCCAGCGCGGTCTCGCCGAGCATCCCCCCCGCGGCGGCGACCGCGCCGGTCGAGTCGATCGTCCCTCCCAGCCACGCCCCGCCAAGGACGTCGCTCATGCCCAGCGCCCGGATCGCCGCGGGCATGACGACCATCATCACCACGGTGAACGAGAGCGACATTCCGATCGCCAGCGACAGCTCTTCCTTCTTGGCCCGGCAGGCCGCCGCGGTGGCGATCGCCGCCGAGACGCCGCACACCGACATGTCGGCCGAGATGACCAGATTGAGCGACTTCGAGCGGATTCGCAGCACGTGCTGGCCGAACAGGAACGTCCCGACGAGCACGATCGGAGTGACGACCCACGACACGAAGATCCCCGGCAGGCCGAGCGCCACGAGCTGCCCCAGCAGGATTTCCGCGCCGAGCAGGACGAGCCCCGTCTTGATGTAGAACTCGGTGCGAACGGCGGGCAGCAGCCACGCGGGAGTGCCGACCGTGTTGCCGATGAGCAATCCGACCACGAGCGCCCAGAGCGCGTATTCGAGGTTGTAATGCTTGACGACCGATTGACCGGCGAGGCCGTAGGCGACAAGCGCGAGCAGAAAGACGCCGGCGAACGCGGGGATGAACCGCGCGAACCGATTCACGAGCGACCCGGACGCTTCGAGCGTCCGGGTCGCTGCCGCGCGCCGATGCTCCATCGCCGCGGCGCCGATGCCGAACAGCACGAGCGACAGCGCGAACGAGCCGAAAATGCCCGGCAGCCTGTCGAGCTTGTCGCCCAGCGCCTCTCGGGGGCTGGCGTCCCAGTCGGCGGGTTTGCCGAACCACGCCCGCACCGGATTGATCCGCACCTTGCGGGCCTTCAGTTCCTGATCGGCAACCTGGACCGTTGCGCGGGCCGCGGCGAGCCGCTGTTTCGCTGCCGCGTGGTCCGGATATGCTTCCGCCTCGGCCTCGGCGCCGCGAAGGGCACGGCGGTAGTGCGCGGCGACTTCGCTCTGCGCTTCGATGTCGGCGAGCTGCCGGTCGAACTCGGGCGGATCGGCGATCCGCCCTACGAGAATGGCTCCCAGCACGCCGAGCAGAATCGCCCCGCCGATCCAGATGGCCCACCAGTCCTCGGAGCCGAACAGACGCCGTCCGGCTGATTGCTCTGCTGCATCATTTTCGAGATTCTGCTCCGCGGCGGGATCCGCGTCAGGAAATCCGGTCAATTCGATCCTCCCGCGCTGCGGCAATCGACGACCATCAGACCATCCGCAAGACTGGCATGTCTGCAGTTGACGGGCGAAAGCTGGTTCCACAGCGATTCCGGGAGCAACATCAGCATCTGCCGGTCGCAGACGCTGTCGGCGATCGTGGCTGAAGATACGGCTCCCGATACCTCTTCACCGATCAGCGCCAGGCGGAACCCGCCGGAGGAGTAGACTTGATGTGCAATTCTCGCAAAGAAGTAATCGACGCGATGAATCCAGGCATTCGGCTCGTACTCCAGTGGATGGCGCACTGGAAACGCAAGCTCGAGCATTCCCATGGGAATACAAAGGTCACGCCAATCGGAACCATCGTTTTCACGGAGGACGTGCGATACGCATCCGAGTCCGATCCTGCCCAAATCGCCGATGCCATAGAGGTGATGGCTCGATGCGCCAGCGTCCGGAACGTGGGACGGACCAGGGTATTTCTCGCGCAACGTCCACGGACCACGGAGGAGACAATGGGACCACAGCTCTCGCAATGCTTCGACAAGGCGCTCGTCATCCCCAGCGGGCCCCAACTCGATCGCAAGCTCGTAGTACGAGCCGCGCCAATTTTCGCGATCGACGAAAGTGGCTCGATCCACGCTCGCGTCACCGACGAAGGAACCAATGGATGTAACCGCACTCGTCACAGACGAAGCAGGTGGCGGTCCGGTTCGCCCAGTCCATGTTGAAGAACGTCGCCATGGCCGTGTTCAACTGCGCCTCGCGGCGACCGAAGCGATCGTGGCCGCAAACCACGCACGAGAGTGGACGCCCCTTGATGACGATCGCTTCCGGCTCGCGTTTGCCGAATAGTGCCATGTCGATGCGTACCCGCGGCTTGCTGCTCAGTTCAGAGAGAGTGGCGTGATCGTAACGATGCGGTCACTTCTTCGGCGGCTCGGCTTTGCGGCCGTAGACCCGCACGTCGTCGAACCGGCCGGTGTCGTCGAACGAGCCGATGCCCACGCGGCCCCAGGTGAAAGTCTTGTCCACGGCGGTCATCACCGGCTTGTCCATGTCGTCGAAGTAGACCTCGATCCTGCCGCTGGCGATGTCGCGGACGATGCGGGCATGGTGCCATTCATCGTCCCAGTCGGTCCCTTCGCTCGTGGTCGTCGAGATCTTCACCCGCGGCTCACCGTTGACGATGAAAATCTGGTTCGCGTGGTCGTCGGCCTTCTTGCCGAAGTGGACGTAGTGCAGGTGCGCGTCGTCCTGGTAGCCGAAGAACAGGCACAGCGACCGGTGGGGATAGTCCTTCACGGTGCTCTTGAGCTTCACGTCGAGGATGAAGTCCCCCACGACGAGATCCTTGACGAGCGCCCGGTTGAGCGGCGACCGGACCGGCGGCTGGAAGTCGCTGTACTGCTTGTGCTGATCGAAGACGTGATTGTCCCCGTCCTGCGCGATCCGCCAGCCTTTCGGGTCGGTCGTCTCCCAGCGGTCGGCGTCGCCCGACTCGAAGTCGTCGGAAAAGAGCAGCGGCAGGCCGTTGAGCGTCGCGGGGGGCGCGGCCTTCCCGCCGGCGACGCCCGGCCCCGCGAACATTCCCAGCGCCGTGATCACGAAGGGGATCAGACAATCTCTGCCGGAGCGGAGGACGGGCATCGTGGTCTCCTGATGGATCGTCGCGGGATCGACGTCCACCATTGAAGCGAGAGACCCGGCTGGAGTCCAGCCTTCAGGCTGCCGCGTTGGAGTTGGAGTACAGGCTTCAGCCTGCCGCGAGTGCCGAGAGACTCGCTCGAGCGAGCGGCACGCTCGATCACGCATTCCAGTGCATAGCCTGAAGGCTGTACTCCAGCGACCGCCACGTTTACTCTACCGGCAGTCCACGATCGCCGTCCCCACAGAGAGACCATTATGACCGATTCCGCCCGCTCATCCCTCTGGATTCCCCTCGTCGCCGCGATCGCGCTGTTTGCCGCCGAGGCCGCTTTCGCTCAGCCGCACATGGCGACCGGCTTCAAGGTGGGCGAGGTCACGCAGAACTCCGCCATCGTCTGGACGCGGCTGACGAAGGACCCGGAACGCAACTGGGACGGCGTGCGGCCTCCGTCGCCGCGGGAAGAGTACGTCGATGAATACGTCCCGTCGCCGATCAAAGTCGATGACCGCGAAGGCGCGGTCCCCGGAGCGCGGGGGGACGTCCGCGTGACCTACGGCAAGCGGGCCGACCTGTCCGATGCGCAAAGCACCGAATGGTTCCGGCTCGTCCCCCGGCACGGCGATCACGACTTCATCCACCAGTTCCGGCTGAGCGAACTCGAACCCGGCACGCGCTATCACCTGAAGGTCGAGGCCCGCCCGATCGACGGCGGCGAAGTCACCGCCACGCTCGCCGGCTCGTTCGGCACCCCCGCGGAACAGGACCAGTGGCAGGACGTCAAGTTCGGCGTCATCACCGGGCAGAACTATTGGACGATCGAGCACAAGGATGGCTTTCATATCTATCCCGCGATGGAAAAGCAGAAGCTCGATTTCCTGGTCCCCACCGGCGACACGGTCTATCTCGATTCCCACGCGCCCCGCGCGCGGACCGTCGAACTCGCCCGACATCACTGGCACCGCATGTATTCGCTGCCGCGGCACGTCGAGTTGCATCGGCACGTCCCCGGCTATTGGGAGGTGGACGACCACGATGCGTGGACGAACGACTGCTGGCCGACGCGGGTCGATCCGTGGATGAACCCGCTGACGTTCGAGCAGGGGTTCCGCGTGTTCCGCGAGCAGGCGCCGCTCGGGAACCGCACGTACCGCACCATCCGCTGGGGGAAGGGATTGCAGGTGTGGATGGTCGAAGGCCGGCTGCACCGCTCCTCCAACCGAATGGACGACGGGCCGGAGAAGTCGATCTGGGGCAAGGAGCAGCGGGAGTGGCTGATGCGGAGCATCCTCGACAGCGACGCCGACTTCCGCGTGCTCGTCAGCCCGACGCCGATCGTCGGCCCGGACCGCGGCGTGAAGAACGACAACCACGCCAACCAGGGCTTCACCTGGGAAGGGGACCTGTTCCGCAACTGGACCAGCGAGCAGAAGCTGACGAACTTATACGTCTGCAACGGCGATCGCCACTGGCAGTACATGTCGATCGACAAGACATCGGGGCTGCGCGAGTTCTGCTGCGGCCCGGCCAGCGACGCGCACGCCGGCGGAGCGCCCCCGGATCGCGATCCGGAGACGCAGCCCTTCCTCCGCGTCAAAGGGGGCTTTCTGACGGTCGAGGTCACCCGGCAGGACGGCAAGCCGACGATCGCCTTCGTCCACCGCGACGTCCACGGCGAGCCGGTGCATGAGTACCGCGCGGAGAGCTCCCGGTAGTCCGCGCCGGATGCATTTTCGCAATCACCCGGTGACGCCTCGAACCGCGGAGAGCGCCGAGAGCGCGGAGAAAACGTCGAGAGGCAGGCGCGTCATTCCCGCAGCGGCGCGTCATGCCCGCGAAGGCGGGCATCCAGAGCGGCGCGCGGCGGAACTGGATTCCCGCCTACGCGGGAATGACGCGCCCCGAGCCGCGGCCGAAGCGCGTGGGACGGACCTCCTCGTCTGCCACCGAGGAAGCTGCGCTCGTTCTTCATCGGCGCGCTCGTTAGCATCAATGCATGGCGATTTCCACGCTCCCCTTGTGCTATTGCACCAACGTCCATCCCGGCCGGTCGGTCGCGGAGGTGCGGGACGGGCTGGAGCGGTACACCGTCCGGGTGCGGGACGCGGCGGATCGCCCGCTCGCCGCCGGGCTATGGCTCGCGCGGCCGGTCGTGGACGAGTTGCTCGCCGTCCCCGACGGCGTGGCGCGGTTCGCCGATTGGATGGAGGCCCGCGGGCTGACGTGCCACACGCTCAACGCCTTTCCCTACGGCGATTTCCACGGCGAGCGCGTCAAGGAGAACGTGTATCTCCCGGACTGGTCGACGCCGGAGCGCGTCCGCTACACCCTCGACTGCGCCGCCGTCCTCGCCAGGCTGTTGGAAACGCCGTCCGTCGATCATCAACCTTCGAGCATCGACCCTCAACCAACTGGCAGCATCTCGACGCTGCCGCTCGGCTTCAAGACGCTCGCCCCCCGTTGGAGTACAGCCTTCAGGCTGCCGGATGAGCCAACCGGCCCTCCTCGCGGACGGGACTTTCTCGAGCGGTGCCTCGACCGCCTGATCGAAACGGCCGCCGGGCTGGACCGGCTGCGCGAGGCGACCGGCCGCACGATCCGGCTCGCGATCGAGCCGGAGCCGTTGTGCCTGCTCGAGACGACGGACGAAGCGATCACGTTCTTCGCGAGTCTCTGGAGCCGCGCCGAGGATGCTCCCGATCCTCGCGCCCTCGAAAACGTCCGCCGCCACATCGGCCTGTGCTACGACGTCTGCCACCAGGCGGTCGAGTTCGAGGACACCGCCGGCTCGATCCGCCGGCTTGACGCGGCCGGCGTTCATATCGCGAAGGTCCACATCACGTGCGCGCTGCGATTGGAACGGCCCGGCGACGACGAACCGGCCCGCGCGACGCTGGCCGGTTTCGCGGAACCCCGTTATCTGCACCAGCTCACCGCGCTCGCCGAGAGCGGCGAAATCCTGCGGCACGTCGATTTGACCGCGGCCTTCGCCCTCGACCCGCCGGACGAGTTCCGCGCCGCCCGCGAATGGCGGGTCCATTTCCACGTGCCGGTCGATGCCGAGCGGATCGGCCCGCTCGGCACGACGCGGGACGATTTGCGGGGGGCGCTGGCCGCGGTCGCGGAGCTTGGCTACGCCCCCCATCTCGAAGTGGAGACGTACACCTGGGGCGTGCTGCCGGGGGAGCGGCAGCCGGACCTCGTCGAGGGCTTGGGCCGCGAGCTCCGCGCGACGCGGGAGCTTCTGGACGCGTTATGAAAACTACTGCATGACAGTACTTCCAAGACCGCGACTCCGTCATTCCCGCGCAGGCGGGAATCCAGCCCGCCATCCGCGCCGCCGCTGGATGCCCGCCTTCGCGGGCATGACGCGCCTTTGCGGGCATGACGCGCCTTCGCGGGCATGACGCGCCTTCGCGAAATTGGAAGTAGGGAATGGCGGATTCACGGATCGGCCCTCAGAAGAAGATCAGCCCCGCGGCGACGAACAGCGGCAAGAGGACGACCGCGGAGTAGAGCATGTAGCCGAAGAACCCCGGCATCCGCACGTTTTGCGATTCGGCGATCGCCTTGACCATGAAGTTCGGCCCGTTGCCGATGTACGTGTTCGCCCCCATGAAGACGGCGCCGCAGGAGATGGCGGCCAGCAGCTCGTGCGACTCGAACGCCGCCGGGAGATCGAGGAAGGTCCGCAGGTAGCCCGCCTGCACGGGGACGCCGTGGCTGCCCGCGGCGGTCGCCGCGAACGTGAGGTAGGTCGGGGCGTTGTCCAGAAAGCTGGACAAGCCCCCGGTGACCCAGAAGAACTGCAGCGGCGATTTCAGCCCGAGTTCGGCGCCGCGGGCGTTGAGGATCAGCAGGGCCGGGACCATCGTCACGAAGATGCCCGCGAACAGCACCGCCACCTCGACGATCGGCCCGAAACCGAACCGGTTCCCCTCGTGAACGGAGCGCGGCGTCCCGAAGTACGACGCCAGCGCCAGCCCGAGCATCGCCCCTTCCTGGACGCCGAACGGCCATCGCTCGCCGCCGGTCCCGAGGCCCTTGCCGGCGCAGTAGATCACGGCGACGATCCCGGCGAGGGCGGCGATGTTCCGCGCGCCGACGAGCCGGAACGGCTGGTGCTCCATCACCTTCCGCAAGAGCGACTCGGGCCGCTCCAGCTCTTCGCGGTCCAGCACGATCTGGTCCCACACATGGAACAGGACGAGCAGCGCGCCGTTGACGAACAGCCATTGCGGCCACAGCCGGAGGGTCCACTCGAACGGCACGCCGTTGAGGAACCCGAGGAACAGGGGCGGGTCGCCGAGCGGGGTGAGCAGCCCGCCGCAGTTCGAGACGAGGAAGATGAAGAACACGACGACGTGCGTCATCCGCTGGCGGGGTGCGTTGGCGCGGAGCAGCGGGCGGATGAGGAGCATCGACGCGCCGGTCGTGCCGATGAAGTTCGCCAGCACCGCCCCGCAGGCGAGACACGCGGTGTTGACGAGCGGCGTGCCGGAAAAGGATCCCTGGATCAGAATCCCGCCGCTGATGACGAACAGCGCCCCGAGCAGCGCGATGAACGAGACGTACTCCTCGACCTTTTCGAGGAGCTGATGCCGCCCTTCCGCGCCCCAGGCGACCGCCAGATACGCGGCGACCGGGACCGCGAGGGCCGCCATCACGAGCGCCTTGTGGCGGTTCCGCTCCCACCAATGCCCGGCGGCGAGCGGCATCACTGCGATCGCCAGCAGCACGAGCGCGAACGGCAGGATGGACGCGACCGGCAACTCCCGGCCGAGCGCGGCGGGCGGTTCGGCCTCGCCGTGCCCCATGTCGGCGGCATGGACCGCCGGCATCAGCGCCGGGACGGACAGCAAGGCGCACACGAAGGCCGCGACCGCGATGGACCGGACGGACATCCTTGACCTCACCGAGGAAACGGCCGATGACATCCCGATTGTCGCACGATGACAACCTCACTCCGGCAGCGGTTTGCCCTTAGTCTCGGGGGCGAACGGGAGGACGAACAGGCCGAGCAGGAAGATGCCGCACATCGTCAAGCCGGCGTTGCGCAGCGGCTCGGCGGTCTCGGCGTAAGCGACCCCGGTCAGCCAGCCCAGCAGCGCCGGTCCCAAAGCGGCGACGAACCGGCCGACGTTGTAGCAGAAACTGGTGCCGGTGCTGCGAAGGTGCGTGGGAAACAGCTCGGGGAAATAGATCGCATAGCCGGCGAACAACGAGAGGATGCAGAACCCCATGATCGGAATCATCCAGAACACCTGGTGGAACTCGTTGAGGAAGTAGAACGTCGAGGCCGTGCTCACCAGCGCCGCGATGAAACAGACGGCGAAGGCCGGCTTGCGGCCCGTCCGCTGCGCGAGCACCGCGAAGAGATACATCCCCAGCGCGGCCCCGATGTTCATCATCAACGAGGCGATCGACTTCCAGTGGGCGACCTCGCCGGCGACTTGCTTGTCGGAAAGGCCTTCGGCGACGAACCGCTTGTTCAGAACGTTGGCCACCAGGTCGAACGTGTAGAACCCGACCCCCCACAATCCGACGATGCCGGAAAAGGCGAGTCCCAGTCCGAGCAGGGCGTGCTTGCGCCAAACCGGGTGGCTGAACAGCTCGCGATATGAGCCGAGCTTTCGGGCGATGGTTCCCTCGTGCGCGGCCTGCTCCCATCGCGCGGGCTCCCGCAGCCGCCAGCGGATGACGAGCGCCAGCAGGGCCGGTCCGGCGCCGATGACGAACATGTACCGCCAGTAGCCGACGCTGTCGACGAGGCCTCTTTCGACCAGCGTTCCCATCGTCATGCCGATCAAGGCGGCCCCGACGTTGCCGATGGCCGACAGCGCTTGCAGCACGCCCAGACAATACGGCCGCGCCCGGTCGGGCATGACCTCGGCCACCAGCGCCACGCCGACGGCGAACTCGCCGCCGACCCCCATGCCGGTGAGGAACCGATACACCGCGAAGTCCCAGAAGGCCGTGCTGAGCGCGCTGAGGCCGGTGAAGATGGAGTACATCAGGATCGTGATCATCATCGTCTTGGCGCGGCCGATGCGGTCGCCCATCACACCGAAGATCAGCCCGCCGATGCCCCATCCCATCAGGAAGATCGACGTGGCGTAGCCGCCGAATTCGTCGATCGTGGCCTCGACCGGCGTGCCGGGCAGCAACTCCTTCATCGCCGGCTGCCGCGCCAGAAGGAACAACTGCTGGTCGAGGCAGTCGAACAGCCAGCCCAGCGCGGCGACGATCAACACGAACCAGTGATAGCCGTTGAGTTCTCGATACCAGCGGTAGCGCTCGTTCGTCATCTCGGTCGTCATCTCGTGTCGCTTGACGTTCTGGATTTTTCAATCGGGAAGGGCTTCGGATTCCGGCTCCGGCAGCCAGAACGAAAGGACCAGGTTGCCGGCGAACACCAGCGTGCCGATCGCGGCGGCGGTGTAAGCCAGCTTTTCGGACGGCGTGTCGCCGAGCATCCATGAGGCTCCGGAAATATAGAACAGGAGCGCCGCGAACGACGTCCCGAGCATTCTGCCGCCGATGTTCGCCGCGCAGCTTTCACCCGTCCCGCGGAGATGCACCGGGTACACCCGCGGCAGGTAGTTGCCCCAGAAGCTCATCTGCGCGATGGTGAACAGCGCCACCAGAAACATACCGACATACAGCAGGTCGAGGCTCGCGACCGCCGCGTAGCCGAACGTCAGCGGCATGAGGACGAGCCCGGGTACGAGGAACACCCAGATCAGCCGGCGGCGGCTGAGGATTCGCACCGCGAGCACGGCCAACAACAGCCGCCCGACGATGCCGCCGATCTCCTGCCAGCCGACGACGTCGGCGGCCACGCTTTCCTCGACGGCAGAGACGGCGTCGCGGATTTCCTTTTTCGAAGGCTGGGCGCCGTGGGCGGCGCGCTCGTCCGTCAGTTTTTCCACGGCCTGTCGCGCCCGTTCCCGGACCTCGGGAAGTCCGGAGACCATGCGGGGCATGTGCTGGATCGCGCCGAACGCCGCGCCGAACGTGAACGCGACCATCAACGTCGTGACGATGGTCGTCCGGCGAAGATCCGGAGCGAAGATGGCGCCCAGGCTGGGACGCCGCAGCGTCCCCGCGTCCTTCTTCCGCTGCCATTCCGGCGATTCCGGCAAAAACGGGCGGATGACGATCAGCGGAAACGCCGGGATCAATCCCGACATCAGCGTGTATCGCCAGGCGCCGGAGGGATCGAGTTGCGCAATGTCCCCACCGAAGAAATTCAGCCAGTCGGGCAGCGTCACCGCGGGGAGCGTCCCCGCCGTTTTCAGATCGACCAGCCAGCCGTTGACCGCGGCGACGAGGAACCCGCCGGCCGACCCGAACGCCTGCGTGTAACCGAGCACCTTCTCGCGCCGCAGCGGCTCGGGGAACAGTTCCGCCAGCCAGGCGGTCGCGGCGACGAACTCGAGGCAGACGCCGATGAACGTCAGGCAGCGGAAGAACAACAACATCTCGGGGGTGGTCGAAAACCCGGACGCGAACGCCGAGAACGCATACAGCAGAATGCTGAAGGTCAGCATCCGCCGTCTTCCCAGCCGGTCGGTCAAATACCCGCCGAGCAGGCCGAACACGCCTCCCAACAAGGCGGGCACGAAGAACAGGAGCGTCCCCCAGTATTTGAATTCGGGATTGAGCGTGATTCCGCCGCCGGGGGCGGCAATCGTCTTCGGGATGTGGACCGCCGTGAGCGCCGGCTCGATGACCAGCGGCAGCATCAGCAGTTCGTAGGTGTCGAACGTGAAGCCGATCGCGGCGATGATGCAGATCAGCCATTGCACGCCGGTCAGCGGCCGCGGAGCGGGGCGCGGGGCGGGATGTCCGTAGTCGATCGTGCTCATCGCGGTTCCGGGTCCGGGGGTGTGAGCGATGTCTCGGCCGAGGCGCGACGAGTCCGGGGCGAACGGCCGGTGGTGGGGCAGTCGGCCGGTTCGGGAATCGCGCCGGGCGGTTGATCGCGACGACCGGCCGCCGGGCCGCCGCACGCTCCGGCTCGCGCCCTCCGCGCCTCGACCAGCGACACCAGGATCCCCAGCGCGAGGATCCCGCCGATCACCGCCAGCGACGCGAGAGTCGAGATAGGATACCGGTGGGCCAACAGCATCTTCAACCCCACGAACACCAGAAGCGCCACCAGGCTGTATTTCAGATGGCGAAATACGTCCAGCAGGCCGGCGAGCGCGAAGTACAGCGACCTCAAGCCGAGGATCGCGAACACGTTCGACGTGAACACCAGGAACGGGTCCCGCGTCACCGCGAAAATCGCCGGGATCGAATCCACCGCGAACATCGCGTCCGAACTCTCGATCAGGATCAGCGCGGGGACGAGCGGCGTCGCCGCCCAGCCGGCCGGCGTCTTCACGACGAACCGGCTGCCGGCGTACTCGCTCGTCACCGGGACGAACCGCCGCACGAGCCGCACCAGCAGGTTCCGGTCCGGGTGCAACTCGTCTGCGCGGACGAGCAGCAGCTTGAGGGCCGAGGCGATCAGCAGCACGCCGAACACGTACATCGTCCACTCGAACCGGGCCACGAGGGCCGCTCCCGCGGCGATCATCGCCCCCCGCAGCACGACCGCGCCGAGGATGCCCCAGAACAACAGCCGGTGCTGCTCCGCCGCGGGCACGCGGAAGTACGAGAAGATCAGGGCCATCACGAACAGGTTGTCGACCGAGAGCGCCTTTTCGATCAAGTGGCCCGTCAGGAACTGCAGCGCCGCCTGCCGGCCGCTCAGGCGGTGACTCGCCGTCTCGGTCCAACCCAGCCAGTCCCGCTCGTACAGGAAGTACACGCCGGCGGCGAAGGCGAGGGCCAGGGCCACCCAGACCGCGGTCCAGCCCAGCGCCTCGCGGAAGCCGATCGGCCGCCCCCGGCGATGGAACACGCCCAGGTCGAGCAGAATCAACGCCGAGATGAGCGCGAGAAAGCCCAGCCACACGAACAGCGTCATCGGTCCCTCCGCCGCAGACTCGCGAACGACATGCCACGCACCGCGGCTTTCACTCGAAGTCGCCGGGCACGAAGTCGGCGGTCACCGGGCGATCGGGCTGCACGCCGAGGCCCCAGCCCAGCCGCTGGAGCAGCGACAGCCCGCGCTTCCACTTCGCGATCTCCTCGCGCAACTCCGCGACGCGCGGGTGCGGATGGTTCCGCAGCTCGTGGAGCACGTCGCAGCAGCCGGCGACGTTGCCCGACAGGAACAGGGCCGTCGCGTAGTTGGTCTTGAAGATCGCGGGCACGTCGGGGCGGAGGGTGATCCCGCCGCCCATCAGGTTCAGCTCGCGAAACACGCGGACCGCCTGCGCGGACTGTCGCATCCGCATCAGGCACACGCCCCGCGCGTTCTTGATCATCGGATCGGCCGTGCTGTTGCGGTTCGACAGATCGAACGCCTCCTGATGTCGCTCCTGCTCGACCAGCGCCTGAATCTTCTTGAGCGTCGCCGCGGCGGGCGACTGCGGAACGGGAGACGTCTCCTTGCTCGCGGAGGACGCGATCGACGGGGATTGCATCGATTGGACTTTTTCCTGCTTGCCGGCCATCGGGGTTTTTCCTTTCGGAGGGCCGCACCGCGCGCAGCGCGGGGCGGAGGTCGTCGAACCGGGGGCACATCGTCCGCGCATGCGTTCGCGGAACCGATCGGTGCGCGCCGTGAAACCAAGTCGGGGGACGCGGAGCGGCCGCGAACGCTGCGGTGGATCACCGCGGCAGCACGTCTGGCCTTCCGCACGGGCACGGCCGGCGCGCGCGACGCGGCGCCGGTCCTTCGTCGCGCGATCGACGGCCCTTACACCCGCAGCGGCGGATTGCGGTGCCGCGCGGCGGGCCTCGACGAGGCCTCCGCTGAGACGTCGCCCAGGCGCGCGGTTGGCGCGGAAGCCAGACCGTTCGGCCCGGCCAGCGACCCGGAAACCGAGGTGCGGCCGGCGGCGAACCTCTCGGGGCGAGCACGGCCGATCTCCGCCACCGGCTGGTCCGGCGCCTCGCCCGCCGAAACCGCCTGCTCGACGTCCGCGCCGTCGCCGCGGCGCGCATCGTTGGAGTCAGCCGTCGCCAGAGGATGGCCGGCGGCGCTCTCGCCCGGCAGCCGGCCCCCGCACAGGGCGCCGCCGATCACGAGGAGCACGCACAAGCGATGCAGCAAGGATCGCATGAGCCAGGAGTGGTGTTTGGTAGGACGGAACATCGTCGGCCGAACCGCCGGTTTCCTTGCTGGCGCGTCGGGCTGGCATGGCAGCGCGACCGCGCGATGAATCCTACCGAAGCCGCGCCTCCCTGGGAAGGGGCGATGACTCCCGGCGGACGCCCGGTTTCAACCGACCCGCAGGACGAGCAGCGTGCGGTCGTCGGCGTCGTCGCCGCCGAGCGTGTGCTCCGACAGCCCCGCGCAGATCGCGTCGTGTACGGCGCGGGCCGAGTCGCGGGGGTGCGCCCGCAGCACGCCGGCGATCCCCTCGGAGCGGAACATCTGCTGGCGGCGGCTCATCGCCTCGGTGATGCCGTCGGTGTACAGCACCAGCACGTCTCCCGCGGCGAGGACGATCCGCGACGATTCGTACGCCGCGTCCGGCAGGATGCCCAGCAGCATGCCGTGCGAGGCGAGCGCGTCGATCTGGTCGCCATGCGCGTGGAGCGGGTTGGGGTGCCCGGCGTTCGTGTAGGTGAAGGACCGCTCCCGCACGTCGAGCACGCCGCACACGAGGCTCATGAACTGGTGCGCGGGGGTGATCCGGTACAGCGCCCGGTTGATGCGGGCCGTGATCCGCTCGGGCCGCTCGAGTTCGGCGCTCTCGGTTTCGGCGAGCGTCCGCAGCGCGCCGCGGACCGCCGACATCACCAGCGCCGCCGGAATGCTGTCGCCCGAGGCGTCCCCCACCGCGATCAACAGGCGCTCCCCGTCCAGAGGGATCACCTCGCACAGGTCGCCGCCGATCTCCCAGCGGCTCGTACACAGGCCGGCCAGCTCGATGTCCCATTCCGCGGGCAACGGCGGCACGATCTCGCTCGACTGGAACTCCGACGCGACGAGCAGGTCCCGCTTCAAGCGGTGCTGCACCGCGCTTTCCCGCAGCAGCACCGTCCGCTCGAGCACCGCCGCCATTTGCGCGGCGATCGACTCGAGCACGTGGATCTCGCGGTCGCCCGGCGCGCGCCGCCGGCGGTCGTAGGCCCACAGCGTGCCGATCGGCCCGTCGTCCGACTGGACCGGCAGGCAGACCCCCAGCGACATGCCCGCGGGGAGCCAGTGCGCGGCGCGATCGTCCCGCTCGCGATCGACCAACTGCCAGCCGCCGGCGAGCGCATGCAGGTCGGGGGGATAGTCGCGGAGCATTCGGCACGCGCCTGGCTGCGCATCGAACGGCGAAGGATGCGTCCCCCGCACCGTGAGCCACTGCACCGATGGGTCGAGCAGGAAGAACGCCGCGGCGCGGAACTGGGTGAGTTGGCAGGCGGCCCGCAGCAGTTGTCCCAGCGCGTGCTTCGGATCGCCGTCCTGCGACAGCGAGCGGCCGATGTCCACCAGTGTGGAGACTTCCCGCGTCCGCGATTCGAGAGCGCGGTGCGTCGCCGCGCACCGCCGCATCATCCGCGCGAACAATTCCGCGAGCTCGGCCACGGCGGTGAAGGACCATTCCCGCCGCCGCCCCTCGGGGGGGTCGATCCGCAGCTTGCCGAGCGTCCGCTCGCCGTCGTCGATCTCCGCGAACCAGACGGCGTCGAGGCTCGATTCCGACGATGATTCCCCCTCGGCGGACGGGAGCGGCACGAACTCCAACGGCCAGCCGGTCGCCTCCGAGAACTGGCGGCAGGTCGCGGCGATCCAGTCCTGCGTTTCCGGGATGGTCGCTTGCATGACGGACCGGGGAGCGGTAACGGTGGCCGGCGACGGCGAGCGGGGCCGGCGGGCGCGGAGCGGACGTCGTGCGGACTCGAGTCCATCCTACGTCCTCTCGATATCGTCCCGCCGCGGAAGTCGAGTCGAGGACCGCGCAAAATCGGGGGGGACTGCGGGTCGTGCGGATCGTGCGGCAACAGCCGGCGGTCAACGACCGCCGAGAGCATGTGAATGACGGAACAGCCGGCGGTCAACGACCGCCGAGGGGGTCGCTCCGAGATCATTCACCGGCGTCGCGCGTCATTCCCGCACAGGCGGGAATCCAGAGCGGCGCGAACATGGTTCCGCCGCTGGATGCCCGCCTTCGCGGGCATGACGCGCCGTCGCGAACTTGAAAGTACTGAATGACGAAATAGCCCGCGGTCAACGACCGCCGCGGGCGTGCGGATGACGGCCCAGCTTCCCTCGCGCCGGGCCGCGTTGCGGCCCGGCTATACCCCTTCGATCGCGGTCGCCACGGCGACCGGCTCGCCCGTCAGCCGCGCCACCACCGTGCAGCCGCACGAGTCGCTCCAGACGTTGACCGTGGTGCGGCACATGTCGAGCACGCGGTCCACGGCGATGATGACCCCCTGCGCTTCGAGCGGCAGCCCGACCGCCTGAAGCACGATCGCCATCATCACCAGTCCCGCGTGCGGGATGCCCGCGGCCCCGACGCTGGCCAGAAGCGCCGTGAACGCCACCGTGACCTGCATGCCGAGCGACAGATCGATCCCCGGCGTCGCCTGGGCGATGAACAGCACCGCGACTGCTTCATAGAGGGCGGTCCCGTCCATGTTGATCGTCGCCCCCAGCGGCAGCACGAACGAGCTCACGCGGTTCGAGATCCCGGCCCGCTCCTCGACGCTGGTGATCGTCAGCGGCAATGTCCCGTTGGAAGACGCGGTCGAGAACGCGGTCATCAGGGCGGGGCTCATCGCCTTCGCGAACCGCCAGGGGGAGCGGCGGCCGATGAACTTCACGATCAAGGGGAGCACGATCGCCGCGTGGACGGCGAGCGCCAGGAACACCGTGAGCATGTACCAGGCGAGCGTGCGGAAGATGTCCAGCCCCTGCGTGGCGGTCGCGTAGGTCATGAAGGCGAACACGCCGATCGGGGCCAGCGCGATCACGAACATCGTGAGGTGCATGATCACGTCGAACGCGGCCTGGAAGAACGTCCGCAGCGTCTCGCCGCTCCGCCCGCCGGTGCGGACGATGAAGATCCCCACCAGGATGCTGAACGTGATGATCGCCAGGAAGTCGCCGCTGGCGAGCGACTGGATCGGGTTCTCGGGGAACATGTTCTGGACCAGCCGCACGAACACGCCGAGCAGCGTCTCGTCGGCGCCCTGGATCGCCCCCTCTCCTCCGCCGGGCAGATCGGCCCCCACTCCCGGGCGGATGAGGTTGACCATCGCGATCCCGATGGCGATCGCGATCGTGCTCGTGGTGAGGTAGTAGGCGAGCGTGCGGACGAACATCGACCCGAGCTGCGCCGTCGTCCCCAGCCCCGAGACCCCGGTGATCAGCGAAGTCACGATCAGCGGGATCGTGATCATCTTCAACAGCCGGAGGAACATGTCGCCCGTGAAACGGGCGGCCGCGATCACGGCGGCGCGGGGCCCGCCGCCGTGCGCGTCGTAGAAGTCCGCCCAGCGGGGATGGCTTGCGCGGAACCGGCTCGCGTTCGCCGCCTCGAATTTGGAGACGACCGACTTGCCGTCGAGGCGGCGCGTGTACGTGAGCGTCACGCCGCGCCCGTCCTCGACGAGATGCGCGCGGCGGTGCGTGACGTCGATCTCGACCGGTTCGACCCGCCCGTCCTGGAGCGCGCGCTTCGCGAGCTCGGGATATCGCTCCTGGAAGACGTCGAGCGGCATCACCATGTCGTCGGCCGCTTCCTCGACGATGGCGACGCCGCCGTCCGCGGGCGCCACCCGGCCCCGCGCGTCGTCGAGCCGCGTCTCGCCCGGGTTCACGAGGATCCCGATCACGGTGCCGAGCAGCATGGCGATCAGAATCTGAACGTGCAGCGGCGGTTTTTTCACGGCGGATCCGAAATCGGGAAGCTGGCGGGCGTGGGGCAGGCTTTCCAGCCTGCCGGTCCGGGCAGACAGGGATGTCTGCCCCACGTTACCGTCGCGCGAGCTGGTGTTTCAGCGGCAGCCAGGCGGCGTCTTCGCCGCTGCTGGCCACGCACTGCTGAATGAAGTACATCCCCTCGACGCCGTCGTACACGTTGGGGTAGGGCGTGTCGCGGGTCTCGAACGGCCGCCCCGCCGCCCGCGCGACCATCGCGTCGTAGGCCGCCCGGTACACGTTCGCGAACGCCTCGAAGAACGCCTCGGGATGCCCGCTCGGCAACCGGCACGCCGCCTTTCCCGCGGCGGTCATGTAGGGAGCGTTCGGGTCGCGGGTGTGGATCGCGTGCGGCTGGCCGTTGCGGCGGAGGATCAACTGGTTCGGCTCCTCCTGCCGCCACGCCAGGGCCCCCTTCGTCCCGTCGACTTCGATCGCGAGGTCGTTCTCGCGGCCGTGCGAAATCTGGCTGGCGGTGATCGTGCCGAGCGCGCCGCTCTGGAAGCGAACGACGGCGTGGCCGTAGTCGTCGAGGGCGCGGCCTTGCTCGAACGTCTTCAATTGGCAGGAGACCGCCTCGGGCAGCAGGCCGGTCATGTAGCGCGCGAGGTTGAAGGCGTGCGTGCCGATGTCGCCGAACGCCCCCGCCGCGCCGGAGCGCTGCGGGTCGGTCCGCCACGCGGCCTGCTTCTGCCCTTCGGTTTCGAGCCGGGTCCGCAGCCAGCCTTGAATGTAGCTCGCGCGGACCGCCTGGATTTCGCCCAGCTCGCCGGACAGGACCATCTCCCGCGCGTGCCGGACGAGCGGATAGCCGGTGTAGTTGTGCGTCAGCGCGAACACCGCCCCCGACGCTTCGACGAGCCGGACGAGCTCCTCCGCCTCGGCGAGGTCGAGCGTCAGCGGCTTGTCGCAGATCACGTTGAACCCGGCGGCGAGCGCGGCTTTCGCGATGGGAAAATGCGTGTGGTTCGGCGTGGCGATGCTGACGAAGTCGATCCGCTGGTCGGCCGGCAGCCGCGACTCCTGCTCGAACAACTCCTGATAGGAGCCGTAGGCCCGCTGGGGCGGGATGTCGTAGGCGGGGGCGGACTGCTTCGCGCGGACGGGATCGGAGGAGAGCGCTCCGGCGGTGAGGGCCGCCCGGTTGTCGAGCACCGCGGCGGTCGCATGGACGCGGCCGATGAACGCGCCCTGCCCCCCGCCCACGAGCGCCATCCGCAACTTGCGGTTCAGTTCGCCGTTGGTCGTTTCCATGATGAGGCCTCGTTGCGAGTTGCGAGATTCGGGCCGGTCGAGACGCGAGGCCGCATCTCCCGGCGGATTGCCAAGATACTGCCGCGCCGCTTCATTGACAACAGCCCGTCTGGCAGGGATGGATCGAAGTCGGTACACTGCGGGCGCGGGCCGGAGCGGCCGTTCGCGCACTGGTTTTTCCGAATCACGTGACACCAGACGGAGGACGCAAACCATGTTCAAGCAGACCACGACCGGCGCCGCACTGATTGCCGTGGGACTCGCCGCGGGACTCGGCATCGCCCACTTCCGGCCCAGCGAACCGCTCCGGGCCGACGCGGTGGACCGCGGGAGCAAGTTCTCGCTGATGACGACCCCCGTGTCGTTCACCGAGGGGACCGAGGGGGTGTTCGCGGTGGATTACCTCACCGGCCAGCTCAAGGGAGCGGTGATCAACACCAAGGTCGGCCGGTTCACGAACTTCTACTACCGCAACCTCGCCGCCGATTTCAACGTGGATCCGAAGGTCCAGCCGCATTACGCCGTGGTCGGCGGTCGCGGGCAGTTGACGGGAACGGGGGGGATCACCTCGGCGACGAGCCTCATCTACGTTTCGGAGCTGACCTCGGGCAAGGTGGTTGCCTACGGAATGCCGTTCCGCGAGTCGGTGCAGCCGCTGCCGCCGGCCGAACTCACGCCGATCGCCGAGTTCCAGTTCCGCCAGGCGGTGCAGCCCTAGTCGTCGGACAGCAACTGCGTGACCACGAGCCGGGTCCCGCCCGCCGGGCGGGACCTGCGTGGGCCGCACGTCGCGCGGGGGACGCACTTCCCTGGCATCCGCCGATCCGCTGCACCACCGGCCGTGGCCGCCACGAGGAAGGACGCATGGACGCGGCCCGCTTCGCACGCATCCCCTGGACCATCGTCGCCTGCGCGGCGGCGCTGATGCTCCTCGGGCTGTCCGGCATCGTCCGCGGCGACGAGTTGAGCGGCCAGGGGGACTTCTTCTCCCGGCAGCTCGTGTGGATCGCCCTGTCGGTCCCCGCGATGTTCGCCGTCACGCTGGTCCCCTACCGCGTGCTGCGGCCGTGGAGCTACCTGTTGTTCGCGGCGAACCTGCTGCTGCTGGCGCTCGTCTACGCGATGCCGGCGAAGAACGGGGCGCACCGCTGGATTCCGCTGGGGCTCTTCGATTTCCAGCCTTCGGAAACCGCCAAGCTCACGTTCATCATGGCCCTCGCGCACTACCTGATGCACCGCCGCAACTATCGCCGGCTGACCGGGCTGCTCGTGCCGTTCCTGCTCACGCTCGTCCCGGTGGGGCTGATTCTCCGCGAGCCGGACCTGGGGACCTCGCTGGTGTTCCTGCCGGTGCTGTTCGCGATGCTGTTCGCGGCGGGGGCGCGGCCGCGGCACCTGGCATTCGTCGGGCTGCTGGGGACCGCCACGCTTCCCGCGCTGTGGATGGGGATGAGCGCCGAGCAGCGGTCGCGCGTCGTCTCGGTCTTCGCGCAGCGGGACGGCGGGCCGGCCCCGCCGGGCGACGGTTATCACCTGCACCAGTCGAAGCAGGTGCTGGCGCTCGGCGGAGGATGGGGGAGCGAATTTCAGGGGATGCCACTCGACGACGCGCTGGCCTATCACCTGCCGGCCGCCCGGACCGACTTCATCTTCTGCCTGGTCGGCGAGCGGTGGGGGTTGGCGGGCTGCGCCGCGACGCTGGCCGCGTACGTCGTGCTGTTCGCGCAGGGGCTGCGCGTCGCGGGGGGGACGCGGGAGCCGTTCGGCCGCCTGCTGGGGGTCGGCATCGTGGCCCTGCTCGCCACGCAGACGATCATCAACACCGGCATGACGGTCGGCCTGATGCCGATCACCGGGCTGACGCTCCCGCTGATGAGCTACGGCGGCTCGAGCCTGCTGGCGACGTGCGCGGCGCTGGGGCTGCTATTGAACGTCGGCATGCGCCCCGGCTACGAGATCACCCCCGAGCCGTTCCGCTTCGCTTCGGAACCTTGACGTTGCGGCATGGCAGAAGCCGCACGCCTGTGATCGAACGTGAGCGTCAATCCGAAGAACGCCCGACCAGATCGCCGACCACCTGGCTGACGCCTTCATGATCGAAGACGACAGGCACGCCGCCCGGACCGACGAACAGCCCGACGCCGTCGCGGACGGCCAGCGCATCCGGATGGTCCACTTCCAAGCGGTCGCCGTTCACCATCGCCAGTGTGAACGGGCGGAAGGGGGACCGGTGCTTGAAGGTCCGAATCGAACTGTCGAACGTGTCGCGGTCCATGGGTCGCCCTTCGTGATCATCGGCGCGAGCCGGCACGTTTCATCCTACTCCCGGAATACTCGAGCGGCAAGGCTTCGTCGTCGCACCCGACGTCGGCGATTTGCCGGGACTTCGCAAAGCCTCCAGTCCCGAAGCGAAGAACAGGCCGATGTTCAACTGTCGACACGCTTCGTCGCCGAACGGCGCCCACGACGCCGTCCGCGGCGGCGGTTTTTCGCGAGCGGCTGCGCCCGCGCGGGCGGCGCGGCGAGTGCCGCCGGTTCCAACGCCGGTCTCGTCGCCGCGTCGGCGGGGGGCGGCGTGACCGCGGGAACCGGCATTGCGGCCGGCGCGCTCCCCGCGGCGCCGGCGTCCGGCAGCGCGGCCCGCTCCGCCTGTTTCGTCCGCGAGAACTCCTTCAGTTCCGTGTTGAAGATCTGCACCAGCGCGTGCAGGAACGACGCGACGATCGGTCCCACGAACACCCCCCACAGGCCCATCGCCTGCAAGCCGCCGAGCACGCTCACGAATGCCAGCAGCGGGTGCAGCTTCGCGTCCGAGTGCAACACGTAGGTCCGCACGACGTTGTCCATCGTGCCGACCACCACCAGGCCGAACACCGACAGCCCGATCGCCGCGCCCCAGTGGCCGTCGTACGCCAGCCACGCCGCGCACGGTCCCCATACCAGCCACGCCCCCGCCAGCGGGACCAGCGACGTGAGCGTCGCCAGGATGAAGAAGACGAAGAAGTGCTGGAAACCGGCGACCGACAGCGCGGCCGCGGTGAGCAGGCCTTGCGCGAGCGCCGCCAGAAACGTCGCCACGACCACCGCCCGCACGACCTTGGTGAACTGCTCCATCAGCGCCCGCTGGTAATCGGCCTGCACGGGCACCAGCCGCTCCGCCGCCGCGATCAGCGCCGGCCCGTCCGCCAGGAAGTAGTATAGCGCGATCACGAACATCACCAGTCCGATGGTCCCGGCGACGAGCGTGCCGACGAAGCCCAGCGCCTGCCCCGCGATGCCGAACGTCCGCGACGCCAGTTCCTCCACGCCGGCTTTCACGTTGCGGCGGACCTCCGCTTGCAGCCGTTCGACTTCGTCCTCCCGCAGCTCGCGGCCGATGATCGGCTCGACCCGCTCCACCACGCGATCGATGTCGAGCTCCGTCCGGACCCGCTCGACCGCCCGGTTCCAGCGGCCGCTGTCGAGCAGCTCCTGACCGAGCACCGTGAGCTGCACGGCGGCGATGAACGTCCCGGCGGAGAGCGGCACGAGCACCATCGCCAGCACCGCGACCGTCGTCAGCCCCGCCGAGGCGCGCACCCGCCCCCGCGTCCGCCGCACGAAGTACCGGAACAGCGGCTGGCAGAGGATCGCCAGCACGCCCGCCAGGAACAAAGGCAGCAGGAACGGCGCGACGACCCGGTAGAACGTGATCCCCAGGAACACGATCAGCGCGGCCAGCACCGCCAGCGACACGATCCGGGCCATCGACGAGAGCATCGCACCTCCGGAAGGACCAACTCGGCTGCGGGCGGAAGTCGCGTCCCAGTCTAGCGACTTTCCCCTGCCGATGTGATAGCTTGTTCGAGAGCCGAACAGGCCGCGAATCCCGCCCCGCGCGGGGGCGGGCTTGATAGCGGCTCCTGCTTACTGCCCACTGCCTACTGCCTACTGCCTTCCGGCCATGCCCAGGCGCTACATCATCACCCTCATGGCGGCCAATCGCGTCGGCATCATGGCCGCCGTCACCACGGCGCTCGCCGAGTTGGGGGGGGATCTGCTCGAAGTCAGCCAGACGGTGCTGCAGAAGTTCTTCACGATCATCCTCGCGGCCGAGTTCCCCGAGCACCGCCAGCCGGAGGTGATCGTCGACCACATCCGCGGGGTGTGCAGCCCGTACGGCATCGAAGTCAGCCTGAAGGACCCGGAGGCCGAGCCGCTTCAGCCGGACGAAGGGACGGAGGCGACGGAGAAGTACGTGCTCACCGTGTCCGGCCGGGACACGCCGGGGGTGATTCGCGAAATTTCGTCCCGGCTCGCGCAGGAGGGGATCGACATCACCGACCTGTACGCGGTCCGCAGCAAAGGGGGCGAATCGTTCGTGATGGTGATGGAGCTGGCCGTGCCGGCCGGCGTCGACGCGGTCGCTCTGCGGCGCGACGTGGAGGCGCTGAGCAACTCGGGGGGGCTGTCGGCGGCCTTGCAGCACGAGAACATCTTCATCGCCACGAACGACCCCCGGCCGGTCCGCGTCGCGGCCCAGACCCTCGCCGCCCGCCGCGCGACGGAGGGGTGAGGCAGCGCGACGTGCGAACTGAAGTTCGCACTACGATCCGCCGCGGGCCTTGAAGTAGTGCCGCTGCACGGCGGGGATGCAGGACTGCCCGTCGGGGGCGGCGGTCGCGCAGCGCGCCTCGGGGGACGCGGCTTGCTGGCGATGCTCCTTCAATCGCGCCACCGAGCCCTCGCGCGCGTCCGCCTCGATGTCGTCGCACGTCAGCCCGAAGCAGGGGCAGATCGGCGCCTGCGGATCCTTCGGATACACCGGCCGCAGCAGCCCGCCGACCTCGACCGTCCGCTCGAACCGGTCGAAGTACGCGACCTCGCACGTCGGGTGCGGGCAAAAGCAGGCCGCGTCGCCGATCCGCGCCCGCTGCTCCGGCGGCAGGTGCGCCGCGAGCGTGGCCTCGAACACCTCGCGCCCCGCCGACCCGCACCGCGGACAGCGGTCGCCGTGGTCCTCGGGCTCGCGGACGAACGCCTTGTTCATCGTTTTCTCGGCAAGATATCCGACAGAAAGATTGATGACGGACAAATGACGGGGGGGGGGCGCTCCGCTTCGTACTATTTTCCCGTCATTCAGGTACTTCCAAGGTCGCGGCGGCGCGTCATGCCCGCGAAGTGCCTGCCCCCAGCGCAGGCGAGGGCGGGCATCCAGCGGCGGCCGGACGACGGACTGGATTCCCGCCTGCGCGGGAATGACGGAGTCGCGTTCGTGGAACTACTGAAATTGATTTTCCTGTCCATTCAGCTTCTCCAGCACCTCCGCCACTTTCAAGGCCGACTTGTAGACGATCGTCTCGCCCCGCAGCCCTGCGAGCGGTTCGCCATTCGCCCGCGGGACCGCCAGCAGGATCGGCACGTCGCGGAACGACCGCAACGTTTCCATCTTCGCCCGCAGGTACTCCGGCGTCCAGAAACCGACGATCTCCAGCAGCGCCCGCCGGCCATCCTCGTGTCGCAGCGAGAAGTCCGGCACGAACGCTTTCTGCCCGCGATGGAGCACCTCCCCCTCGCGCACGAGCGTCCAACCGTCGCGCGGCCCGTCTCCCCACTTGCGGGCGAAGTTCTCCTCGATCCGCGAATCGAACTCCGCGGGACTCGGCAGCGGACTCTTCAGGCCGTCCGCCGACGACAGTTCGAGCGCGAGCTTCGCCCCGCGACGGCGCTCGATGACGGCGTGCATCCGCCAGTCGCCGCACGCGACGAGCGCCGGCAGGAACCGCGCCATGGCCGGGCCATAGCGAGGCGTCTTCCGCAGGAGCGACGCCGGTCCGTCGAAGCGGAAGCGATAGCCGCCCGACGGCTCGCGCGTGATCTCGTGCATCAGCCCGGCGAGCTTGGCGTAGCAAAGGACCGTCTTGAAGTCCCGCCCCGCCTGGACGGTGAGCGAGACGGCGTCGAACAACGCCGCCTGCACCTGCGCCACGTTGTACCGCGCGAGGAGCGCTTCGCCGTTTTCATAGCCGTCGAACGCTTCCAGGCGGTGAAAGTCGATCACGTCGGCGAACAGGTCGGCCTCGATGTCGGTCCACTTTCGATCGAGCGCCTGCGCGATGACGCTCGTCGCCGCGCTCCGCGCGTTCTGGCAGAAGGCGTCCGGCCGCTCGACCAGCGGATGGAGCCCCGCCGACTGTCGAAAGACTTTGCGGCGAAGTTCGGCCGCTTCGCCGGCGGCGCAGCGGTGATAGCGGCACTTGTCGTCGAGCAGCTTGCAGAACGCGTCGATCCGCCGTTGAGGACAATCGGCCTCGTCGCGGAACACTTCGCGCACCGCGCGGTGCAACTCCCGCCGCGTCGCCCCGCCGCCGCCGCGATAGACATCGAGCATCCGCCCGGCATGATCGAGATAGCGGCGATGCGCCCGCGTCGTCAGCCGATCGGGCACGATTCGCCGGGAGGCGAAATCGCAGGTCGCGATGGCGTGCCGGCGGGCGAGCATGGGACGATCGGGAAATCACTCGGACGGTGAGTCATCCTCCATTGTGCGCAATTCGCGCAGCAACTCAACGTCGGTCATCACGCGGATTCCGCGTGCGGCGCAGGCCGCCGTGACGAAAGACGCATGCAGATGGCGGTCCAGCGTGCACAGCACGTCGGCATCGCCGGCGATGGCGGTCGCGATCACCGGATCATCGTCAGGATCGCTCGCCAGCGGGGAGATGTCGGATGGCTCAGGCTCCACGATCAACCCCAACTTGCGCAAGCCATCGATGAAAGTCTGCAATTGCCGGTCGGTCAGCCGATGAAGTCGTTGCAACCGTGGGTATCGCAGGACGCGAGCTACTTCCGACAGGATGAACGACAAGACGACGACGTGGGGGGACGACGGGCCGAAACGATCGAGGAGCGCCGCAGCGGGACCTTCCGGTCGATAGGCAATGCGCGCCAGGACGTTCGTATCGAGAACGATCCGCATCAAGATCGCCTGCGAGAACGAACCGCTTCCAACGCTTCATCGAGAACCGTATCAACCTCGTCGGCCGGTACGCCCTGCTCCGCCAGATTGCGTGCCCCTTCGGCGGATATCCGCCGGATGGCGTCGAGCGCACTCCCTCGCGTTTCGTCGTCAGGGACCACGCCGGGATCGAGAACGAGGATCATCACCTGCTGATTCTCGGACAGATCCTGTCCGAGAACGCTCTGGAGATAGTCCCGTTCCTGCTGGTCGATGTCTTTGACGTTGCGGACGACGGATTCCATGCCGTGATTATGGGACACGCGGAACCACCGATCAACGTGCGATCGCCCCCAGCGTTCGCCACTGTTCCCTCGACTCCGACGCGGACGATCGGCGGCTCCACATGGCCGTTCACGGTTCCGGCGCGAGTCCCGACAAGGCCTGTTGCAAGGTCCGAAAGCGCGGACGGAGATCGCCGTAGATTTCCGCCGTCACGTCGAACCGGTCGTAGTGCGCAACGATGTACTCGCAGATCGAGGCCAGCGGACGGGCGACCGGCCGCAGCTCCTCGGCTTCATCCTCGAGCCGAAACTCCAGGATCCCTGCCGTGCAACTGACGATGTCGGCATCGCCCGCGGCCGCATCGCTGCGAATGTAATCGAGCAGCGCCTGGACGTAAAACCGGAATGCGCGCGGCCCCATGTACAACAGGTCTTCCTGATAGAACAGCGAGTTCTCGCGGAACAGCGCCTCGGCCTCTTCGAGGTCCTTTCCCAGGAAGTTCGCGCAGGCCATGCGCTCGTCGAGCGAGTCGTGGACGTTGATGTCTTCACGAGTGGGAAGCGTCATCGCGAGATGTCCATCAACGATTCGCTATGTGCGAAGAGATCATTCGATTCTGGCATCGAGAGTCGTGGGCATTGATCGGATCATCGCTGGGAACGGGGAGCAGGACGCCTCAACGGCTTCGTGCTGGCGTACTTCTTCAGTTTCGCCAGAGGAATCGGTCGGCTGATGACAATCGTCACTTTGGGAATATCGGCCGGCTTCATCTCATTCTCGGAACGGGTCTCTGGGCTTCCATGAACAGTAATGGAATTCGACCTATTGCCGCGACGCAAGTGTGTCAAACGGATTCTCCAGGGCGGTCCTCCATGTCTCTCCGGTCACTGCTGGTGCCGTCGCGTCCTCGCATACGCCTCGTTCCGTCTGCGCCGCCGCGAGCGTTCCTCCTCGCTCGTCTCGGCGCACACCACCTCGTACAGCACCGCCCGCGCGTTGCCCGATTTGCGGAGCACGCGGCCCAGCCGCTGCTGCGCCTGGCGGCTGCCGCTGCCGCCCCCGAGCACCACCGCGACCTTCACCGCCGGCAGATCGACCCCTTCATCGAGCACGCGGTTGGCGACGAGCGCGGGATATGTGCCCGCCTCCAGTCCCCGCAGGTAGTCGAGCCGCTCCTCCTTCTTGGAATGGTGCAGCAGGCACGGAATGAGGAACCGCAGCGACACATCGCGGGCCATCGCGTTCGATCCGGCGAACACCAGCACCGGCTCCCCCGCGTGCAGCCGGAACAGGTCCTCCAGCACGCGGAGCTTTTCCTCCGCCCGGTCCTCGATCGCCTGCTTCGCATAGAACGCCTGCAACGCGCGGCGGGCCGCGGGGTCGGCGTGCGTCTCGCGGCACAACTGCTCCCACGTGAAATGCGGTTCGACTTGCCGCCGCTCGAACACGTAGCGGCGCACCTCGTCGCACAGCCGGGCGTAACGCCTCCGCTCCGCGTCCGAAAGGTGCACCGGGATGCGGACGACGTCGTAATCGGCGAGCGTGTTCCCGCGGGCCTCGGCGATCGACGCCGCGTGTACGACCGGGCCGATCAGCGCGTCGAGATCGAGCGGCGTCCCGTTTCCCCGCTCCGGCGTCGCGGTCAGTCCCAGACGCCGCGGGGCCGCGCACATGCGGGCGGCATCGGCCCGCACCGGTCCCGGCAGATGATGGCACTCGTCGAACACGATCAGCCCGAAGCGGTCCCCCAGCCGCTCCATATGGATGCACGCGCTCTCGTAGGTCGTGACGGAGACGGGGCGGAGGTCGTGCCGGCCGTCCCCGATCACGCCGGCGTCGTAGCCGAGCCGCTCGAGGAGGCGGCGATGCCATTGGTGCATCAGGTCGCGGACGGGGGCGACGACGAGCGTCGCGACGGCGGTTTCCGCCATGATCGCCAGCGCCACTTCCGTCTTGCCGGTCCCGGTCGGCATGACGATCACGCCGCGCGCTGTTCGCCGCCAAGCCTCGACCGCCGCCCGTTGATCCGCGCGGAGCGGCGGCAACGCCACTCGCGGCCATTCGACTTGCGGCGGCTGCGGAACGAGATCGACGGACCCGAGACAACGGGCCTGAAGCGCCTCGCGCACGCGGACATAATGCACCGCGTCGCACCGCCAGATGCCGGCCCGCGGGTCGAACTCCCACGCCGCCGGTAACGGCGTCGAAAAAATCCGCTCGATCCCGGCCCGCGTCACCCCCTCGAGCACCAGCGTGCCCCGCGAGAAAGTCAGGCGGGCGATCTGCGGCATGAGGGGGCCGACTCGATGCGCGGCGATCATCTCTGATGGTTCGCCGCAAAGACGGATGTCAAGCTCGATGCGGTCGCGGGAGGCCGATCGTAGGTCCATTCTGCCGGAACGGACCTTGGCTGGATACGGCGGCGTCGGCTGCGCGCTTCGATGTGCCGCCCGGCACGCGGGACGTACTCGCGCGCTACGCCACTTCCGACAGGATGCCGTCGGGTTGCGTTTCCAGCTCGGCGCGGATCAGGCAGCCGCGGGGGGTGCGGTATTCGTCTTCGGCGGCGATGCGGATGCGGTCGCTCTCGACCGGAATCGAGGCCCGCCGCCAGGCCTGCTCCAACAGCGGCGCGAAGCCGGGGATGCGGGCCGGGCCGCCGCTGCACACCACCGGGAGCGGCTGGGGGATTCGCCGGCAATCGAGCGTGCCGGCGAATGCCCGCGCGGCTTCCGCGAGCGCGGCGTTCACCAGGTCCTCGTACAGCTCGATCAGCAGGCCGTTTTCGGCGGCGGCGCTCGGCCGCAGTGTGGCCTGTTCCTTCCAGCGGCGGACCGCTTCGACGTCGAGGTAGCGGTTGCCGGCGGGGTCCCAGGCGAAGCGTTCGGCGCGGGTCGCCAGCTCGCGGTCGATCCATTGGCCGCCGCGCGCGAGGCCGCACCGCGCGAGCTGCACGCCGCAATGGGCGACGGCCAGCTCCGTCTTCGCGGCGCCGAAGTCGATCGCGATGCCGGTGAAGGCGCGGTCGGCGAGCTCCGCCAGCACGACCGCCATCGCCGAGGAGAGTAACACCGGCGTGTAGCCCCGCAGCTTCACGAGGCGGGACAGGAACTGCCATTCGGCGTCGTCCCCCGGCGCGTCGCTTCCCCCGCCGGGGACGGTCAGGCAGCAGACGTTCTCCGCGCTCCCCGAGGGGGGGAGCAGCGCCTCGACGAACGCCGCCACGATCTGCCGCGCGGGGGGATCGCCGGCCGGCACGCGGCCGTCCGGAAAGAGGGGCGCGGTCGGAGCGTGGAACAGGCGGGCGAACTCCTCCGCCCCGTCCCCCATCAGCACGAGGTCCTCTTCGCAAACGGCGTAGGAAATCCGCGCCTGCTCGAGCAGGTCGCGCTGGCTGGCGGAGTCGGGAAGGACGGCGTACAGCGCGCGGCAGCTCAGGGCGAGGAGGCGGTCCTCGTCCCGCCGCAGCGAGCGGATGCGATGCGCGCCGACATCCAGGGCGACGGTCATGAGCGGCGCGCTCCGTGGACGGTGGAGAGGACGCGGTCGAGAAGGCCGATCTTCACGTCGTCGCTCGGCTGCCGCTCTCCCTGCCAGTGCGGGGCCGGCGGCGCGGGGAGAGGCGCGGCGGCGGCCGCCTCGTCGCGCCTTGCGGCGGCGGCCCGCGCGAGGGCGCGGCCCACCAGCTCGCGGCTTGCCGCCGGTCGAGCCGCACGCTCCCGCGCGGGAGCCCGGTTCCCCTGCACGTGAAAATGCGGGCCCACGGCGGCGGTGGCGCGGTCGCGGTCGGCGGCAGGGCGTGCCGGATGGGCGGCGTCGATGCGGAGCTTGCGGTGGCCGGTCGGCCGGCCGAAGAGTTCGAGCTTCTCCGGGAGCGCGGCGGACCGTTCGTGAATTTCGAGCTCGCCGCGAATCAGCTCTTCGAGCGACCGCCGGCCGGTGCGGCGCTTCGCCCCGGCCGCGGGCGCCGTGGGGGGGACGGCGCGGGCCATCGACCACAGGATCGCTGCCGCGGCGAGGATCGCCAGTGCTCCCACAACGACCGCGGCGGTGACGGCGTGCGACCGCGGGGAGGGGCCGGCCGATCCGGTTTCGACTCCCGCGGTGGACGGCGGATCGTTGCCGGGGACCGTCGGACCGTTTTCGCCGCGAGCAACGGTCCGCGGAGATGAAACGCGCGGCGCGGCATTCGCGCGGGGCGTCAAGGAAGCGTTCAACGGCTCGCCGCCCAGGGGAGCGTTTTCGACACCCCGCGAATCGGCGTCGGAGACCGTCGCGAGCCCGTGGCCGATCACGTCCGCCAGCTCGCGCGGCGGCGTCGCGTGCGGCGGTCCCGGCGACGGTTCGTCGCGGGGGTCGCGGAAGCGGGTGGGCTGCGGAAGGTTGTTCGGAATCCGCGCGGTCTGGAGCGCGGCCCGATCGAAGACGAGCACGCTCCCCGGCTGAAGGTGTTCGCTGCCGGCCACGCCGACGGTCTGGTCGATCCGGGGCCTCGATTCGAGAATCCGCACGCTGCGGGCGACTTCCGGCGGCTGGTTCAACAGCGACACGACGGCGGCGAGGTTCGCGTGGTGCGGCCGCAGCTTGAGGACGACGGGACGGTCGAGGAGGTTGACGAACGCGACCTGCACGGCTTCGTGGGACGGACCGACGCCCGTTCCTCGGAAGGGCGGCGCGGTCGCCGGGTTCCGCGCGTCGATGATCCGCGCCCGGTGCTGGGCGCCTTCCGCGATCGCGACGTCGCCGGGGGCGAGGCGGAAGTCGAGTTCGGGAGAATAGAAGGCGACCTGCCCGCCGCGGCCGTTGCGGACGATGCGGATGTTGCCGGACGCGGCCTCGGCGAGTCCGCCGGCGCGGCGGACGACATCGACGAGCAGCGGGTCCGCTTCCGGCCATTCGTACACGCCCGGCGCGGGGACTTCGCCCATCACGCCGAAGTAGTGCGTTGCCGAGCCGCGCGCGGGCTGGGGGGGCATGGCGCGGAGGAACTGCGGACCGGCGGATTGAGCGGCGAGGCGGCCGGTTCCGCAGGCGAACAGGGCGCACAACAGCCCCGCCACGGCAAGTCGTCGTCGCCCGTACATCCGACTGGTCCTTCCGGGAGGAATTGGCGCAACGGGACCATCCCGTACAATCGGAATAATCGGCAAAGTCGGGGCGGCGACATCAGGCGAATTTCGCCGAACCGGCCGCGGCGGGGAGGCGGGATCGTTCCTTGAGGCCGCTTCGACGCAAAGGCGCAGAGCCCGCAAAGCAGCGCGCGGCGAAGCCGTAACCAAACCCGGAATCGAGACAGAGTTTCGAGTTCGGCGCGACCCCAACCAATCCTCAACGACCTTTGGCTGCCAGAGTCGAACTCCGAGCCTCTGCGTCCTCGGCGCTCTCTGCGGTTCGAACTTTCGGGGTGGTGAAGAAATCTCTCAACCGCAGAGAGCGCCGAGGACGCGGAGAAAATCGGCACAGGCGAGGACGTTTGCAGTGCAACGAGGAGTCGTCACAATGAGGAGTGACGGACGTACCCTACGCGCCGTCCGTCGGTGCGTCGAAAATTGATTCGTGCCGGCACTGCCGCGCAGCGTCATCCAGCGGTACGACTGATTGGAAGGAAGTCTCATGCACGATGCGTACATTCTGGCCGGGGCGCGGACGCCCGTGGGCCGGTTCCTCGGGGCGCTGAGTTCCCTCTCGGCGCCGCAGCTCGGGGCGATCGCCATTCGCGAAAGCCTGCGGCGGGCGGGAATCCCGCCGGAGCAGGTCGATGAGGTCATCATGGGGAACGTCGTCTCGGCCGGGCTGGGACAGGCCCCGGCCCGGCAGGCGGCCCTCGGCGCGGGACTCCCCTCCACCGTCGCGGCGCTCACGGTGAACAAGGTTTGCGGCTCGGGCCTGAAGGCGGTGATGCTCGCGTCGCAGGCGGTCCGCGTGGGGGACGCGAAGCTCGTCGTGGCGGGGGGGATGGAGAGCATGTCCCGCGCGCCGCACGTCGCCCTCGGGGCGCGCGAAGGCTGGAAGCTCGGCCACGTCGAGTTGAAGGACGCGCTTCTCTCCGACGGCCTGTGGTGCGCCTTCGACGATTGCCACATGGGCTCGCACGCCGAGTACACCGCCCGCGCGCACGGCATCACCCGCGAGGACCAGGACCGTTACGCGCTGGAAAGCCAGCGGCGGGCGTCCCGCGCGATCGCCGAGCACGCGTTCGCCGACGAGATCGTGCCCGTCACGGTGAAGACGAAGCGCGAGGAGCTTCAGGTGACGAACGACGAAGGCCCGCGGGGCGACACGACGCTCGAAGCGCTGGCGAAGCTCCGCCCGGCGTTCGACAAGGAGGGGACCGTGACCGCCGGGAATGCGTCGATCCTCAGCGACGGGGCCGCCGCGGTCGTCGTCGCCAACCGCGAGGTCGCGGCGAAATCGAGCGCGCCGTGGAAGGCGCGGATCATCGCCGCGCACACGAGCGGCGGCGAGCCGCGCGACCTGTTCGTCGCCCCGGTGGCGGCGGTCCGCGGCGTGCTCGACAAGGCGGGACTGACGGCGGGGGACATCGACCTGTATGAAATCAACGAGGCGTTCGCCGCGCAGATGCTCGCCTGCCTCCGGCAGCTCGAGCTCGACCCGGCGACGGTGAACGTCCACGGCGGGGGGATCTCGCTCGGACACCCGATCGGCGCGAGCGGCGCCCGGGTGCTCGTCACGCTGCTGGCGACGCTTTCCCGGCGGAACCTGAAGCGGGGGATCGCCAGCCTCTGCCTCGGCGGCGGCAACGCGGTGGCGATGCTCGTCGAGCGGGAAATCGTTTAGCCGCGGCCCAAGGGGCCGCGCGTCGTTCTTTCCAGTTCCACCGCGGCGCGAGATCACACCATGACAATCGACCGCATCGCCGTGATCGGCGCCGGCACGATGGGCCGCGGGATCATCGAGACCGCCG
>JBBDNU010000178.1:0-14129 GCA_040877365.1 Planctomycetales bacterium
CGCCTTCGCGGGAATGACGGAATCGCCGGTCACGAAATAGCGCAACATCAAAACTCGCGCTTCGGGCTGGGGTGAAACCTGCGACGCCGCGCTCCCTGTCGGTCGCGGCTAAACTTTGCCGAAGAGGGTCTTGCCGCTGGCGAGCAGGTCGTCGCAGGCCTGGCCCAGCCGGACCGCGGTCGATTGCTCCGCCTTCTTCAAGTAGCTCCGCGGATCGTAGAGCTTCTTGTTGCCGACCTCGTCCTCGATCTTCAACACGCCGTCGTAGTGCTTGAACATGTGGTCGGCAATGGGGCGGGTGAAGGCGTATTGCGTGTCGGTGTCGATGTTCATCTTCACCACGCCGTAGGCCAGCGTCTCGCGAATCTGCTCGACCGGCGTGCCCGAGCCGCCGTGGAACACGAGGTCGAACTCAGCTTCCTGGCCGTGCTTGTTCATCACGGCCTCCTGCCCCTTCTGGAGGATGTCGGGCCGCAATTTGACGGCGCCCGGCTTGTAGTGGCCGTGGACGTTGCCGAAGGTCGCCGCGAACATGTACCGGCCGATTCCCCGCAGGGCCTCATAGACGGCGAGCATGTCGTCGGGGGTGGTATAGAGCCGCTCGGAAGGCTGGTCGGAATGGTCCACGCCGTCCTCTTCGCCGCCGACGACCCCCGCCTCGACTTCGAGGATGATGTCGTCGGCGGCACACATCGCGAGCAATTCCTGCGAGAGCTCGAGGTTCGCGGAGAGCGGCAGCTCGGAGGCGTCGAGCATGTGCGATTGGAACAGGTTCCCCTGACCCGCCGCCCGCCGCCGGGCGGTCTCGGCAATGAGCGGCTTGAGGAAGGAGCCGACCTTGCCCGGCTGGCAATGGTCGGTGTGCAGGGCGACCAGCACGTCGTACCGCTTGGCGAGGCGATGCGCCGCTTCCGCGAGCGTGATCGCGCCGAGCACGGCGTCCTTCACGTTCAGCCCGGAGGCGAATTCGCCGCCGCCCGTCGAGACCTGGATGATGCCGTCCGATTTCTTGTCGGCGAAGCCCTTCAGCGCGCCGTTGATGGTGACGATCGACGAGACGTTGATGGCGGGATAGGCGTAGCCGCCCTCCTGGGCGGCATCGAGCATGGCGGCGTACTGGGCCGGAGTGGCGACGGGCATGGGATGGGGTTTCTCGGGACGTTCGGGGAGCGCGGTCGGACTGGGGGAGCACCGCATGATGTTCTTAGCAGTTCAGCGGGGGAGCTTCAAGCGAGGCGTCCCCGGCCCGCACGGCGGTTGATTCCGCGAATTGATTCGGCGAACCGACCCGGCTAATCTGTGCGCAGTTCGTCGCGCCGCGGCGATTCGCCGTGACCGCGTTCGCGGCCGAGCCGCTCCGTTTTCCGACCTGCCTGATCGTGCCGGCCGATCGTCGAGGAGACCGCCCGAGATGAGGAGCAGACCGACGGCGCTTCGGGCGTGGATCGTCGTCGTGCTGCTGAGCGCGGCGAACGGCTGCGATCGCAGCGCCACGACCGTCGCCGGGTTCGTCACGCTCGACGGCCGGCCGCTCGCGGGGGTCAACGTCGTGTTCGAGCCGATCGAGCCGATCGCCGGCGCCGCGGGAGTCACCGACGGCGCGGGACGGTATGAGCTGCTGCGCGGGAACAAGCAGCACGGGCCGCCGGCCGGACGGTATCGGGTGTTTCTATCGACGGCGGAGCACGACCCGGGAGAAGGCGTGTCGCCGCAGGTCGAGCGGGTGCCGGCGAAGTATCATTCGGTGATCCAGTTTCACGTGGAGCTCGAGCCGGGGTTCAATCGCGTGGACTTTCAGCTTGATTCGACGTGAGAATGGAGCGCAGTCGGCACGGGCGGCTTCAACCTTCAACCCTCAACCCTCAACCTTCAACCCTCAACCTTCAACCCTCAACCTTCAACCTTCAACCTTCAACCTTCAACCTTCAACCTTCAACCCTCAACCCTCAACTCTCAACCCTCAACCCTCAACCCTCAACCCGAGTCCCATGCCCGACGAACCCAGCCGGTTCCCGACGATCAATGACCGGGCCCCCCTTCCGTGGGTGCACCTGTTCCGAGGGTTCCGTATCGCCGTCGATTTTCGGAAAATCCTCGTGGCGGGCCTGGGCCTGCTCGTGCTGCTGCTCGGCGATCTGGCGATTTCCTGGCTGCCGTTCAGCCCGCCCGACGCGGCCCTCGGAATGGGCGCGGGGGTGGCGACCGACGTGGCGGACGCCCGCGCGACGTTCGAGGGGCTGGCACTCGCCCCGGAGCGGCCGGGCGAGTTCGGGCGGCGGCTGGGAGTGCATTTCGCCGCGGTCGTTCGCCCGTGGCGGATGTTCGTGGACCGGGGGAGCGACCTGTTCCGCGCCGACACGACCGCGACGTGGGGGGGCGTGGCCTCGGCGTGGACGCGGATCCTGTGGCTGCTGATCGTCACCGCCCTCTTCGGCGGGGCGATCGCGCGGATGGCGGCGGTGCAGTTCGCCCGCGACGAGAAACTCGGCCTGTGGCCCGCGCTGCGGTTCGCCGCCGCGCGGTTCCCGTCGTTCCTCACGGCGCCGCTGCTGCCGATGCTCGGCATCGGTCTGCTGTGGGCGATTTGCGCGTTGCTGGGGGCGGCGGGCTGGATCCCCTATGCCGGCCCTCCCGCGCTCGGGGCCCTGTGGCTGGTTCCGCTGGCGCTGGGGTTCGTGATGACGTTGATTCTGCTGGGGGTCTCCGCCGGCTGGCCGCTGATGTACGCGACGATCGGCGCCGAAGACAGCGACGCCTTCGACGGGTTCAGCCGGTCCTACAGCTACGTGTTCGGCCGGCCGTGGCAGTATCTCGGCATGGCGCTCGTGGCGATCGTCTACGGCGGACTGCTGGTGCTGTTCGTGGCGGGGGTCGCGTTTCTGGTGCTCCATCTCTCCGCAGCGGCGGTGGCGACCGGCTTCGGTGACGCGAACACGGCCGAACTGCTCCAGGGAACCACGGCGCTGATCGGCGTCGATGCGCCGCCCGGTCCCCCCTCGGGGCCGCTGGCGCTCGGCTCCACACTGGCGGGAGGCTGGCTGTCGGTGGTCGGGCTGCTCGTGTCCGGCTTCGCCTACAGCTACTTCTGGACGGCGGCGACGATCATTTACTTCTTGTTGCGGCGGATCGACGACGGGACGGATCTCGATGAAGTGCAATTGTCCGACGACGCGGCGGCGGACGAGTTGCTGCCCCTGGTGGGGGTGGCCGCGTCCCCGCAGCCGGTCGTCGAGCGCCCGGCGGGGGGCGACGCGGCGGCGTCGCCGACTTCGGCTTCGACTCCCCCCGCCGATTCCATCCCCACCGGCGACACGGAATTCGACATTCGGGACGTTCCGCCGACCGTTTCGGACGACTGAACGCTCGGTCCCGCGGAGCGTCGACCGATTCGGCCGAACTCCCTCGCTGGCGCGTCGGGCTGGTGTGACGCACCCGGACCTGCATTTTCAGGATCGGCGGCCTACCAGCGGAACAGCCCGGTGCCCCAGGTGAGGCCGCCGCCGAAGCCGCTCATCAGCACCGTGTCGCCGCGGCCGATCATTCCGGCCTGATGGGCTTCGTGCATGGCGAGGGGGATCGAGGCGGCGGACGTGTTCCCCAGCCGCTGGAGGTTGTTGAACACTTTCCCGGGCGGAATGCCGAGCTGCTCGATCGCGTGGTTGATGATGCGGACGTTCGCCTGGTGCATCAGGAACAGCGACACGTCGTGCACGCTCATGCCGCTCTTCTTGAGGACCAGCTCGACGGTGTCGGTCAGCGCCCGGACGGCCCATTTGAAGACGTTGCGGCCGTCCATCTTCAGGAAATGGTCGCCGGCTCGAACGTTCTCCGGCGTGACGGGCCGCCGGGTCCCACCGCTGGGCATGCTGAGCATCGGACCGCCGCTGCCATCGGCCCCCATCTGGTAGCAGACGAGTCCCTGGTGCGGCTCGCCGCGGGTGAGGAGCACCGCCCCCGCGCCGTCGCCGAACAGCGGCGCGGTCCGCTGGTCGTGCGGATCGACGATGCGGCTGTTGACGTCGGCCCCGAGGACGAGCGCCAGCCGGCTGTTGCCGGTCGCGACGAACTGGGCGGCCGTCACCAGCGAATACATGAAGCCCGAGCAGGCGGCCTGCAGGTCGAAGGCCGGCGCGTCGATGCCGAGCTTGTCCTGCACGAGGCAGGCGGTCGAAGGGCAGGCGTGATCGGGGGAGAACGTGCCGACGATGACCAGATCGACCTCGGCCGGCTCGACGCGGGCGGCGCGCATCGCCAAGCGGGCCGCCTTGACGCACAGGTCGCTGGTCGCCTCGTCCGGGGCGGCGTGGCGGCGGGCAAGGATCCCGGTCCGCTGCTCGATCCAACCCGGCTCGAAGCCGTAGCGGTCCTCGAGGTCGGCGTTCGTGACGAGCTGCTCGGGGACATATCCGCCGCACGCGACGATCTGCACGCCGAGCAGCGAGTTGGTGCGTTGGCTGAGCTGGAACACGTTACCGGCGCTCTTCGGGCAGGCGGGTTCGGCGGCTTTCCTCGCCACCACGGTGCGAACCGCCGCGGGCTCGCGCGAGATTCCATCCATCTCGGACAGAGACGTGGCGGCGTCAACGGTAAAATGAGGGGACGCATCGTGCATGACTCTACAACCCTGTAGAGAGACCGAACGGTCGATGAGAAACGAGACGTGCGGCCGTCGGTCTTCCCGCCGCAACTCCATTTGCGGGCCGCCCCCCTCGGGGCGTTCAAGAAGCCGTGCAGAGCGATTCCGCGACCGAACGTCTGGAAAGGACTGGAGCGTTGCGCGGGGCAGTATAGCGGGTCTCATCTTCAACGGCCAGCGAGATTTGGGGCAGACGAACCGGTCTCGATGGAATTCTCGAGGGTTTTCGCCGGCCGCTTGGAATGCGCGAATTGGGGCCGCCAGGACAGCGCATCCAGCCCCCGTTCCCCAGAGTCCCACCGTTTCGGTCTCTTGCTCCGAAAGGAACGCGAAGCCGTGTCCGTCCATCGCATTCACCTCAGGGGGCCGTGGGAATACGCCTGGCTCGGGGCGATTCTGCCACAACCGCGGAGTGGACCGGGCGGGGAGGCTGCGACCGGAGCCGGCGCGGTCTCTTCCGCGGGGCGCGCGCAGATGCCCGCATCGTGGGAAGATCTGTTCGGCGCGCGCCCGGGACGCGCCCGCTTCCGTCGCCTGTTCCACAGGCCGACCAACGTGGGCCCGGACGAGCGGCTGTACCTGGTCGTCGAGCGAGTCGCCGGCGCGGCGACCGTGAAGTTGGACGGCCTCCATCTCGGGAGCATCGCCGTGGCGGGGGGCGACGGGGAATTCGAGGTGACGGACCTCGTGCGACCCAACAGCGAACTGTCGATCGAATTGGCCCACAATCCGGCCCTCGCGGAGGCGGGTTCCGATCGCGTGTGGGAGACGGTCGCGATCGAAGTGCGAAGCGGTAGTGGGTAGTGGGTAGTGGAAACCCTCGACCCTCGACCCTCGACCGCGTATCATTCTCCCACGCCCGGCGCGGCATCGATGGGCGACTGAATCACCGCGCGCGAACGCATGGCCAACGACAAGCAGCGGCGGCAGATCGTGTTCGAGGCCGCCCGCCTGATGTACCATCGGCAAGAGACCGAATACTACCGGGCGAAGATGAAGGCGGCCCGCAAGGTCTGCCAGGGATGGGTCAAGCCCTCCGACCTGCCGAGCAACGCCGAGATCCGGGCCGAGATCCAGCGGTTCTCCTTTCTGCACGAAGGGGACGGCCGCCACGCCCGGCTCCGCGACATGCGGATCGAGGCGCTGCGGATCATGCGGATGCTCGCGGCGTTCCGCCCGCGGCTGATCGGCAGCACGCTCACCGGACACGTCCGGGAAGGCTCGGACATCGACATCCACGTCTTCGCCACCAGCGCCGACTCGATCGCCGGCCAGTTCGAGCAGGCGGGTCTCGTCCACAAAGTCGAGCGGAAGCGGGTCCGCAAGCACGGCGAGGAGCGGGTTTTCACCCACGTCCACGTCGAGGGCCGCTTCCCGATCGAGATCACTGTCTACCCCCCGGACAAGGCGCATTACGTCTTCAAGAGCTCGATCACCGGCAAGGCGATGGAGCGGATGTCGCTGCCGGAGTTCGAGCAGTTCCTCGCGGCGGAATACCCCGACGCTTCGCTGGAGGAAGCGGTGATCGATGCGGAGGCGGGGGTGGACCGCTTCCAGGTGTACCGCGCCTTGTTGCTGCCCCTCGCCCGCGTCAAGCAGGACCGCCGCTGGCACCCGGAGGGGGACGCCCTCTACCACAGCCTGCAAGTGTTCGACCTGGCGCGCGACGAACTGCCGTACGACGAGGAGTTCCTGCTGGCGGCGCTCCTGCACGACGTCGGCAAGGCGATCGACCCGCACGACCACGTCGCCGCGGGGCTCGAGGCGCTGCACGAGTTCATCACCGAGCGGACCGGCTGGTTGATCGCGCACCACATGGAGGCGCGCGCCCTGCGGGAGGGAACCATCGGCGCGCGGGCCCGGCGGCGGTTGCAGCAGTCGGAAGACTTCGAGGAGCTGGTCCTGCTCGCGGAATGCGACGAACAGGGCCGCGTTCCCGGCGCACAGGTCCCGGAGGTCGAGGCGGCGCTCGACTTCCTCCGCGATTTGGCGCTGGACAACGGTTGAGAGTCGAGGGTCGAGAGTTGAGAGTTGAGATTGAAGAGTCGAACGGGCGATCCTCGCGGAAGGAGGATGGAGTACTGAGTAACCGGTACTGAGTACCCGTATTTCTTGCCGCCTGCCTTCTACCGACTCTCGTGTGCTTTCTGCCTAATCCCTCGCCGTTGCCAGCGGCGCCCCGTGGGCGGCGGCCTCTTCCAGGATCGTGCGGGCTTCGTCCTCCTGCCCCAGGATCAGCCGCTCCCAGTAGCACTCCATGACGGTCGATCCTCCGACGGGGTTCACCGCGAGGTCGATGGACCGGCGCAGCCGGTCGATCTCGCGCTCCCGGACGGCAGCAGCGACCTTATCCGCTTCCTCCGGCCGGGTCGTCCGAAACAACGCCCATTCCTGCGGAGTGCGGCGGTCCGGCTGCTTGCCCCCGAGTTCGGCGAGCAGGTCGAGGCAGCGGATGATGTCCGGATGCTTCCGCGCCGCCTCGCCCAGCGGCCCCTCGTCCGAACAGGCGATCGCCGCCAGCGCCAGCGGCGACAGCGAGCGCCGGGTCCGCTCGACGGTCGCCTGGAATTCGGAGTGCTCCCGGCCGAGGGACTCGATCGCCCGCAGGCCGAGCGCCGTCGCCAGCACGTTGTATGTCGCGACGGAGGGGGCCGCGGCGTGACCTTCTTCGGCGAGGCTGACGAGCCGATCGCCGTCGATCGACTGGCCGAGATAACCTTCGGCCACCGCGTACATCACGAGATAGCTGGCCGCGAACGCGAAAATGCGGGGGGCCGTTCCGCGGGACTCGGCCAGCGCCTGCTCGAATTGCTTGCGGTGGGTCGCGAGCTGCTGCGCGATCTGCGCGTCCTTCTCGCCCCGGTAGAACGCGACCCTCTCGCGCACGCTGTCGGCGAGATCGAGCTGCACCTCGCCCACGCGCCGCGCCAGAGAGCGGACGCGGTCGAGATCGTCGAGGCGGACGGCCAGACTCGCGGCGGCGGCATAGTGTCCCGCGTCCTTCGGCGCGAGGAGCAGCAACTTGTCGTAGAATTGCTGCACGCGCTGGATGCCGGCATGAGCCCGCAACCGCTCGCCGTACTCGTCGCGGGCCGCCGCGTCGGCATGGAGATGGCGGAGCGAGTCGAGATCGGGATCGGCGTGCAACCGGTCGAAGTCGAGTTCCGTCCCGATCACGTCGCGGAGAGCGGCCTCCAGCAACACCGTCGCGGAGTTGTTCAACAGGATGCTGTCCCCCGGCTGGCGTTCCAGCGCGCGCTCGAGCATCGTCAGCCCGCGGTCGAAGTCCTCGCGGTTGCGGGTTGCGCGGTACAGGTCGAAGGCGGCCAGCGCCCCATTGTTGAGGTTCGCCGCGGATTCCGTCTGCGCCGCGTAATGTTCCACGGCCGAGGACAGATGGCGGATCGCATCTGCAGTCCGTCCTTCCTGGAGGGCCTTGCCGCCGAGGGCCCCATCCAGCGTGGCCTTGACTTCCGGGGAAGCGGGATCGGACTTGCGGAGCCATTCGATCTTGTCGTCGATGTCGATCGCCAGGATCGAGCGCCTCAATGCCGCCTGGTAGCGCAGCTCGACGTCGGTCGCGGCGCGATGCGCCTCCTCGACCAGCTCGCGGGCCTGCGAGGCATCGCCCACTTCCCGCAGAATCGAGCTCACCGCGAGCAGCGTGTCGGAACTCCGCTGTCGCTCCTCGAGCAGGGCGTCGAACAACCGGCGACCCTCGTCGTGGCGGCCCAGCCAATAGTACACCTGACCGAGATGCAGGCGATATTCGTCCGACTCCCCCGCCGCCCCACGCACCGCGAGAAACGTCTTCTCGGCCCGTTCGAGCTCGGACTTGCGCGCCGCCGGATCGGATAGTTCCTGAGCGCGGCGGAGCATCACGATCCCCAGTTCGAGCGCCACCGGAACGACGCGGGACTCCCTTGCCAACCGCGCCTGGGCCTGGACGAGCTCGGGGGCTTCCTTCATCCGGGCGACGACGTATTCCTGGACCAGCTCGGATTGCCGTTGCTCGGTGGCCCGCTGGTATTCCACGTAGAACGCGGCGGGGGCGCGGTCCTGTTCGAGATCCTGGAAGATCCGTGACTGCGCCGCCTCGAGCGCGGCCTTGTATTCCCGCTCGGCCTCGTGCAACTGCTTCAGGCGGCCTTCCGTGTAGGGGACCAGCAGCGCGTGCGACTCGTCGAGCCGGTCCTGGCCGGCGAGGATGCGACCGAGGATTCGCGCTCCTTCGTGCGTGCCGAGCCGGGCCGAGTGCGGCGCCAGCAACGTCTCGCAATCGGCGAGCCGGTCGCGGGATTCGTAGATCACTGCCAGTTCGGATGCGAGCGCGGGATCCTCGGGCGCGGCGCGGACCGCGCGCTCCAGCAATGCCAGCCGCCGATCCACGAACGCCTCCGCATCGGGAGCGTGCCGCTCGACCGCGGCCAGCGCGGCAAGGGCACCCCGCGGGTTCGATTCGGCGAATTTCGCGTCGAGCGTGCGCCCGTGCTCGAATAATTGCGGCCCGTCGATCAGCCCCGCCGTGTCGGCGAACTCCAGCAATTCGACCGCGGCGGCGAGGCCGTGTTCGTCATCGGCCTTCCGAACCGAGTCGGCGACCAGTGCCTCGAGTCGCTGCCGTGCCACGCCGGCCTTGCCGGATTCCCCGGTCACCACGGCGCGGAGCGTCTGCGCCGCCTGGAGGGTCTCGCCGTTTTCGACCAGCTTCTCCGCTTCGTCGAGCCGGCGCTGGGCGGCCACGTCGGGGGAGTTGAGATAGCTCGCCCAAGCGATGAACACCGCCAGGCAGGCGACGCCCGAAATGACCATCCAGTTCCACGCCTTCGCCAGTCCCGACAGCGGTTCCCGGCCGAGGAAGTACCATCCCCTCTGCGCATCGGCGACCCGGTAGGCGCCCAATGCGAAGACCGGAACGAACACGCAGCACAGAGCGTGGGTCTTTACGTAGGTGCCGGTCTCTTCGTCGTAGTCGCGGCGGCCGTAAATCGACAGGCCGACGCCGTTGATCGTCCACAAGGACGGCGGCGACCCCACCGGACGCATCTCGGGGAACTTTTCGTTGAGGTCGATTTCATCGCTCATGGCGCTGCTCCCGATCAGGTGGTCGTCCGCCGCCGGTCCGCCCGGTCTCGATCCGAACGCGACGGAATCCGCTCCAAACGCGCATGCGCGTCGCTCGACCCGGCACGCTACCCGCAATGAGGGCCATACTCAAGCAGATTTTCCACGAAATCTGAAGATGCGGTCCCGGTCCCGCGGCGCGCGATGGGCCGCAAATCGGCCGTCAGGGAAGTCGGGGCCGCCGAAGGGGTTCGGAAGCCGCATTCAGTTGCAGAAGGACTTCGGCTATACTGAACGCCATTCGGTACGAATACCGACCCGTTCCCAGGGGAGGCAGCCTGCCATGCCGCATCGCCCGCGCTGCCTCGGCCGGATTCGACGCGTTGCCCGCCATCCGGCGCTGCTGGTCGCGGTACTCGTCTTCGCGGCGGCGGTGGTGGCAAGGAGCGTGTCTCGCGCCCAGCCGGGGAACGAGATCGTGCTGGACGTCGACGCCGGGCCGGAGGACGCGGCCGGCGCGCCCGCGCGGACCGCCGGCGATCAGCTCTTCCCCGGCGCGGCCGGGTTGAACGTGGATCCCGAGCGGGAGCGGCTGATGGCGCGGGCCCAGCGTTACGCCGCCGAGGGGCAGGTCGAGCCGGCGCTGGCCCGCTGGCAGCGGATGCTCGACGAGCCGCGGACGCGGATGCACTCCGGGCGGGTCACACTGCACGAGTCGTTGGAGGTGCGGAAGACGGCGGTCGAGAAACTGCCCTACGGGCGATACCGCACATTGGGCGCCGAGATCGAACAGATCATCGCCGAATCGCCTCCCGCCGTTCGCGACGCCTACCGGGAGACGGCCGATCCGGCCGCCCGCGCCCTGTTGAACGACAAGACGGCGGACCGCCGCGCGGCGCTGGCCCGCGCCGTCCATAGCTATTTTCTCAGCTCCTACGGCGACGACGCGGCTTACGAACTCGCCGCGCTGCGGTTCGACCGGGGGGAGTTGCCCGAGGCCGCCCGGTTGTTGACCCGCATTCTCGAAGACTATCCCCGCCCCGACGTGTCCCGCGAGAAGGTGCTGTTCCGGCTGGCGCTGGCGGAGGCCCGCCTGGGACACGCCGCGGCGGCGCGGCAGCGCCTGGCCGAGCTGGACCGTCTTCCGGCCGCCGACGTTTCGCAAACATTGCGGCAACTCGCCGCGCGGGAGGTCGAAGCGGCCGCCGAGCGGCCGGCACGGAGCGCTTCCGGCCGGCAGCCGGCCGAGAACGCCGGGGTCGACGGGCCGATGCCTTCACCTCCGTCGCGGCTGTGGGATGGTCCGCTGACCGAGGAATGGATCGCGACGCGCGAGCCGCGCCGCGGCGGCCTGCGGTTGGTCGATGCGCTGGTGGCGGTCAATTCGTCGCCCAACGTGTTCGGAGTCGCGCCGGCCCCCGCCAGCCGGATGGCGGTCGCGCCGTCGAATTCCGGCCAGCTCGCGGCCGAATGGCGGCGGAACGGCTGGACGCCGGCCGCCTCGCTGTTGGTCGACGGGGACCGTTTCTACCACGCAGGAGACGTCGACCTGATTTGCCGCGACCTCGCCACGGGCAACGTGCTGTGGCGGAGCTGCCGCGAATATCATCATGAAGTCACGGCGCTGTCGCAGCTCTTCGCGCAGCAGCGGTCTTCCGGCGCGGAAGGCCGCCGTCCGCAGTCGCCCGCCGAGGTGCGGTTGTTCGGCGACCGGGTGCATCAGGCGATGTCGCTGGGCGACGGCTGCGTGTATGTCCTGGAGGGGCTGATCGCGGACGTGTTTCAAGCGGTCGATACTCGGGGTCGGACCCCGCGCGGCGGCGCGGCCCAGCGGGTGCGGCACAATTGCCTGGCCTGCTACGACTCGCGGAACGGCAAACTGAAGTGGTTCAGGGAGGCGGCTGAAAAGACGGCGGAAGAGGAGATCGCCGAAGAGGACGCCTGCTTCCTGGCGGCGCCGGTGGCGGCGGGGGAGCGGCTGTTCGTGCCGGTTTCCGATCGCGGCGAGACCTGGTTGATCGCCCTCGACGCGCGGACCGGGAACACCGTCTGGCGGAGTTTCTTGTGCGATGAGCCGGTCGGGAGCGCTTCTCCCTGGTCGCCGGTCACGGTGGCGTGCGCCGGCAGCGACGTCTACGTCGCGCCGGGGACCGGCGTGGTGTTCGCCCTCGAGGCCGCCTCGGGCGACGTCCACTGGGCAGTCCGCTATCGCCGCAGCGGCCAGTTCGATCCGCGCCTCGCGCAGCGCGGGCGGATCGCGAATTACGTTCGCGAGCTGGACGGCTGGCAGGAAGACCGGTTGCTCGTCCACGAGGGGCGGCTGATCGTCCTCGCTTCCGACTACGACCGCCTGTTCGCGCTCGACCGGCGTTCGGGCGGACTTTCGTGGGATGCCCCCGGCACGCCGTCGCAGGGCGATCCACGGCCCGCGTACTGCCTGGGGGTCGTCGACGACGGACTGTTCGTCGCCGGACCCCGAGTCGTCTGCCGCTACGATCTCGCGGGGGGCCGGCTCGTGTGGCAGCAGCCGATCGAGGGGGCGACCGGCCGGGGCATCGTCAGTCGCGGCGGCGTGTATGTGCCCCTGGCGGAGTCGATCGTCCGCCTCGATCCCGCTACCGGGCGGACGACCCATCAGACCCGCTTCGTGTCCCCGGCCGCGGAGCCGCTGGGCAACCTGTATTCGGACGACGAGCGGCTGCTCGTGGCGGATCCGCGGCGGGTGTACGCGCTGGTGGGGCTCGAGCAGCGGTTGGAATCGCTGGCGGTCCGCATCGAGCAGGAGGACGGGCGGGCCCGGCTCGAGCGGATGCAGCTCCGGCGGAAGCTCGGGGAAATCGACCCGGCCATCGAAGACCTGCGGGCCGGATGGAAGCTGCTGGTTCCCCACGAGGGCCTTTCCGCCGCATTGAACGCCCTCCGCGAAGGCATCGACGACTTGCAGCTCGTATCGGCCCGCCCCCAAATCGCGCTGGCCCTGCTGGTCGAAGCGGCCGAAGCGGCGGCGGAGATTTCGCCTGCGGCGGACGCGGCATTCGAGGGGGAGCGGGCCGCGATCGTGTTCGCCGCGCTCGCGGCCATCGAGCGCCGCAGGCCGGCGGACGGCGCGGCGGCGGTCCTGTCGGCGACCCGGTTGTACACGGCGGGATATCTCGTGGCGGCGGCGCAGCGGGCGGTCGAGGCGGCCGCCACGCCCGAGGACGCGCCGCGTCTGGTCGAGGCGCTCGCCGGGGACGACCCGACGCGTCGCGTGGTGGCGATCGGCGGCCTGTCGGCGGCGCTCGAAGACGAAGCGCTGGACCATTTCGCCGCGCTGCTCGACGATCGGCAGGAAGATGTCCGCTTCGCCGCGGCGCTGGCGCTCGCCGATCGGGGCGACCGCCGATCGCTGAAATCGCTCGTCGGGCTGCTCGACTCGGACGACCTGCAGATCCGCGCGCGGAGCATCCAGGTGCTCCGCAAGCTGACGGGCCGGCAATTCGAGTTCGTCGCCTACGAGCCTCCCGAACGGCGCCGCGAGGCCTTGCGCGGCTGGCACGAGTGGCTCGCCGAGCACGGGGAGACCGCCGACCTGCATCACCCCATCGACGCCGCCGAACCGCTCCTCGGGCGGACGCTGATCGGGCTGCTCGACAATACAGTCATCGAGGTCGATTCCGAGGGAAAGGAAACCTGGCGGACGAACGCGACGAACCCCTTCGGCTGCGAAGGGCAGCCGAATGGGCACCGCCTCGTCACTTCCTACGGCATGCGGACCGTCACCGAGTACGACGCCGACGGCGCGGAGGTGTGGCAGCTCGGCGATCTGCCCGCCTCGCCGTACAACGCCCGCCGGCTGCCGAACGGCAACACGCTCGTCGCCTGCTCCAACAGCGGGTTGGTGATGGAATACCGGCCCGACAAGTCGAAGGCGTGGGAGGCGAAAGTCGGCGGCCGGCCGACCGACGCCCATCGCCTTCCGAACGGGAACACGCTCGTGGCGCTGCAGACGCTGAACCGCGTGGTCGAGGTCGATCAGGCCGGCAATTCGGTCCGGGTCCTCGACAACGTCAGCCGGCCGATGGCCGTGCAACCGTTGGAGAACGGCAACATCCTCGTGTGCCACTTCCAGGAGGGTCGCGTGACGGAGCGGGACCGGGGCGGGAACGAGGTCTGGCAGTTGACCGGACTGAACCAGCCCTACGCGGCGCAGCGGCTTTCCGGAGGAAATACGCTGATCGCGGACCAGTCGGGGGTGCGGGAAGTCGATCGAGAAGGCAAAATGGTCTGGCAGAGGTTCGGGACCGCGGCGGCTTCCGTCCATCGTTATTGAGAATGACAGTGCTTCCAAGAAGCGACTCCGTCATTCCCGCGCAGTGCCTGCCCCCAGCGACGGCGCAGGCGGGAATCCAGCCCGTCGTCCGCGCCGCCGCTGGATGCCCGCCTGCGC
>JBBDNU010000179.1:0-66124 GCA_040877365.1 Planctomycetales bacterium
TTCGCCGGAAGTCTTAGCAGAACTTGCCGACTGCGGAAAGGCGAGATCCGCGGGCCCCGCAGGGGGCCGCATTGAGGGAGCCGCGCCACGCCGGCAGTTTCTCATGAGCGGCCTCGCAGCCGTTCATGGCACGGCATCCTCGATCGGCTCGGGCTCGTCCTGCGCGGGAAATGGCTCTTCCCGATGTTCCGCCGGCCGCACGTTCCGCGACGGCTTGACATCCGCCCATGTCCCGAGTTCGATCGTCAACTCGATCTCCCGGCCGGCGCGGCGGATGATCGCGGGCGCCGTCTGGCCCGGCTGCTTCTCCATGATGAGGTCGATCAGCGACTGGAAATCGGCGACCGGCTTCCCGTCGAACTTCAGCACCATGTCGCCCGGCTCGATTCCGGCCTTTTCGGCCGCCGCGCCGGGGGTGACCCCGTTCACCAGGCAGCCCCCCTGATGGTTCTGCTCTCCCTGAATCCCCAGAAAGGCCAGCCCGCGCACTTGCAGCCGGAGATGGGGGATCGCCTGCAACAATTCCTGCTCGGCCTGCGGAGAGATCGGCGAGAACCCCGGCCCCTTCGTCACATACAACGCGGGGAGATCGGGGAGCCGCTTGATGTACTTGATCCCCTCGTCGCCCCCCTTCCACGACCGGCCGAGCACGATGTGCGAAATCGACCGCACCTCCGGCGGAAACGAGACGATGCCGGCCCGCTCCGGCACGGGGAACGGCTCGACGATCCCCCCCAGGCGCTTGATCTGCTCGATCGCCCGCTCGCGACGCGTCTCGAAATTCGCGGCGATGGCTTCGCTCGCCCGACCGGCGGTGGGACCGTTCCGGGACGCGGCCAGCTTGTCGAGCGCGTCCTCGGCCGCCGACGAGGCTTCCGGATCGTCCCCGCGGTAGATCGCTTCCAGCACGGTGATCGCCCGCGCGACCGCCTCCGGGCTGCCCGTCCCGGCCGCTGCGACCAGGGGGGCGACGGCCGGTCCGCCCGCGCCGATCAGTTTCTCGGTCGCGTCGAGTCGCGTCTCGTAGTCGGAATGGTCGAGCCGGACGATCCAGGTGGCGACGCACGATTCCAAGGCGACCGGCGCGTCCGCTCGGGCGGCAAGGGGGCCCAGCCCGGCGGCCAGCGACAGGACCAGCCTCGGAATGCAGGATGAAGCGCGCATTGCCGGCGTCCCTCCGCGTTCATCACCGGCCGGGAATTCGGCCGAACCGATTCGATTGTGGCAGAAAGCGCGGTTTCGTGCCACACCGACTCTCACGCCGAGGGGGGCGGAAAAATCCCCGCCGGACCCCAATCGACGAGACGAACTGGTTTCGGTTGTTCATTCCGCACGTCGGGGCGCGATGGTAGAATGGCGGCATGAACGGCTCCGCCACGATGATGACCTGCTGTAAATCGTATTCTTCTCGGAGAATCACCGCCGCCGCTTCGTGCTGGAAGGGCCTTCGATGCGTCTTGTATCGATCCTGATTTGCCTCACCGCGTGCGCGGCGGCGGCCGACGCTTTCGCGGGGGAGTGGCCGCAGATCCTCGGGCCGTCGCGGAACGGCGTCGCGGTCGATGAGTCGCTCTCCCACGATTGGCCGGCGAACGGGCCGCCGCGGGTCTGGGAGCGGAAGGTCGGGAGCGGGCTCGCCGGCGTGGCCGTGGCCGGCGGCAAGGCAATCCTGTTCCATCGCGAAGGGGACCGCGAGGTCGTCGAGGCGCTGGACGCGACGACCGGCCGCGCGTTGTGGAAGGCCGACTTCCCCACGAGCTATCGGGCGTCGTTCGTCGACGACGACGGCCCGCGGTGCGTGCCGGTGATTCACGAGGGAAGCGTGTACGTGTTCGGGGCACAGGGAGGACTGCGGGCCCTGGAGTTGAACACCGGCGAGACGCGCTGGGGCCGCGAGACGCACAAGGAGTTCGGCGCGCAGGAAGGTTACTTCGGCGCGGGGAGCACGCCGATCGTCGTCGCGGGGCGGCTGATCGTGAACGTCGGCGGGGCGCGGACGGGGGCCGGGATGGTCGCCTTCGACCTCAAGGACGGCCAGACGCTCTGGCAGGCGGTCGACGACCAGGCGAGCTACTCCTCGCCGGTCGCCTACGTCCCCAACGGAATCGTACATCTCATCTGCATCACGCGGCTGAACGTCGTCTCGCTCGATCCGTTCACGGGAAAAGTCCGATTTCAGTTCCCGTTCGGCCAGCGCGGGCCGACCGTCAACGGCGCGAACCCCGTCGTGGTGGGGGGCCGCTTGTTTCTCACGGCGAGCTACGGCGTCGGCGCGGTGTTCGCGCAGTTCGGGTCGGACTCGGCGAAGACGCTGTGGACCTCGGACGACATCCTGTCGAGCCAGTACACCACGCCGATCGCGCTGGACGGAATGCTGTACGGCATCGACGGTCGGCAGGATCTCGGCGTCGCCGAACTGCGGTGCATCGACCCGGCGAAGCGGGAGGTGAAGTGGTCGCGGCCGGAGTTCGGTTACGCGACGCTGATCCTCGCGGACGGCAAGCTGCTCGCGATGAAGTCGGACGGGGAGTTGGTCGTCGTCCGCCCGGACCCTGAGAAGTACGTCGAACTGGCCCGCGCGCAGCTCGTGCCGGGAACGGCCCGCGCGCTGCCGGCGCTGGCGGAGGGTCTGTTTTACGTCCGCGACGAAAAGGTGCTGCGCTGCCTGGATCTGCGGGCGAGAGAGTGATCGCGCGAACCTCTCGTGACGACACGACCCCGCCGCCGCGATCGGCTGGCTCGCCGTGCGGTGTCGGATGCCGCGTCAACGAGCCACGTCCCGCCCGGCGGGCGGGACGTACGGCGCGTCGAACGTTCCGGGCGGCCCGGCGGCGAGTGAACGGAACCGGATTTGCTATGGTTCGCTGGAGTGGTCGGGGATACAATCCCCCGACGGTAAGGACACTGGAAGGCGTTCGCCCGGAAAGCCGAAACCGATGATCCGCCAGGTCTTGGGCATAACGACGACTCTCGCGATGGCCGTGCATTCGATTTTCGGATGCTGCGTCCATCACGCCCATTCGCACGAAGCGGGCCACGCGACGTGTCATCATTCCCACGACGGTTCGGATCATTCGGATGACGATGCCGAGGCCGGGCACGATCACGCCCCGGCGTCTCACGCCGCCACGAGCGAGATCCCGCAGCCGCCGCCCGAAGGCCCGCCGGTGGAATGCGATGAAGTCCGCTGCGACTTCCTGACTGCTGCGGGGGCGAAGGCTCCCCATCCGTCCGATGCCCCCGCCGTCTTCGATTTGCCGGGCGACGCGGCCGCCTTTGACGAGTCGGCCACGACCGACGCGGGGCATCTTTCCGAATGCTCCCCACTCTGGCATGTCGTGGGGAAGCGATGCGCGCCGACCGTCACGCAGGTCTGGCGTCTCTAGGAGTCCGGAGTCGAGAGTTCCCCGGCTGACCGGCGAGGGACTCTCCGCACGTGGGACTCGTCGCGCGGGGAATGCCTGCGCGGCGATGCTCGTCCCTTTCCAGGTGTCGAACGGCGCGATGCCGCGCCCCGGCACGCTACGGGCACACTCCTCCGGACACTGCCATGAAATATCGCATTCCTCCGCGCGCGGTGCGCTGGATCGGCTGGGGCGCCGGCATCGCCATCCTCGTCTTGGCGGTCCTCTATCGCGGCTGGTGGTTTCCTCCGACGTGCGACTGGGTCTCCGGCCGCATCGCGGCGTTCCGAGCGTCGGCCGCCGAGCCTGGACACGCCGCCGGCGACGAGCACGCCGACGACGAGCACGCTGGTCACGAACACGACGAGGCGGCGTCGCTCGAACTGTCGCAGGCGGCGATGCGGAACCTCGGTCTCACGCCGGAGTTCGTGCGGCCGGTTCGCCTGACGACCTACCGCCGCTCGATCAGCGTGCCCGCGCTCGTCGTGGAGCGCCTCGGGCGGACCCACATTCAGGTGGCGACTCCGCTGACGGGCGTCGTCACGCACGTGCATTCGGTGCCGGGCGAAGCGGTCGAGCCGGGGACGCTCTTGTTTCGCATCCGCTTGACGCACGAGGACCTCGTCGCCGCTCAGACGGACTTTCTCCGGATGCTGGGAGAGCTGGAGATCGAACGCCGGGAGGTCGCCCGTCTGAAAGGCATCACCGAGACCGGGGCCGTCGCCGGCCGAGTGCTGCTCGAGAAGGAGTACGCCCGCGACAGACTCGAAGCGCAATTGAGCGCTCAACGCGAGGCGCTGCGGCTGCACGGCCTGTCCGCCGAACAGGTCGAGCGGATCGAGAAGGATCGCCGGCTGCTGCGCGATCTGGAGGTCTTCGCACCCTCTCCGGACTCGCACGATGAGGACGAGTTCCGCCTCACCGACCGAGCGATCCGGCAGACTTCGTTCGCCGCGCCGGAAGTCGCTCCGCCGCCCACCCCAGAGAACGAGAAACACAAGCCGCTCGTCCTGCGGAATCTTCGAGTCCACGCGGGACAGTCGGTGCAGGCGGGCGAGACGCTCTGCACTCTGGCCGACTACGAGGAACTGTTCGTCGAGGGGCTGGCCTTCGAGCAGGACACCGCATCGATCGCCGGGGCCGCGAAGCGGGACTGGACCGTGTCCGCGGTGTTCGAGCGGGCGGGCGATGCCACGGAAGTCGTCGAGGACCTCGGCATCGTGCGGCTGGACAACGAGGTGGATGTCGAAACGCGCACGCTCAAGTTCTACGTGCTGCTGCCGAACCGCATCGACGACGAGACGACCGGACCGAAAGAAAGTCGTTTCGTCGAATGGCACTTTCGTCCGGGGCAGAGGCTTCGCCTGCGGGTCCCGGTCGAAGAATGGCCGGACCAGATCGTGCTGCCCGTGGACGCCGTCGCCAGCGAGGGGGCGGAATTCTTCGTCTTCCAGCAGAACGGGGAGCATTTCGATCGCGTCGCCGTCCACGTGCTCCACCGCGATCAGGACTCGGTCGTGATCGCCAACGACGGCTCGCTGTTCCCGGGGGACACGGTCGCGCTCCGCAGCGCGCACCAGATGCAGATGGCCCTCCGCAACAAGGCCGGCGGCGCGGTCGATCCGCACGCCGGGCACCAACACTAGGAAGGGGCCATGCTCAACGCCGTCATTCGATTCGCGCTCCGCCAGCGCCTGCTGGTCATGGCCGCCGCGATCTTCCTGCTGGGTTACGGGACCTGGCAGACGCTCTCGATGCCGATCGACGTCTTTCCGGATCTGAACCGTCCGCGGGTCGTCGTCATGACCGAGGCCCCCGGACTCGCGCCGGAAGAAGTCGAAATGCTGATCACATTTCCCATCGAGACCGCCCTCAACGGCGCGAACGGCGTCGAGGCCGTCCGCAGTTCGTCGGGAATCGGCATCTCGGTGATCTACGTCGAGTTCGACTGGGGGACCGACATCTACATCGACCGGCAGATCGTGACCGAGAGGCTGCAGCTCGTTCAGGACCGGTTGCCGGAAGGCATCAACCCGACTCTCGCGCCGATCTCGTCGATCATGGGCCAAATCCTCATGCTGGGCATGTGGAGCGAGGACGGACAGACCGATCCGGTCGAACTCCGCACGCTGGCCGACTGGGCCGTCCGCCAGCGGCTGCTGACCATCCCGGGCGTCTCCCAGATCTTCACGATGGGGGGCGGCCGCAAGCAGTTCCAGGTGCTCGCCGATCCCGACGCCATGCTCCGCTACGGCGTGACGCTGCAACAGGTCAAGGAGGCGGTCGTCAACAGCAACGAGAACGCGGCCGGCGGGTATCTCGACCAGCAGGGACCGAACGAGCTGCTGGTCCGGGCGCTGGGACGCATCCAGACGGTCGAGGATCTCCGGAAGGTCGTCGTCACGATCCGCGAAGGGCGTCCCGTGGCCCTGGCGCAGATCGCCCGCGTCGTCGAAGGGCCGCAGGTCAAGCGGGGGGACAGCGCGGCGTTCGTCCGCGCCGATGGAGGGGAATTCTCCGGTGGGGACGCGGTCGTCCTCACGATCAACAAGCAGCCGGGCGCCGACACGACCGACCTCACCGACGGGATTCTCGCCGCCGTCGACGACTTGAAGCTCTCCCTCCCGGACGACATCCGCATCGTCCCGGTCTATTCGCAGAAGACGTTCATCGACCGGGCGATCGAGAACGTCGAAGAGGCGCTCCGGGACGGGGGCATCCTCGTCGTGATCATCTTGTTCCTGTTCCTGATGAACTTCCGCACGACGTTCATCACGCTCACGGCCATCCCCTTGTCGCTCGTGATCACCGCGGTGGTCTTCGCGGCGCTCGGCCTGTCGATCAACACGATGACGCTCGGGGGGATCGCCGTCGCCTTGGGAGAACTCGTGGACGACGCGATCGTCGACGTGGAGAACATCTTCCGCCGGCTGAGGGAGAACCGGCACAGTCCCCAACCGAAACACCCGCTGCTGGTCGTGTTCCAGGCGAGCGTCGAAATCCGCAACTCGATCGTGTTCGGCACGATGATCGTGGTCCTCGTCTTCATCCCGCTGTTCGCCTTGACCGGAATGGAAGGCAAGTTGTTCGCGCCGATGGGGATCGCCTACATCGTCTCGATCCTCGCCTCGCTGCTCGTCTCGCTGACGGTGACGCCGGTCCTGTCGTACTGGCTGCTCGGCCACGCGCGGCTCATGGAGCGCGAGAAGGAGGGTTTCGTACTCCGCGGCCTGAAGTGGGTCGGCGACCGGGTGATCCGCTTCAGCCTGGCGTTCCCGCGGCTGAACCTCGGGGTCACGCTGGCCGCCGTCGCGCTCGCCGGCCTGTTCGTGGTGAACCTCGAACGGGACTTCCTGCCCCCCTTCAACGAGGGGGCGGCGCAGCTCAACGTCCTGCTCCCTCCGGGAACATCCCTGGAGACGTCGAACGCCATCAACCGGACCGTCGAGCAAAGGTTGCTGGAGATCGACGACATCACCGGCTTCGTGCGGCGGACCGGCCGCGCCGAACTCGACGAGCACGCCGAGCCGGTCAGCACCAGCGAGTACATCATCGATCTCGATCCGGAATCGCCCCGGTCGCGGGAAGAACAGTTGCACGCGATCCGCGACGCGATGGACGAGATCCCCGGCATCGTGACCGCCGTCGAGCAACCGATCGCCCACCTGATCTCCCACATGCTCTCGGGCGTCAAGGCGCAGATCGGCATCAAGCTCTACGGCGACGACCTGGACGAACTCCGCCGCACCGCCGGCCGGATGGAGGCCGCCATCCGCGACGTCCCCGGCGTCACGGACCTGCTCGTCGAACAGCAGGTGATCATCCCGCAGTTGCGCATCGAGTTGGATCGCGACAAGCTGCTCTCGTATGGGCTGACTCCCGTCGAAGTCAACGAGTTCGTCGAAACCGCGATGAACGGCGAAGTCGTCTCCGAAGTGCTGCTCGGCCAGCGCACGTTCGACCTGCTCGTGCGGCTGGACGAGAACTATCGCGAGGACCTCGACCTGCTGCGGCGACTGACGATCGAGCTGCCGGACGGCGGAAAGGTCCCGCTGGAGGCCGTGGCGAAGATCTACGAATCCGGCGGGCCGAACACGATCAACCGCGAGAACGTCCGACGGCGGATCGTCTTGCAGTGCAACGTCTCCGACCGCGGCGTCGTGGACGTCGTGGAAGACATCGATGGCCGGCTCGCGCCGATTCGGGCCACGTTGCCCGCGGGATACCACATCGAATACGGCGGCCAGTTCGAGAGCCAGCAATCGGCGACGCGGATCATCGCCCTGCTGTTCATCGTTTCGCTCGGCGGGGTGTTCCTGGTCCTGTTCACGCTGTTCCGGTCCGTCAACCTGTCGCTGCAAGTCATGGCGGCGCTGCCGATGGCCTTCATCGGGTCGGTCGCGGCCCTCGTGGTGACTGGCCAGACGCTGACGGTCGCCGCGATGGTGGGGTTCATCTCACTGGCCGGCATCGCCTCGCGGAACGGCATCCTGCTGCTCACCCACTACCTGCATCTCGTGAAATACGAGGGAGAAGACTGGACGAAATCCATGATCGTTCGCGCGGGGCTGGAGCGCCTGGCCCCCGTGCTGATGACGGCCCTCACGTCCGGCATCGCCCTCGTTCCCCTGACGCTGGCCGCTGGAGAGCCGGGCAAGGAAATCCTGTACCCGGTGGCGACGGTCATCGTCGGCGGGCTGATCAGCTCGACGCTGCTCGATTTCTTCGTGCACCCGGCCCTGTTCTGGCTGTTCGGCTTACGGTCGGCCGCGCGCGTGGTCGGCGAATCGGCGATCGACATCGCGCTGATCGAGAAGAGCGACGAAGAACTCCTCCCGCCCGGTGCGGAGGAAGACGCGGAGGGTTCCCGTCAGGGACCGTCCGAAACGCGCGATCGCAGCCGTGAACCGGCTGTCGATCGCACCTGACGTGCTTTACCAACTTGTCATCGAGAAAGGAGTCCGTCCCATGTCACCTGTACGAAAGGATGATGCGATGCAATCTCTTCACGTACTGCGAATGCTCGTCACCTTCGGTTCGCTGTCCCTGGTTGCAGCCGGTTGCGGCTCCGAAACGACTCCGACCGATCCGCAGCCGGTCTCCGACATGCCCCCCGACACCGTCGGGCACGACGAGCACGCTCATCCCAGCGAAGGTCCGCACCACGGCGTGCTCATCGAGTTGGGCGGCGAAGAATACCACGCTGAGCTGGTCCACGACGACGCGGCGAAGTCGGTGACCGTCTACATCCTCGACGGACCGGCCAGGAAGGTCGTGCCCATCGACTCCAAGGAAGTGACCATCAACGTCAAGCACGGTGGCCGCCCGGAACAGTTCCAGCTCGCCGCGTCACCGTCCGCGGAGGATCCCGCCGGCAAGTCCTCGCGCTTCGTCTCGAACGACGCGGAACTCGCGGAGCACCTCGACGAAGAAGGCGCTGATCCGACGCTTGTCGTGGTAATCGACGGCAAGTCGTTCCGTGGCAAGATCCCGCACGATCACGATCACGGCCACGAACATTGACCGCACACGCGAGCCGCCGTCCGCCGGGTGCCCCGGCCTCCGGCTGCCTTCGGCCAGGCCACCCGACTTATGCTACCGCTTCTCGATCGGCACGTAGTCGCGCTTGGTCTCGCCGGTGTAGATCTGCCGCGGGCGGTTGATTCGCGTGGCGGGGTCGGAGCGGAGCTCCTTCCAGTGGGCGATCCAGCCGGGGAGGCGGCCCAGCGCGAACATCACGGTGAACATCGTCGTGGGGACGCCCATCGCGCGGTACAGGATGCCGCTGTAGAAATCGACGTTCGGATACAGCTTCCGCTCGACGAAGTATTCGTCGTCGAGGGCCGCCTGCTCGAGGTTGCGGGCGATGTCCAAGAGCGGATCGTCCACGCCGAGTCGGTCGAACAGCTCGTCGGCGGTCTGTTTGAGGACGACCGCCCGCGGGTCGAAGTTCTTGTAGACGCGGTGGCCGAAGCCCATCAGGCGGAAGTCGTCGTCGGGATCCTTGGCCTTGTCGATGAACTTCTTGAAGTCGCCGCCGTCCGCCTCGATCCGCTCGAGCATCTCGATCACTTCCTGGTTCGCCCCGCCGTGCAGCGGTCCCCACAGCGCGCAGATTCCGGCCGAAATCGAGGCGAACAGGTTGGCTTGGCTGCTGGCGACCATCCGCACGGTCGAGGTGCTGCAGTTCTGCTCGTGGTCCGCGTGCAGGACCAGCAGCAGGTTCAGCGTCCGCTCCATGATCTCGGGGACCTGGTACGGCTCGGCCGGCACGGCGAACATCATCTGCAGGAAGTTCCCGCAGTAGGAGAGCTTGTTCTGCGGATACATGAACGGCTGGCCGATCGACTTCTTGTAGGCGTAGGCGGCGATCGTGTTCACCTTCGCCAGCAACCGCGCGATCGCGAGGTCCTCGTTCTCCTGGACCGCCTCGGGATAGTAGGTCGAGAGCGAGGCGACCATCGAGGAGAGCATCGCCATCGGATGGGCCGTCTGCGGGTAGCCCTCGAAGAACTTCTTCATGTCCTCGTGGAGCAGGCTGTGATAGGTGAGCTTCTTGCGGAACGCGGCCAGTTGATCGGCGGTGGGGAGCTCTCCGTAGATCAAAAGGTAGGCGACCTCGGTAAACGAGGCGCGCTCCGCGAGCTGCTCGATCGGATAGCCGCGATAGCGGAGGATCCCCTCCTCGCCGTCGATGAACGTGATGCGGCTTTCGCAGGAGCCGGTGTTGCCGTATCCCGGATCGAGCGCCACCAGCCCGGTCTCCTTGCGGAGCGCGGTGATGTCGACGCCGCGCTCCCCCTCCGACCCCTCCACGAGGGGCAGTTCCTGCTCCTGGCCGTCGAACACGAGCTTCGCAGAAGTCATGGCGGTGTTCCGTGGACTCGAGAAGGTGCGTGCCGGTCCCCTCCTATTGTTCGCGACCGTCCACGGCGACGCAACCGCCGGACGGTCGAGAGTCGCCCCAATCGCTCTGGCGTCGATCCCGCCTGCCGCTAGAATTCCCTCGCCATGTCCCACACCACCGATCGGCCGCCGCCGCCGCGGCGGCGGCTGTTGCGCACGCTCCTCAAGCGGCCGCGGAACCTCGCGCGGTTCGCGTCTCCCATCGCGGCCGGGGAGATTCTTTCGGTCCGCCCGGAGGCGGCCGTCGCCGCGCACTGGGGGCAGGCGATTCTGTTGCACGATTCGGTCCTCGCGCTCCATCGCGACGGGACGATGTCCCACCGCCAACATCTCGTGACGATGCTCTCCGGCGACGCCGAGCTGGCCGCGTGGGACGAGTTGGGCCGCACCTACGATTCGCGCACCTCCCGGCACGCGATCCACCGGGCCGTCGTGCACCTGCCGGACGGCTCGCACCGCGACGCGGAGCGGACGGCGGCGGCGCTCGACGCGCACTCCCGCGTGATCTCGCTCACGTTTCAGCCATTGCGGCCGGGAGTGATCGTCGAGTTGGAAGAGCAGTACGACCAGTTCGTGCCGGGCGAGGTGGGTCCAGGCGTGTGGGACCAGGTGTTCCTGCAGCGGCCGGCGCCGCTGGGAAGGATGCGGTTCACGGCGGCGATCGCGGGGCCGTTCGCCCTGCACGTGCGACTGCACCACACGGACGCGGCGCCGACCGAGACGACGCTCGGGGAGTACCGAATTCACCAATGGGACTTGCGGGACCGCCCGCCGCTCGAAACGGATGACTGGACGCCGCATCCCCGCGATTTCGCGCCCTGGATCGACGTGAGCACGTTCGATTCCTGGCAGCCGATGGCGGCCTACTACCACAAGGACCTGGGCCCTCCCGAGCGGACGCCGCCGGAGATCCGCCGCTTGGCGCAAGACCTCGTCGCGGCCGACGCCCCGGCGCGCGAGAAGGTCTCCGCGGTCTATCGCTACGCGGCGCGGAGCATGCGATACGGCCGGCACCCCCGCGAGTCGGCGCATCAGACCGCGCGGGAGGCGAAGCCGATGCTCGACGACCTCCGCGGCGACTGCAAGGACAAGAGCGCGCTGATGGTCGGGGCGCTCCGCGAACTGGGGATCCCGGCGCACGTGGCGGTCGTCCTCACGCGGGCGAACGGCGAGGCCCCGTTCCTTCCGGCGCCGCGGTTCGACCACGCGATCGTCCGGGCCGCGGTCGACGGCGAAGAGCTGTGGATGGACCCCGCCGGCGGGCCGTTCACTTTCGGAGACCTCCCGCTGCACGACGAAGCGGTCGCGGCGCTCGTGCTCGACGGCGAAAGCGCCGAGACGGTCCGACTCCCCCGCGCCACGTCGGACCAGCACCGCATCGACCGCCACGCGCGGGGCCGGGTCGAAGCGGACGGCACGGTCGCGTTCGCCGCCGAGATCGCCGCCCACGGCGAGCGGGCCGTCGAGTTCCGACTCGAGCACGTCGACCGGGACGACGAACACCGGGCGCGGATGCTGGCCCAGAGTGCCGCGGCCGACCTCACCGGCGCCGTCGTCGCGGACGCCCGGTTTCTCGAGCTGGACGACCTGACGCGGCCGGTCTCGTGCGCGTACCGCCTGACGTTGCCCGTGTGGGGCAGGGAGATCGGGGACCTGCTGCTGTTCCGCGTGCCGTGGCTGCACCCGGTCCGCTCGACCGGTCCGTTGAGCGCGGCGGACCGCACCGTGCCGCTTGTGGCCCCCGGCCCGTTCCGCGTGTCCGACCGGCTGGAGTTGGAATTCCCCGCGGACCGCACGGGGTACGGCCTGCCGTACGAGACCGAGTCGGCGTGCGAATGGCTGCGCTACGCGCGGCGGATCGCGATCGAAGCGGGGCGGCTCGTGTGCGAGCGGCGCGTCGAGCACCTCGGCGGCCTGGTCCCGCCCGAGCGGTTCGGCGAGTTCAAGCGGTTCTGGGAGGAATGCGCGCGGGCGGACGCGCTGGACGTGGTGCTCGTGCGCGCCGGTTAGCCCGTTCTCGCGACGCTCCCTTCACTCCGCGATCATCCCGTTCCGCAGGTAGCTCTCGGCGTACTTGAAGACGACGTTCGGGTCGGTGATGAGGAGCTTCTCGTCCTTCTCGTCGTAATCCAGGCGGAACAGCAGATCCTTGATGAGGTTGATGCGGGCCGGCCATTTGTCGTCGGCGCGGACGACGTTCCACGGGCCGTCGGCGTGGTGCGTGCGGGCGAACATCACGTTGCGGGCGCGGCTGTAGTCGTCCCACCGCTTCTGGGCCGCCTCGTCGATCGGGCTGATCTTCCACTGCTTGAGCGGGTCTTCGCGGCGCTCGTCGAGCCGCCTCTTCTGCACGTCGCGGCTGATGTCGAGGTAGTATTTGAACAGCCGGACGCCCGAGCGGACCAGCATCTGCTCGTAGCTCTGCACGGTCTCGAGGAACTCCTGGTGCTCCTCGCCGGTGCAGAAGCCCATCACCGGCTCGACCCCCGCGCGGTTGTACCAGCTCCGGTTGAAGAGGACGATCTCCTGCGCGGCGGGGAGATGCGGGGTGAACCGCTGGAAGTACCACGTCGTCCGCTCGCGGTCGGAAGGCTTCCCCAGCGCGACGACGCGGGTCTCCCGCGGGCTGAGGTGCTCGATGATCCGCTTGATGACGCCGTCCTTGCCGCCGGCGTCGCGGCCCTCGACGATCACCAGGATTCGCCCGCCGGACGCGATGACGTGCCGTTGCAACTTCACCAACTCGACCTGCAGGCCATGGAGGGCGGCTTTGTAATCGTTGTCGCCGCGGTCCGTGTTCTTGTTGTTCTTCGGCATGCGCGGCTCGCATCGCGGGGGCGGGGACGGTGCGGAGAACTCCGCGGTCGCCCCGCGGGCGTCGGGGCCATTCCAGCATGTCGCCGACACGACCGCACCGCAACCCCTCGGAAGCGAGCGGCGCTTGACGGTGGTCCGCCGGATCGGCCAATATCGCCGATTGCGCACGCCTGCCTGTCCCAGCCCCGCCGTCACGCCTTTCGATCAGCCTGGAGAAGCTCATGCGACGCTCGACACACTCCGCGACGCTGGCTGCGTGTCTCGCGGCGGCGGTGCTGGGGTGGAGCATGGAACGCTCCACGACCGCCGCGGTCCCCGACGAGTTCCGCGTGAAGCGCGAAGCGGAGTTCGCGTTCGCCGCGCCTCCGCGACTCGTTCGGGACGAGCGCGCGTTCCGCGTCGAGTTCGCGACGACCGCCTTCTGCGACGTGACGGTCGCGATCGAGGACGGGGAGGGTCGGATCGTCCGACACCTCGCATCCGGCGTGCTGGGGGACGACGCGCCGCCGCCGTTCCAGAAGAAATCGCAGCGGCAGTCGATCGTCTGGGACGGCAAAGACGACGCCGGCCGGTACATCGACGATCTCGACGGGCTATCGCTCCGCGTGTCGCTCGGATTGAAGCCCGAGTTCGAGAAGGCGCTGTTCTGGAGCCCGAAGAAGCGGGTCGCGCGGCAGAACCCGCCGTTGATCGCCGCCGTCGAAGAGGGCGTGCTCGTCTGCGAGGGAGAAGGGCGGGATTCGGTCGTGCTGTTCGACCACGCGGGCAATTATGTCCGCACGATCTATCCCTTTCCCGCCGACAAGCTCGCCGAGGTGCAGGGGCTGAACTGGGTCGAGTTTCCGCAGGACGAGCAGAAATTGCCGCTCAAGTACGGGCTGGTCCAGGCGACGCTCCTCAATTCGGGCCGCAACACCGGGGACTCGACCCTCGCGAAATACGAACCGGCGGCGACCGCGTTCGCCGCCCGCGGGAAGCGGATCGCGGTCGTCTCGGAGCGATTGAACCGGCTCGCGACCGACGGGACGAGCGGCGGCCTCGACATCGTGGGGCCGGAAACTTCGATCACGCTCTTGTTCCGTAACAAGGAGACGAGCGTCGTCCCCCGCAGCGCCGCCTTCGACCCCGGCGGCGAAGCGTTGTACCTCACCGGGTACGAGTTCTTTCCCGAAACTCCGCAACCGCATCATTGGATCCCCTGCGTGCTGAAGATGGACTTCGCCTCGGACGAGAAGCCGACGTTGTTCGCGGGCAGCCTGGAGATCGGCGGCTCGGGGACCGAACCGGGACAGTTCCACGCCCCCATGTCGGTGGCCTGCGACGCCCAGGGCCGGGTGTACGTCGCCGATTACGCAAACGACCGGATCCAGGTGTTCGCCGCTGAGGGAAAATTCCTCAAGGCGGTCCCCGTGAGGAAGCCCGCCGCGATCGGCGTACACCCCGCGAACGGCGAAATCTTCGTCGGCTCGTGGAACGTGCTCAACCAGTTCAGCGGGCAGGACGACGTGAAAGACCCGAAGATCACGCGGCTCGGCGCGTTCGACGACCCGCGCGAGCTGGGAAGCTGGCCAATGCCGTTGTTCGAGCATCATCCGGCGGTGTTCATGAACAAGCTCGCGGGCCTGCAGCACAATTTCGCGGTCGACCCGCACACCGAGCCGGTCACCTTCTGGCTCGTGCCCGGCGCCGCCGGCGCGGTCAGCAAGCTGCACATGGTCCGCGGGCAGATGGCGAGTTCTCCCGAGGCGGCGAGCCTGAAGCTCTACCAGCCGGATGGGGAACGACTGGCTGTCGTGCGCGATTTCGGCAAGGAAGTCGCCGAAGCGATCGAGCGCGTCCAGCCGCCGGTCCATTCGCGGCAGAAGTTGTACGTGGACCCGGTGAGCGGAAAGTTGTACGTGTTCGAGGGGCAGGCGGGAGTGGCGAAGTCGGTCGTGTCGCTGCTCGAAATCGACCCCCGGACCGAAGCGATCCGCGACGTTCCCCTCCCGTTCGACGCCGAGGATCTCGCCTTTGATGCCAACGGCTTGCTCTACCTGCGGACGGACAACGTCGTCGGCCGGTTCCAGCCGGAGTTCGGGGCCGATCCGCGGAACTGGCAGGAGGTCCCGTTCGACTACGGCGAAGAGCGGCCCTCGGTCGGATTCAGCTCGAGCGGCGACGGACGGCGGGCCAATCTCATCGGCGGGCTCGTCATGCCGGCGCTGCGCCCGGGTTGCTTTCACCAGGGAGGGATGGCGGTCTCGGTGAATGGGAGCCTCGTCGTCCCGTGCTACAACGACGTGCAACCGCCGGCGAGAAGGGACGAAGCCGCCGAGATCGTGCGCGCGGGCGAAATCGCCGCCGGCAAGCAGTACACGCCGCCGGTCTATCCGGGCCGCATCCGGTACAACGAAGTTCATGTCTGGGACCGGCACGGCAAGCTGCTCCACGAGGACGCCGTGCCCGGCGCTCCCTTGATGGACGGCATCGCCATCGACGGGGAGAACTCGATCTACATGATGGTCGCCCCGAACCGCGTGCTGGGGGGCCAGCCGTATTTCCTGGAGCGGGCCGAGACGCTCATCAAGGTGCGGCCGAAGCAGGCCCGGCTCGTCACCGACAGCGACCGCGTGCCGCTCCCCCTCGCGAAGCGGCCGACCGACCCGCCCGCCCTGCGCCGCGGCGGAAACATCTGGATCGAGGGGGCCGACTGGCTGTATGGCGGCGTCGGCTTCGGCGGGTTCAATTCCTCGAAGGGAGGCGGAGGCTGCGCCTGCTGGCACGCCCGCTTCGCCCTCGACTTCTTCGCCCGCTCGTTCGCCCCCGAAGTCGATCACTACAGCGTCGCCGTCCTCGACTCGGCCGGCAACCTCATCACCCGGATCGGCCGATACGGCAACGCCGACAGCGCCGGGCCGAGCAGCGCCGTCCCGCTCGACGGCGACGGCGTGGGCCTGTTCCACGCCGCCTACGTCGCCGCCCACACCGACCACCGGCTGTTCATCGCCGACGTGGGAAACTCGCGGCTCATCAGCGTGAAGCTCGGCTACCACGCGAGCGAACGGCTGCCGCTGCGGTCGGCAAACCAGGGCGACGGGCGCTGATGCGGTCTCCCGATCCGACGGCAGCGATCGCACCGGCCTCGCGACCGCTGCAATCGGACGCGTCGCCAGAGGCCGGGCACTGTGCGGCCGAATCCTACCAACCTCCTTTCAGGAATGGATCAGACCGCGTCGATGAGTCGGGCGGGGACAAGATCGCTCCGGGTCGAGGCCGATGAGCAGCAAGCACATTGCGGTCATTCTGTTCAACGAGGAACACCGCGCCGGCGCCTTGGCGGAGGCGTTGCGCTCCGCCGACATCGAGGTGCAGACGACCGCGAGCACCGACGATTTCCGCCGCCTCCTGAACAAGCAGCGCGTCGACCTGGTGATCGTCGAGAACGATCTGGACGGGTTCCTGTCGGGCCTCGAAGTCCTCGAGCGGATCTACGACGACCTGCTCCGGCCGCGGACCCTCCTCATGGGCGACATGTCGCGGGAGATGCAGGGGCGGGCGGCGAAGGTCGGCGTCGACCGCATCGTTCCCGACGACGTGCCGCCGGCGGAGCTTCGCGAGGAGGTCGAACGGATCCTTCGCGGCGGGGCCGGCGACGAGCAGGCGAACATCCCGCCCCGCGCGCGGTCCATCGTCCGCAACACCCCGGATCTGAAGCCGCTTCCGCAGTTGCTGACCCGGCTGTGCAACTATCTCGACCACCAGACGGCGTCGATGACGGCGCTCGCCGACGACATCGCGGTCGATCCGAAGGTCACCGCCGAGTTGCTGAAGCTCGCCAACAGCACGGCGCTCGGCTTCCGCACGAAGATCAAGACCGTGTTCGACGCGGTGCGGCTGCTCGGGATCCGCCGCACGGTGGGGCTGGTCCTCTCCGCGCACATGGTCCGCTCTCAGGCGGAGCTGTCCCGCGCGCTGCCGCAGGACGTGCAGGGGTGGTACAACTCGCGGAGCGTGCTGATCGGGAGCACGGCCTCCGCATTCGCCCGCGGGCTGGCGAACGTGTCGGCCGACACGGCGTACGTCCTGGGGCTGCTGCAGGACATCGGCGTGCTGGTGCTGGCCCGGCACTTCGGGGACCGCTATCTCCGGCTGCTGGACCGCGTGACGAAGGTCGCGCCGCTGCGGCTCGAGATCTGCGAGATGCAGGAGTTCGACGTGCACCACGCGCACGTCTCGGCGGCGCTGTTGCAGAAGTGGGAGCTGCCGCGATCTCTGATCGCGATGGTGCTCGCGCATCACGAGGTCGCCCCCGAGGCCGAGCGGGCCGACGTCGAAGAGCGGTTCCTGCACGTGATGCGGATCGGCGAGGCGGTCGCGAACGTCGCGGACAATTCCGCCCCCCAGCGGTATCAGGCCTTGAATTCGCTGTTGACGCGATTCGGCGACCAGCGCGGGACCATCGCGCAGTGTCTGGCCGAGGCGGTCGCCAAGACGGTGGAATCCAGCGCGCTGTTGGCGCTCCCGGCGCCGGATGCCGAGGCCGTCGCGCGGCTGCTGCGGGGGGTGGACCCGGCCGCGGATGCCCCGCTCCCTTCTCCGGCGACCGCTCCCCCGCCGCCGGCGCCGTCCCCCGTGTCTCAGCGCGACCGCAAGCGAATCCTCGTCGTCGAGGATGATCTTGCGGTCGTGCGGCTGATCGAGCGGATGCTCGAGGAGTTCAACGTCGCCGTCGCCTCCGCTGCCGACGCGGACGACGCCCGGCAGCACGCCGTTCTCGCCGACGCCGTGTTGTGCGACGTCCACCTCGACGGGGAAGGCGGTCCGGAGTTCGTGCGGAGTTTGCGGCAGCAGCGATTTTCGCGGCCGATCATCATGATCAGCGGAGATCGGAGTCGGAGCACGGTCATGGAGTGTCTGGAGTCCGGCGCGGACGACTATCTGGTCAAGCCGTTCGACAAGGCGACGCTCGTGGACCGGCTGCGGAGGCGGGGGATCCCGATCGGCGCACCCGTCGGCCCCGCGGCCGGGTGACAAGGATGACGGTCGCTCAGTCGTCGGACGGGTCCCGCGCCCGCACGGCCGTCTCGCCGCGGACCAGATACGTTCGGTCGGTCAGGATCGACTTGCCCCCGTTCTCCGAGTAGCGGTATCGCACGCGGATCCGCGTCCCCTCTTCCCGCGGGTCCGTTTCGCTCGGCGCCCACTCGACGATCGTGTATTCGTCGATCGCCCCGCTGGCGACCTCTCGCTCGAGCAGGGCTTGCACGGCCGCGTGCTCGCGGGGCGGCCGCACCGCGACCGCGTAGAGCGCAACGACCGCGACGATCGGAAACAGGATCAGCACGATTTGTCCGACGAGGACCGCCCGTCCGAACGCCGCGGAAGCGCCGGCGGGCCGGCGACGACGGATCACCGCGGCGAAATAGTCCCGCAGGCCCTCGCGGTAGATCGGCGGGAGAAGTTCCCTCGCCAGGTCGATGGCGCTCGGCGGCGCGTCCAGAGGAGATCGATCGCCGGCGATCCCGGCGGGTTCGGCTCGCGCGCTCAGCCGTTGTCGCTCGGCCCGCATCGCGATGTACGCGATGACGGAATCGGTCGCGACCCACCGCCTGCTCCGGTTCCCGTGCAGCGCTCCCCGGGTCACCTTTTCGTCGATTCCCGCGAGTTGGAGATCCGTCGGCTCGCGCGCGGCGTAGATCGCGCGCGCGGCCTCGCGGTAGCTCATCCGCCGGGAACCCCTGCCGGACATCTCACGGCCATCCTGTCGGTGCGAGAAACGATCCCGGACCGGCCGCGGCGGCTGGCGCGGCCGGTCCAGGGGCCGCAAACGACGGAGTTTTCGCTCCGCCTTCGCGCGAAGCCGGCTACTGCTTGTGGAAGCCCTCTGGCAGGATCTCCTTGCCGGCGCGGGTGGAGAGCGCCCGCCACGTGCCGAGCTCGATCGTGTCCTCGACCGACCGCACGCCGCCGTCCATCAGCAGAATGTTCACCTTGCCCGAGTGATAGCTCCGCGCGGTGACGGCGGCGAAGGTTGGGGCCGTCGCCGACTTCCCTTCCTGCATGTTGCTCCAATCGACGTCGTAGACGGCGCCCCCCTCCGTGGCCAGGACCTTGGCGTTCGGACGGAACGTCGTGGTGAACCCGATCTGGTGGGTCCGGCCGTCGATCCATTCGGTGTGCCCGCTGTTCGCCTTGAAGTCTCCGCCCAAGCCGGCGATCGCAGCCGGGTCCGACGGGATGCCGGGATCGGCCGCCAGCCCCGCATTGCGATAGTAGGGGTTCCAGCCCTTGACCTCGGCCATGCCGAGGGTGTTGCTCAGCCCGTCGCGGATGTCGTCCGCCTTGATCTTGCTGTCGGGGTGGAACACGCCCGGGCCGCCTGTGCGAGTCGCCGGGTCCCACACGAACCAGGTGCCGAGATTCACGGCGTAGTTGAGCGGGTAGTGCCTCAGCTCGCCGCCGTCGAACCGCGCCTCGTCGCGGACTTCGGACGGACAGACGAAGGTCGGGTTCCGCAGCGCGCCGATCCGGGTCGAGTTTCCATCCGCGGTGACGACGTTCGGCGCGAGGTTGTAGCTCTGCGTGAAATCGATGTTGTCGAACGTGTTCCGCTGCTCCAGGTAGGGCAGCAGCACCGCCTGCGTCGACCAGCCGTCGATGCTCCCGTCGGCGTTCGGAGCGGTCGGGTTCCAGCTCGCGGGGTAGTGACGGTGGTTGCTCGCGTAGGCGGCCAGGGCGATGCCGAACTGCTTCAAGTTGTTCCGGCAGTCGTTCTGCCGGGCCGCCTCGCGGACGGCCTGCACGGCGGGCAGGATGATTGCCGCGAGGATCGCGATGATCGTGATGACCACCAGCAGTTCGATCAACGTGAAGCCGGAGCGGGGCGGCCGCAAATGGGTCAGGCGGGGAACGGACGGGTGACGGCGCATGGCACTCCTCCTCGACAGACAGGCAACGGGCTTCCGCCTGCGAACCATTCGCAGGCGGCGTGCCGGTGGGCCTGGCGGGCGAGCGGCGGAGCGCCGCGTGCTGGCTTGGTGGGCCGGCGAATCGAGATTGAAATTGAGACTCAATCTCAGTAGGATTCAACCCGCTTCCGCCGATCTTTGCAACCCTCGCATCGGACCCGTCGGAAATTTTCCCGAAACTCCCGAACTCGTCTCCCGCACCGAAACCCGCATGACCCACGATCCCGCCGATCCGGTTCCAGGCCCGAACGTCCTCCCCGAAGGCGCCGCGCCTCCCCGAACCCTCGACTCCGCCAACCTCCTCCAGGGCCGCCGCGAAGTCCTGATCCAGCACGGCCCCGAAACGTACCGTCTCCGTCTCACCCGCAACGGCAAGCTGATTCTCCACAAGTGAAACGGCGTGACGATCCGCGGCTCCGAACCGGCAAGCGCTTCCCCCGCGGCGCGATGCCGATAGAATGACGTTCCACGCGATCTCCGCCGCTACGTCCGCGGAATCGTTTGTGTCTCAGTACTTCCAAGTTCGCGGCAGCGCGTCATGCCCGCGAAGAGCCTGCCCCCAGCGAAGGCGGGGGCGGGCATCCAGCGGCGGCGCGCACGGCAGGCTGGATTCCCGCCTGCGCGGGAATGACGGAGTCGCGTTCTTGGAAGTACCGTATCTCGTCGTCTCTTCCAGTAGAGAAAGTCGGCCGTCGAAATGCCCAGCGTCGCCGTCCTGGGAGCCACCGGCTACACCGCGCTGGAGTTGATCCGCATCCTGCTGCGGCATCCCGAGGTCGAGATCACCGCCCTCACCAGCCGGCAGGAAGGAGAGCCGCACATCGCGGAGGTTCACCCCTCCCTCGCCGGCCGGCTCGACCTCCGCTGCGCCGACCTTTCTCCCGCGCAGGTGGCTGAACGGGCCGACTTCGTGTTCTGCGCCCTGCCGCACATCGCCAGCATGGAGGCGGTCCCGCAGTTGCTCGACGCCGGCTGCCGCGTCGTGGATCTGAGCGCGGACTACCGCCTGAACGACGCCGCCGTCTATGAGAAGTGGTACGGCCACGCGCATACGGATCCCGGCCGGTTGGGAAACACCGTCTACGGGCTCCCGGAGTTGTGGGCCCACCGCATTCCCGACGCCGACCTCGTCGCCAACCCGGGCTGCTACACCAGCACGTCGATCCTCGGCCTCGCCCCGCTGTTGTGCGCGAAGCTGATCGAGCCGGAGGGCCTCATCATCGATGCGAAGAGCGGCATCTCCGGGGCGGGGCGCGCGCCGAAGCTCGGCACGCTGTTCACCGAGTGCAACGAGAACCTGACCGCTTATTCCGTCGGCAATCACCGCCACACGCCGGAGATCGAGCAGGTGCTTTCCGAACGCAGCGGTCAGGGGGTCCGGGTGCTCTTCACGCCGCACCTCGTTCCGATGGACCGCGGGATCCTCTGCACGATGTACGCCCGGCCGACGCGGCCCGTCGATCAACGGGCGCTGCTCGACGCGATGCGCGACTTCTACGAGGGCAAGCCGTTCGTCCGCGTCGTCGAGCATCTTCCGGCGACGAAGCACGTCACCGGCACGAACTACTGCGACGTCACGGCCCGCGTGGTCGGCCAGCACGTGCTGGTGTTCGCGGCGCTGGACAACCTCATCAAGGGCGCCTCCGGCGTCGCCGTGCAGAACTTCAACCTGATGCACGGCTATCCCGAGACGACCGCCTTGCTGCCATGAGCGATTTCCGTGGCCCCGATCTTCATCCTAGCCCGACGCGCCAGCGAGGGAGGACCGCCAAGCCGGCCGACGATCTCCTGGGATGAGACCGTGAAGGCCATTCTCCCTGGCTTGCGCTGCGGGCTGAAATCCGATACACCAGGAACCGCACCGTGAACTGGTCGACCTCGATCCTGCTCCCCCGCGGCTTCCGCGTCGCCGGCGTGCATTGCGGCGTGAAGCCCGATCCCGCCAAGCGCGACCTCGCGCTGTTCGTCGCCGACGGGCCGTGCGCCGCCGCCGGCGTCTTCACGCAAAACCGCGTGTGCGGCGCGCCGGTCAAAGTCTCGCGGGAGCGCGTGCCGCGGCAGACGGCGCGGGCCGTCGTCGTCAACTCGGGCAACGCCAACGCCTGCACCGGCGAGCGCGGCATCGCCGATGCCCGCCAGATGACGGAGCTGGTCGCGCAGCGACTCGGCTGCGACGCGAGCGACGTCCTCGTCTGCTCGACCGGCGTGATCGGCCGCTTCCTGCCGATGGACCGGATCGAAGCCGGCATCGCCGACGCCTGCGGGCAGCTCGCCGATTCCTCGGAGCGGCTCGAATCGGTCGCGCTGGCGATGATGACCACCGACACCGTCCCCAAGCTGGCGATGCGCGAGGGGGAGATCGACGGCCGGCCGGTCCGGGTGACGGGGGTCGCCAAGGGGGCCGCGATGATCGCCCCGAACATGGCCACGATGCTCGCCGTCCTCCTCACCGACGCGGCCCTCTCCCCCGAGCAGGCGGACGCGATGCTCCGCCACGCGGTCGATCGCAGCTTCAACTGCATCAGCGTCGAAGGGCACACCAGCACCAGCGACACGGTGCTGCTCCTCGCCAACGGCGAAGCGAGCGGGGGGCGTCAGCCCCCCGGTGCGCACCACTCCGTGCAGGAGCTGCTCGACGACGTGTGCCGCGAGCTGGCGCAGGCGATCGTGCAGGACGCGGAGGGGGCGGAGCACTTCATCACGCTCGACGTCCGCGGCTGCCGCACCCGCGACGAGGCGCTCCGCATCGCCCGCGCCGTTGCCGACAGCCCGCTGGTGAAGACCGCCATCGCCGGGGCGGACCCCAACTGGGGCCGCATCGTCTCGGCGGTCGGCTACTGCGGCGTGGATGTCGAGGAGAAGAACATCTCGCTGTCGCTGAACGGCGTCCTGCTCTACGCCTCCGGCGCCCCGCTCGACTTCGACGCCGCGGAAATGTCGAAGCTGCTCAAGATGAACCGCGACGTGCTGCTCGAACTCGACCTCGACCTGGGCCAGGAATCCGCCCGCTTCTGGACGTGCGACCTGACGGAAGAGTACGTGCGGCTGAACGCGGAATATACGACGTGATGGTCACGATCGTCGCGGTCGGGAAGAAGATTCGGGAGCGGCTCATCATCGCGGGGGAGGAGGTGGACCTATGAAAGTCGTCGAACGGGCAGACGCGACCGGCACGCTGGCCGAGTACGCGGCTGACATCCAGAGCGGCCCGGTGATCGTGACGCAGTGCGGGCGGCGGGGTGGCCGGGGCTGGAGCAACGCGAAGCCCCGGTGTGCCCGCTTCGCGCGGCTTGCGGACGATCTGCACCGGCAACTCAGCAGTGACGCGTTCGTCCGCCGCTTCCTGGAGCGGCCAATCTCCTTCGATCGGCCTTTCGCTTCGTAACACCCGTGATGGTCGTGCGACTCGATCCGGCGGGCTGTCGTGATTTCGCACCAAGCGGCCGGATTCGGTCCGCGCGGCGGTGATGCCGCAGTATCCTTGCCGGGGCCGGATCCTCTCCGCGAGGACATCGCGTCCCCCGTTCCACGTGCCTACAGGAAATACCAGATGAGAACTCGCAATTCGATCCAGGTCGGAATCTCGGCGTTCGTAGTGGCCAGCGCCTTGGGTGCGACCGCCGTGCGCGGGGCGGAGGGTGACGAACAGGGTGTCAAGGAGGCGACCGCCCAGTTCTATGCCGCTTTGAACGCGCTGTTCACCGGCGATGTGGGGCCGATGAAACAGGTTTGGTCGCACGCCGACGATGTGACCTACATGGGTCCCGGCGGCGGGATCCAGGTCGGTTGGAGCCAGGTGTCGGCGAACTGGGAAGCGCAGGCCGCGCGCAAGCTGGGAGGCAAGATCGAGCCCGAGCAGATGCGACTCTTCGTGGGCAGCGACATCGCGATCGTCCAGAACATCGAGAAGGGCGAGAACACCAACGCCAATGGGAAGGTCGAAAAGGTCTCGATCCGGGCGACCAACGTGTTCCGCAAGGAAGGCGGAAAATGGAAGATGGTCTCGCACCACACGGACCTGCTCCCGTTTCTGCAGAAGTGATCGCGGAGCATTGCGCGAGATTCTCACGTCGCTTCGGAATCCCGCGCCAGGATGAGCGGCCTGAAGGCATCAGCCGCCGCCACGCTCTCGAAACTGGACCCTGTCCCCCTTTGCTCTTTTGTTTCACGTGAAACGCTCGCGGGCGCTCTTCCGCGTTTCACGTGAAACGCGGAGGCGAGTCGAACCGGCGACCCTCTGAGCGTTTCACGTGAAACGCTCGGACAAGCCGTGCGCCCGCCGTGTACGACCCCTCGTGCCACCCCCGCTCCGCACCCCATCCGCTTGCTTGCGCCTCCCAAGGCAACGAAAACACGCATCCCCGCGATCCAAGCGAGCCAGAGAAGCCCGGCAACGCCGGCGAGCGGGGCGGCGTCAATCCCTCGAGGAGTTCGCCGAATCCAGCCGCCCGCGCCAGGGTTGGAGCAATGCGAAGCTCCCGGTGTCTGGCGGACCGGGGCCTTTCTTCGGTCCAGCCCCGGCCACCCCGCCGTATCGCGCGAGTAAGCCACATGATGATCCCTCTTGTCGCTGCCGCGACCCCGACGCCTGAACGCCGTCGAGGCTACCCCGCGTTTTCACGGCGAATCGTCCGGCACAGCCGGACCTATGGATTTCTTACGCCGCCGGTCCTGCCTTCGTTCCGTGCTCGTCCCAATATTTCAACAGGGTCAGGAAGAGGTCATATCGCTCGTCAGCGTAAGGAAAACTCAGTTCGTCGAGCTTGTCGCCTGCCGTGCGATCGAGGGCCATCAGTTGATGGAATCGCTCTCCCTTGTCGCGGGCGGGGCAGCCTCCCGGAAACATCCGCATGGCTTCCTCGACGAGCGCGGCGACCCGGGGAGCCCCGATTTCAAGAAGCGCGTCCCGGGTCTCGCGAACATACATTCCCGTCGAATTCATGATCCACTGATAGAATCCCCCATTCTCGACTTCCATGTCGAGGTAGAAGATCATCGAGAAGACCTTCTCGGGGTGCGAGAAGGGAGCATATGCCTCGTCGTCGGAAGTGGTATGCCAGTCTCCCCAGATTCGATCATTGATCGCGATGATCTTGTCCTGAAGTTCGCTCTTCATCTCCCATGTCGCGTCACGGCTATCCATGTGCGGCCTCCTCAGGCCCCAGGGTGGGGTCGGGTTGGATCGTATCGCTGGCACTCGGGCCCAACGACCATGGGGGAGGAAAAGGGGGGGAGGAAAAGGGGACGCAGCTCATTTTTCGGCCATATTCACGCCTCTCACGAAGCCTCCTTCTGATTTCTCGGACGACCGCGGGGTTTGAAGGTCCAGTCGCGGAAGCACGGAAAGAGCCCCCGGAAAAGAGCTGCGTCCCCTTTTCCGTCCGAAGGCGTCGCTCCACCCGTGGTTACACTCTGAGGCCCCGGCGGGGCGAGCTGACATGACCGCGACGCCGTGTGTCGGCGAGCCGCGTCCCGTCGAGCCGACGGGACGTACTTCCATCGGCGATCACTCCCTCATCCACTGTTCGAACCACGCCCGCGTCTCCGCTGCGACTTCGCCGTCGGCATCGAACCAGATCGAGACGTGCCCGGTGCGCGGCAGCAGCACGAGCTTCGTGCGCTCGGGGGCGGCCTCGTGCAGGCGGAGCGCATGATACGGCGGCACCAGCCAGTCTTCGGTGCCGTGGACGATGAGTACCTGCGCCCGCGTGCGCTTCACCGCTTCGATCGCGGAGGACCGGTCGGGGTCGAACTCGCCCGCCTCGCCCGCGGCGGCGATCGTGTCGTCGAGGAACTCGTCGGAGATCATCCGCTCGACCCCCGGCAGCATCGTGCGGCTGTAGTCGGGGACGACGTCGCGCATCGCGCTGAACGGGGCGACCGCGACCACGCACTCGACGCGCGGATCGAGTCCGGCGTACTGCACCGCGGTCGCCGCCCCGTAAGAGATGCCGTACACGCCGAGCGGGCCGGCGAGCAGGTTTCGCCGCTCGAGCTGATCGACGACCTGCGCGAGGTCGCGGGCCTCCTGCTGGCCGAATGTCATCCGCTCGCCCGTCGAGCGGCCGTGCCCCCGCAGATCGACGAGCACGGCCCGGTAGCCTTGCTCGGCGAGCATCCGGGCGGTGCCGGCCATCCAGAAGCCCGAGTTCCAGATGCCGTGCAGCACGAGGACCGTCCCGCGGGGTTTCTCGAACCCGGGCGGCTCGACGATCGCGACGGCGAGCATCGCCTCGGGGGGCCCGACCGGCACGCGGAACTCCTGGTCGATCCCCAGCGCCCGCCGCACCGCCGGCGGATAGCCCGGCTGCGCCCCGAGCGGATGGAGCGCGTTGGGCGCGGTGGTCATCGCCCGGCCGACGAACCGCGAGCAACCGCCGCAGGCGATCGCGACGAAAAGGGCGGCGCAGACGGCGGAGCGCCGCCACGATGAAGAGGCGGAGACCTGCATCGATACGGACTTTCCGCGGAGAAGGGAGCGAGTTCATAGGATGAATCCGCGTGCAGGTCAAGAACGGATCCGAGGCGAATCCCGCCGAAAGACGTGGAGAACTTGCCGATCAAGGCATGCAAGTCGACGAAATCGCGCGGGCGTGCTCGTGCGTTGAGACCTACTGCGTGGACGTAGACTGGCATCTGCTGACAAATCGCGCGGATCTTCTCGGCAACCAGCATGTCGGGCGAATAGACGTATACTCGATACCCTTCGACGTCGAAGGGCATCTTGAACTCCACTTGGTATCCGCCCCAGAAGCCGGCAAGCTCCGGCGTGATATTGCCGGGCACTTCACGACAATCGACATCGAAGGCGACGATCCCGACTTCCTGGAATGTCACCTCGAGCGCTCGTCCCACTCGTTCCCGCAAGTCGTCGATCGGCTCAAGAGTCGACTCGATCGAGAAATCGAGGTCGAGGGAAGTTCGATACGACAGGGAATAGATCAAGTCGAGCGCATTGCCTCCCTTCAGAACCAACCGACTCATCAGGCTGTCGTCCGAAAACATCGCGATCAACGCGCGACGACGAATCTTACGTAGGTCTTCGACGTAACCCTGTTGTTTCGGCGACGGTCGGCGGCCCATCGGCTTTAGCCCTTCACCACGAAGTTCACCAGCCGGCCGGGGACGACGATCGCCTTCAGCACCTGCTTGCCTTCCAGTTGCCGGGCGATCGTTTCATCCGCGCGGGCGGCCCGTTCGATCGCCGCCCGGTCGGCGTCCGCGGGGACTTTCACCTTGCCGCGGAGCTTGCCGTTCACCTGCACCGGAATTTCGATCTCGTTCTGGACGAGCAGCGCCGCGTCGTACGCGGGCCACGGCTCGTAGGCGAGCGTTCGCTCGTGGCCGAGCAGGCTCCACAGCTCCTCCGCGAGGTGCGGTGCGAAGGGGCTGAGGACCAGCACGAACGGCTCGAGGACCGCCCGCGGCCGAACTTCGTGCCGCGTCAGCTCGTTGGTGAATTCCATCATCCGGCTGATGGCGGTGTTGAACGACAGCTTTTCGATGTCGTCCGTGACGGTCTTGATCGTGCGGTGCAGAATGCGGAGCTGCTCGTCGGAAGGCGCGACGTCCTGCACGGCGGAATCGAGCGCGACTTCATCGGCGCGGTCATCGACGAACAGCCGCCACACCCGGCCGAGGAAGCGGTACACCCCTTCGACGCCGCTCATGCTCCAAGGCTTCACCTGCTCGAGCGGGCCCATGAACATCTCGTAGAGGCGGAGCGCATCGGCCCCGTAGGCGGCCACAACGTCGTCCGGGTTTACGACATTCCCCCGGCTTTTCGACATCTTTTCAGCGCGTGCATAGCATTCGTACCGTTTACCCTCAATTGTGACGAACGGTTTGCCGTTGATGAATTCGGGGGTGAGACCGAGGGATTCGAGATTCCTTTCACCCAGGCCATACACCGGGTGCTCGGCCTCATCTTCCTCGCTAAAGGACACGAACTCGTCTGTATCCTGTCCCAGATCGTCCTTTTTGCACGAGATGAAGTATCGAGGCTCGCCGAGGATCATTCCCTGATTGACGAGCCGCCGGAACGGCTCCGAGGTCGAGACGTGGCCGCGGTCGAACAGCACCTTGTGCCAGAACCGCGAGTAGAGCAGGTGCAGCACCGCGTGCTCCGCCCCGCCGACGTACAGATCGACCGGCATCCACCGCTTCTCGATCGCCGGATCGACGAACCGCTCGTCGTTCCGCGGATCGAGATAGCGGAGGTAGTACCAGCACGAGCCGGCCCATTGCGGCATCGTGTTCGTCTCGCGCTTCAAGCGCGTGCCGTCGGCGTCGGTGCGATACAGCCACTCCTGCGGCGCTTCGGCGAGGGGCGGCTCGGGGCCGCGCTTCCCCGCGCCCTTGCCCGCGCCCGTATCGTGCGGCTTGAACTCGAACTTCTCCGGCAGCCGGACGGGGAGCTCGGAGACCGCGTCGTGCCGCAGCAAGCCGGTCGGGTTCCCTTCCGCGTCGAGTTCGTGCCAGATGGGGAACGGCTCCCCCCAGAAGTGCTGCCGGCTGAAGAGCCAGTCGCGGAGCCGGTAATTGACTGCCTTCCGGCCGAGACCGTGGGCGTGCAGTTCGGTGGTGATTTTTTGCTTGAATTCCTGCGTGGACAGTCCGCGATTGTCTTCGCCGGAGTTGATCGCGGTCCCTTCCCCCTCGAAGGGACACTCGGACTTCCCGTCCACGTCGCGAGCCAGTTCGAACTCCTCTCGAGACGGCTCGTAGCCGGCGGGCGGTTCGACGATGCGGACGATCGGCAGCTCGAACTTCACCGCGAACTCCCAGTCGCGCAGGTCGTGCGCCGGGACGGCCATGATCGCCCCGGTGCCGTAGCTGGCGAGAACGTAGTCGGCGATCCAGATGGGGACGCGCTTGCCGTTGACCGGGTTCCAGGCGTGGCTGCCGGTGAAGACGCCGGTCTTCTCCTTGGCGAGGTCGGTGCGGTCGAGGTCGCTCTTGAGGGCCGCCTGCCGGCGATAAGCTTCGACCTTGATGCGGTTCTCCGGCGTCGTGAGCCGGTCGACGAACGGGTGCTCGGGCGCGAGCACCATGTACGTCGCCCCGTAGAGCGTGTCGGGCCGCGTGGTGTAAACGCGGAGCACGTCGTTGCGGGGGGACTCGACGAACCCGCGGTCGGTGCGGGCCGCCTTCCAGTAGTCGAAGTCCTGTCCGGTCGGTTGAATGCCCGGTCCGCCGACGTAGAAATCGACCTCGGCCCCCTCGCTCTTGCCGATCCAGTTCCGCTGGAGGAGCTTGATCGACTCGGGCCAGTCGACTTCGTCCAGCTCGTCGAGCAGCCGCTCGGCGTAGCGGGTGATGGCGAGCATCCACTGGCGGAGCGGGATCCGCTCGACCGGATGCCCGCCGCGCTCGCTCTTGCCGTCCACGATCTCCTCGTTGGAGAGCACAGTCCCCAGCGCCGGGCACCAGTTGACCGGCGCTTCGTGCTGATAGGCGAGCCGGCGCCGGTCCTGATATTTGCGGACGGCGGCGTCCCCCTGGGCGCGGATCTCGTCCGGCAGGGGGAGCTCCGCGATCGGCCGGCCGCGCCCCTTCCGCTTCTTTCCGTCCGGGCCGGTCCATTCGCACTCGGGGTCGTACCACGTGTCGAACAATTCGAGAAAAATCCACTGCGTCCAGCGGAAGTAGTCGGGATCGCAGGTGGCGATCTCGCGGCCCCAGTCGTAGCTGAAGCCGAGCGACTTGAGCTGCCGGCGGAACGTGTCGATGTTCTTCTGCGTGGTGATTTGCGGGGGCGTGCCGGTCTTGATGGCGTGCTGCTCGGCGGGAAGGCCGAAGGCGTCCCAGCCCATGGGGTGCAGGACGTGGACGCCCCGCATCCGCTGGTAGCGGCAGACGATGTCGGTGGCGGTGTACCCCTCCGGATGCCCCACGTGCAGGCCGTCGCCGGAGGGGTAGGGAAACATGTCGAGGACGTAAAACTTCTCTCCCTCGGGCCGATCGGGCACGGCGAACGTGGCGTGGGCGTCCCAGTAGGCCTGCCAGCGGGGCTCGATGCGTTTCGGTTCGTAACGGGGCATGGAGGGGAATGGTCGAGGGTTGAGAGTTGAGGGTTGAGAGGTCGACGGGTTCGCGAAGCCGATCACGCGCATGACGACGGATAGCGGACACGGACAACCAGTGTATTGGGCGTGCGCGGCGTTTGCCAATCGCCGGTCGCGGAAGCCGCCCGCCACGCCTCAATCGGCTGGGGCGAAGAAGCGGGCGCGATCTTGGTCGGTCGGGGACTTGCCGCCGAAGGCCTCGGCCGCCGCCGCGTACAGCTCCCAGCTTCGCTCCTGCCAGCCGCCGTGGTATTCGATCATCGGCTCGTTGCCGGAGCCGCACGGCAAGCCCCACAGGAAGCGGATGCGGTCGTTCAACACGCGGGCGATCCGCTCGTCCCGGTCCTTGTCGGCCCGTTCGAGCCGGATACGGACCTCCGCTTCCTGGACTCCCTCGCGGAGCGCCTCGAACGCGATGCTGCCCTCGGCCCCCTGTTCGCCTGGGTGCAGCAGATGCTCCACGAACAGGTGATACCAGGACTTGAGGCCCCGGGGATTCCAGAAGTCGGCCCCGACGCGCGAGAACCCGCTCGCCCCGGCGATCAACGAGTTCTCGGTGAGCCAGCGGAAGGCCATCGGCGAGTCGTACTGATCGAGAAACTGAATGTGCGACGCGCCGCGCGTGAAGTGGACCGAGTCGCGGTTCTTCCAGCCGCGGCCGCTGTGCGGGTTTCCGTCGCGGTCCGCGCTGCCCGGGAAGGCGCGGATGTGAACGTCGAGATTGGGGAGCGGATCGCCTTCGGGGAACGGACGGCCCAGAAAGCCGTCGTGGCTCGCGCGGGCCCAGCCCACGCCGGGGACCGCCTCTTGAAGGATCTTCACCACCGGCTCGCTCGGGATCCGGTCGTAGAAGAAACCCCAGTAGAACCGCTCGAACCCCTTCGCCTTGACGCGCTCGGCCACCGCCGTCGCGAAGGGGGCCATCACCGCTTTCCATTCATCCGTGCCGGGTTTGGGAAGCGGCATCTCGCGCTTCGTCCCCTCTTCGATCACGGTCACGCCGCGGTGCGTGAAGACCCACTCGCGGGCATTGTCGGTCCAGCCGACTTCACCGACCACGGCGGCCTGCTTCCCCCAATGCTTCGCGACCAGATCGAGATAGCGATCCAGATTGGTCCAGTCGTACTCGTAGCCGTCTCCTTTCTTGATCCACGGGACGAGCGATTCGTCGCCGTCTTCCTCGCCGCCGGTGACGAGGGGCAGCACGGCGAGGTCGTTCCCCACTTCGCCGAGCAGCGCCATCGTCCGCTCGAGCGATCGCCAGTGCGGTTCGGACCACCGCTCGAAACCGAACCGGTCCGCCGGCGCCCAGGGCCATTGCCTCAGTCCCACGAAGCTCGCGAACTCGCGCGGCTCCGTCAGCGCCCAATCGACGACGTACAGCCGCACCTCGACTTCCCGCGGCCCGCCGGCCTGCACGGTCAGTTTGCCGCGGTACAGTCCGGGCGGCGCGTCGTGGGGGACACGGACCGTGATCCACACCGGCTGGCAGCGATCCGCCGGGACCGAGCCCGGCGCTCCCTCCGACAGCCGCTCGAACGTGTGGAGCGCCTTGGCCGCGTCGAGCACGTTCTGCCGCGGCTTCGTGAACTCCTCGATCTTCGCGAACTGGAACGGGCCCGAGGGCATGTACCGCTCGATCATCCGGTCGGCCGGCGGGCTGAACACATAGCTGAACTGGTGGAAGAACTTGGTGACTTTGAGCTTGTCCAGCGGGACGGCCGCGGGATAACGGACCGAGACGTGCGACGCCGGAATCGTCCCGCCCCCTCCGTCGCGCGCGAGCGCCCCGCCGGCGGCCGAGAATTCGTCCACCGGTGAGGAACTTCCCACGACGATCTGCGCGGAGTACGCGCCGCGCCGCGCTCCCACCAGGCGCACGACCGCCGGACCTGCTTCCGCCGGCCCGATGTCGCGATCCACGACGCGGCGGTGAATGTCCTCCGCCCACACCTGCACCCCCGCGGGACGCGCCGCCGCGGGAACCGCCTCGGCCGGATCGGCCGAGAGCCGCAGCGTCCGCAGGTTCAAGTGGACCCACGGCCGCTTGGCGGCGCTGCCCATCATGTTCTCGTATCGCCAGGGGCGATATCCGGCGTGGTGCACCGCGACCGCGAGCACGTTGTCCCCCGGGCCGAGCAGCTTGGGGTCGACGGCGAGCTTCAGCCTCCGCCAGCGCTCGCCAGCCTCGCTGGGCGACTTCCAGGTCCAGGGGGGCGTGCCGTAGCCGAACTCGGTCGGGATGCCCCACTCGTAAGCCGCGACCGGATAGCTTTCGGCTTGCACGTCGCCGGTCAGCTCCCCTTCGGGCAAGTGCCCGCGGCCGAGTTCCTTTCCGTTGAGATACGCGACCGCGCCGCCGATGTACTCGATCTCCAGCTCGAGCGACTTCACCCGCGCCGGATCGGCCACGTGGAAATGTCCCCGCAGCCGCTTCACCCGCACGCCCCAGTCGTAAGGCCCGCTGGAGCCCGCCATCGGCCGCCGCTCGCGCGGCCAGCTCGCGTCGTCGAACGCGGTCCGCGTCCAGTCGGCGGGGGCGTCGGGGGACCACGGCTGACCGATCGCCGCCGTGCCGTGAACGCTCCGCCAATACTCGCTGTACTTGCGGCCGCGGCCGCGGCTGTCCTCGACGGGCGGCACGAACTCCGGCGGGCGGAGCGTGACGTGGTGCCGCCAGTAGCTTGAAGTCCAATCGAGCGCCGGCCCCGCGGCAGGCGCCGCCGCGGCCGCGAGGGAGCAGAACAGGGGCACGACCAACGTCAGCGGGAGAATCGTCTTCGCGGGCATGGAGCGCGTCCTCGAAGGGGCCGGCGACGAAGTTTCCGCACAGGTCGGCCATGATACCCGAAAGCGGGGCGGCGCCGCACCTGCCCGCGCTGGAAGCCCCTGCTCCGCGACCGCGCAGAATCGAATTCCGTCGTCGGTCTTCCTCCTTCCTCGGGGCGATCACTTTCGCTCGCGCTGCTGTTGCTGGATCGCCTTCAGGCGATCGTTCACTTCGGCGTCGGTGTAGTTGCCGCGGCCGGTGCGGTCGCGGACCGCCTCGTTGGCCTGCTTCAACTCGTCGGCGGAGAGCGGGGCGTCGAGCTCCGGGCCGGAGGGGGTGATCCCCTGCCGCGCGGCCTCGGCGGCGCGCTGCTCGCGGATTTCCTGCACGACCTGGAACAGCGCCTCGTCCACGGAGAACTGGTTGGACGCGGGTGAGAACTCCGCTCCGCACGCCAGCGCGCCTCCCATCGTCCCGACTCCCTTTCCCGACAAGACGCGGAAAAACCCGTGACCCGGATGGACCCCGCGAACGTCTCCCGCCCCGAGCGTGCCGGCGAACACCTGCCGGCCGGTCGCCACCTCGATGACGCGGACATCGTTCTGCGGATAGTACGAGAAGACCCACAGCTCGCCGGGCGTGGTGAGCAGGAACTCGGTCTCGATGCCGGTCCCCTCGCCGCCGACGCCGAAATGGTGCTCGGCGTAATTGGTCTTGTAATGCTCGTAGGGGGCGACGAGCACGCAGATATCGACGTCGGAGGCGACCTTCACGTGCCGCCCTTCGAGGGTGAGCGTGTGAATCCCTCCGTTCTTGACCTCGCCCGCGAAGAGCAGCTCGCCGCTGTTCGCGTCCTCGACGCGGACCTGGGCGGGGACGTAATAGGAGATCAGGTTCAGGTCGTTCTTGCCTTCGGTGATCTTGCCGACGTAGGTGCGGAACAGGCGCCCGGCGCCGCTGCCGTTCTCGGCGGGGACGAAGAAGCCCTCGTCGTAGTAGACCTGCACCGAGATCGCCTTCTTGTCGGCCTCGAAGTTCAGCACGTGGTTGTCGAGGCCGTCCAGCGCGGCGCCGGCGATCTCGTGATACTTCCCGGCCTCGAGCTTCACCGAGCTCACGATCTTGTCGGCGGTGAAGTCGTTCACGTCGAGTTGCACGTCTTCCCAGGCCCAGACGACGACGCGGCAATCGGGGCTGTGGCCGTGCGACGACGGAAGCTGCGTGAAGAGCTGGTTCGAGCGGAAGTTCCCGTCCTGGTCGCGGAGCCAGAAGCCGACCACCGCGCACGAGCTGGGTGTCCCGACGAGGATGCTCGCCTTCTTGTTCGAGACGAAGCCGAACACGCCGGACCCGGTGGGGACGAGCTTCGTCTGCAGGCGGTCGATCTTGCCGCTGAAGACGGTCCCCTGTTTGTCCATCGAGATGATGCGGACGTTGGTGTCGTTCTCGAACCCGTGGATGATCGCCTCGCCCGCGGTGTAGAAGTAGGTGGTGTAGGTCAGCTCGCCGGCGATGCCGCCGATGCCCGGCGGCTGGTCTTCGGCCGGGACCGCGGCCTCCGCGACGGCGGGCGGGGCGGGCGGCTCGGCTGCGCGCAGGGCCGGCGGTCCAGTCACCATCGCGTGGAACAGCGCGCTCCCCGCGAACCCCGACGCAAGCAGCACGCACGGCAGGCAGCAAGACAGTCTCATGGCACGCATGGCTTCGCTCCTGGAATTCCGATCGACCCGGCGCGGCAGCGGACGCTGCGTGCCGCGTGCGCAGTGTAACTCGCGGGACCGGCCGGTCGTGTAACCGGCCGGTAACGTGACATGGGACGCCGGAGTGGGAGCGAGAGTTTCCCGCCGGCGCCGAATTTTCCCGGCGACGAGTGGATTTCCACGGCGCGGCACTGCCGGACGCCGGCGGGCGATGCTCGATTTCGTCGCCGGGCGCATCCGGAACGGCACGCGGCGCGGCCGATCCGTCTTGCCGCCGGCGGCCTGGTGCGGCAACAATGGCGTCGGAGGTCGAATCGCGATGGACCGATACGACGAGCTCGCGCGGATCAAACGGCTGCTGGACGAGGGAGCGCTGTCGCCCGAGGAGTATGATCGCGACGCGCGGATCGACGCGCATGGCCGCGTCGTTCTGAACTGGTCGATCAGCTGCTGAGCCTGCTTCACGCCGCGGGCGGAGCATTGTTCGGCCTGGCGATGCTCGGCTGTTTGATGGCACTTCGACGATCAAGGATCCGCCATGCCGCGACTCCGCTTCATTCTTCGACCCGAGCTGCTTTTGCTCGCCGTCGTCGGTTGGTTCGCGGCGGCGGTTGCGGTGGACGAGCCGGCGTCGGGCGAACTTCCCGCCGTCGCCGGTCTTCCACCTCGGGCCGAGCTGCCCGACCCGTTCACGATGCTCGACGGCACGCGCGTCCGCACGAAGGAAGACTGGCACGAGAAGCGGCGGCCGGAGCTGAAGCGGCTGTTTCAGCATTACGTCTATGGCTACCTGCCGCCGCCGCCGAAGATCGAGGCGCGGGTGACGCAAGAGGCCGCGGGGCTGCTCGACGGGAAGGCCGCGCTTCGCGAAGTCGAGATCCGCTTCCCCGATCTCGAAACGCGGTCGCAGGGGAAACCCGTTCCGCGCATCCGGCTGGCGCTGTTCCTGCCGGCCGCACGAAAGGGACCGGTCCCGGTGTTCCTGGCGCTCAACCGCTGCGGGAACGAGCAGGTCGTCGCGGACGAGCGCGTCGCCGCCGCGGCGGACGCGTTCCGTGCCGAGGGCTGCGCGCCGGAAGGGGGACGGATCGCGCGAGGCCGCGAAGCCGATTACTGGTGCCTGCCGCAGATCATCGATCGGGGCTACGCGTTCGCCACGTTTCACGTGAGCGACATCGACCCGGACAAGGACGATTTCACCGACGGCATCCATCCGCACTATCCGAACCCGCCTGGACCACAGGACAGCCGGTGGGGGACGATCTCCGCGTGGGCGTGGGGGGCGCACCGCTGCGTCGATCATCTAGTGACCGAGCGGGACATCGATTCGGGGAAGATCGCCGTGATCGGCCATTCCCGCCGCGGCAAGACCGCCCTGTGGGCCGCCGCGATGGACGAGCGGATCGCGCTGGTCGTGCCGCACCAGTCGGGGACCGGGGGCATGGCCCTGTCGCGGAACAACGACCAGGAGACGGTCGCACGGATCAACCGCTCGTTCCCGCACTGGTTCAACGACACGTTTCCGAGGTTCGGGAACGAGGAGGCGAAGCTGCCGGTCGACCAGCACCTGCTGGTGGCGCTCGTCGCGCCGCGTCCGCTGCTCGACACGGGAGGCCTGAAGGACACCTGGGCCAACTACGACAGCGCCTTGCGGAACCTCAAGGCGGCCGATGCGGCATACCAGTTCCTCGGCGCGCCGGGACTCGTGGGCGAGGGGGTGATATCCGATGAGGGAGAGATCAGCGCCCGGACGTGCGGCAACCTGCTCCAGTACCGCCGCGACGAGCGGCACACGCTGAATTGCGACTACTGGCGCGCGATCCTGGATTTCGCCGACCGGCATTTCGGCGCGGGCGAAGACTGAAAACCGACGAGCACGGGATCCCGCCCCGCGGGGGGCGGGCTTGCGTCAGAGCCGTTCGCCGATCTCGAAGATCGCTTCGGCGTCCAGCAGACGGTCGTTCGACTTGAAGAGCTTCTTGATCGCCGCTCTGTGGATTTTCATCTTCGCGCCGCCGACGCCGATCGCGCCGTAACGGACGACGCGGCCCTCGTCCTGCGCCTTGTCGGTCGCGGCGATGCCGGCGAGTCCCGCCGGGGGGAGGGCGTTGAGGTCGATCGCGACTTGCAGGGTTTCGATCGAGCGCAACTCCTCGGCCGAGAGAAGCTCGACGCCGGGGGCGCCGGCGGCGACGATCAGCGCGACCCCTTCCAAAGCCCCGGGGTCGCCGTTCTCGCAGGGGGTGATCCGGGGGGGCGCGGCCCCCGGGCTTGATCGCACGAACTCCGCGATTCGTTCGCAGGCCGCTTGTGCGCGGTCGATCGAGCGCGACGCGAGCCGGACCTTCGCACCCTGTCGCGCCAAAAGCTGCGCGGCCCGCTGGCCGACCGGGCCGGTCCCGCCGAGAACCAGGGCCTCCGCGCCCGAGAGCTCCATGTGCTTCGCGGCGGCGAGGACGGCGGCGGCGGCGGTCGTGTTCGAGCCGTTCGAGTCGAGCATCACCGAGACCCGCAGCGGCCCGAAGAACGTTCCCCGCACCTTCTCGAACAGCGCCTCCCCCGCCGCGGCGTCGCTGCCGCCGATGAAGATCGCCGTGTGCCTCAACTCGTCCGGGGCGCGGGTGAAGATCGCCCCGTGGACGAGCGGCTCGACGTTCTCCGGGGCGACGCCGCCGTAGGAGAGGACGCGGTCCGCCCCGGCGTCGATCGCGACGATGCGATCGAAGCTGCTGGGGAGCGGGTCGGTGTCGAGGTGGAGGAGGATGCGCTGCACGACGGGCGTTCGACCGGGGAATGAGCAATGTCGAATGTCGAAGTCCGAATGACGAATGAATGGCGAATGTCAGTCGTTCCAAGCAAGCGACTCCGTCATTCCCGCGCAGGCGGGAATCCAGCCCGTCGTCACCGCCGCTGGATGCCCGCCTTCGCGGGCATGACGCGCTTTCGCGAACTTAGACTGAATGACGAAACGCTCAATGATGATGAGCGTCACGGCATGATGATGAGCGTCACGGCGTTTCGTGCCTCGACATTCGAGCTTTTTTCGTCATTCGTGTTTCGACATTCCCGCCATCCCGCCCCGCGTGGGCGGCGGGCTTTTTCAAGCGTTGTAGAACGGGTGCCTGGCGTCCTTCTTCTTGGCGAGGACTTCGCTGCCGGAAGGCTCGTCCTTCATCGCCCGCTCGATCGAGAGCTTGGTCGCCTCGTAGTTGTACTGGTAAATCTTCTTGTCGTCCGCCGCCTCCCAGTGAATGAACACACCGCACACGATCACCAGCTTGTCGCACTGGTCCTTGGAGATGACGCCCGTCTCGACGCAGTCGGCGACGGCGTTGGCGACCGCGGCCTGGGCGGGGCCGAACATCTGCACGGCCTGCTTGGCCCCCTTGATGGTGACTTTCGTGACGATCACGGTGGCGGGCTTCGTGATCAAGTTCGGGGTGAGGACCGCCAGCAGGTTGCTGTGGCCGGCCGACTGGTTCGCCAGGGCGTTGGCGAAGGCCACGCCGACCGGGCCTTCCTTGTCGCCGATGAGCAGGTCGATGTGGGCGACCTCGTTTCCTTCGCCGACCAGCGCTTCTCCGATGTGCATCGCCATGCCTGGTTCTCCGTCTGTTGCAGGGGTCGTTTCGTCGCGGCGGCCGCGCGTGGCCGGCGTTCGGTCCAGCGGCCCCTTCTACCAACTTGGGGGGCGGAATTCCAGTTACAATACGGTCGAGGGTCGATGGTTGACGGTCGCAATCATGGCGTTGGACGCGAATCGAGAGGAATGATGAATAACGACGACCGAGTTCTGATCCTCGGCGGCAGCGCGCGGGCGGCGGCGGAGAGCGCGCGGCGGGCCGGGATGTCGCCGATCTGTGCCGACATCTTCGCCGACCTCGACTTGCGGGCGGCCGCCGAGCTCGTGCTCCCGGTCGAGGATCTGCACGACGATCTCGTGCGGGCCGCGCGCGAGGCGCCCCCCTGCCCGTTCCTGTACACCGGGGCGCTCGAGAACCGGCCCGACGTGGTCGGGGCGATCGCCGCCGCGAGACCCTTGTGGGGCAACGGTCCCGACGTGCTCGCCGTCGTCCGCGATCCGTTCCGCTTGAAGGAGATTCTCCAGGCGGCGAGGCTGCCGGCGCTCGGGCTGCGGAGCGATGACGATCCGCCCCCCGACGACGACGGCCGCGAGTGGGTGTGGAAGCCCCACGACGGCGCCGCGGGCCGCGGCATCCGCCGCTTGAGCGACAAGTACGATCCAGAAGAACACCTGCACGAGCCGGGCTATTTTCAGGAGTTCGCGACCGGGGCGCCGATTTCCGCAGTGTACGTCGCCGGCCGCGAGGGGACGCGGTTCGTGGGGACCAGCCGGCAGCTTGTGGGGATCGAGGCGTTGGGGGCGTCGCGGTTCGGCTATTGCGGGTCGATCGGTCCGCTCGAACTGCCGCCGGAGATCGCGGAGACGGTCCGCCGCATCGGCGAGGCGGTCGCGGGCGGATGCGGGCTGCGGGGCGTGTTCGGCTGCGACTTCATCCTCGACGGCGGGCGGCCGCTGCTGGTGGAGGTCAACCCGCGCTATCCGGCGTCGCTGGAGGTCTTCGAGCGGGCGCGCGGGGAAGCGCTGCTCGCGGCGCATCGGGCGGCGTTCGCCGTCGGAGAACAGAGGTCAGAGGTCAGCGGTCAGAGGTCAGAGGTCGCGGATCGAAGCTCGGAGGTCGGAGAGTCGGGATCGCGACCCGTGTCGAGATTTCACCCTCCTCCCGCCCCCTCCCGGAAAGGGAAGGGAGTTCGATCGCGCGTCATCGGGAAGGCGGTCCTCTACGCGCACCGGGCGGTCGACGTGCCGGACCTGTCGTGCTTTCCGATGGCGCGGACCGTGTGGGAGCTGCCCTTCGTCGCGGACCGGCCCGCCGCGGGGACGCACGTCCCGAAGGGGCATCCGATCTGCACGGTGCTGGCGGAGGGGTCGAGCGAGGAGGAATGCGCGGCGCAACTCGCGGAGCGCGGGGCGGCGGTGCAGCGGCATATCTTCGGGAAAAACGCGGGCGACGATGAAAACATCCGCCTCGATGCATCGGTTCTTCTTGATCCGAAGATTTCCTGCCGATAAGATCGTGCCCGTGCGTCACGAGTCCTTTGCCCGCAACCACGACCGGAAAGCATGTCGAAGCCGAGCGACGTCCGCATCGTCGAGGCCCTGTGCACGATCGAATCCGTCCCGTTCCGCACGCCGCTGAAGTTCGGCGGGCGGACGATGGACCGGCACACGATCGTCAACGTCGAATGCACGGTCGAGGCGCACGACGGCCGGATGGGGACCGGCATGGGGAGCATGCCGCTCGGCAACGTCTGGGCCTGGCCCTCGGCCCGTCTCTCCGACGAGCAGACGCTGGCCGCGATGCGGCAGTTCGCCGAGGAGGTGGTCGAGCTGGCCAACCGCTACCCGGAGCACGGGCACCCGATCGACATCAGCTTCCAGCTCTCCGGCGAGTACCGTCACCTCGGGAAGACGCTCCCGCAGCAACTCAAGCTCGGGGAGCCGATGCCCGAGCTCGCGCAGCTCGTCGCGGCGAGCGCCTTCGACGCGGCGCTGCACGACGCCTACGGCCGGGCGCTCGAATTGAACACGTACGACACGCTCTCCGCCGAGTTCCTGAGCCACGACTTGGCGGAGTACCTCGACGAGCAGTTCGCCGGCGAGTTCCTCGACCGGTACACGCTCCGCCAGCCGAAGGACCGTCTGCCGCTGTATCACCTCGTCGGCGCGCTCGACCCGCTGACCGACGCCGACATCTCGAAGCGGATCGGCGACCGGCTTCCCGAAACGCTCCCGGAATGGATCGCGGCCGACGGGCTGACGCACCTCAAGATCAAGCTCGCCGGGGACGACCTGACGTGGGACGTGGACCGCGTGCTCGCCGTCGAAAAAGTCGCCGCGGCAGCGCAGGCGGCCCGCGGTTGCGCCGACTGGCGCTACTCGCTCGACTTCAACGAGAAGTGCGAGAACGTGGGGTACGTGCTCGAATTCCTGAACAAGGTCCGCGAGCGGTCGCCCGCGGCATACGACCGGGTGCAATACATCGAGCAGCCGACCCACCGCGACCTGAAGGCCCATCCGGACAACCGGATGCACGAGGCGGCGCAGCTCAAGCCGGTGGTCATCGACGAGTCGCTGGTCGATTACGAGTCGCTGTTGCTGGCCCGCGAGCAGGGCTACAGCGGGGTGGCCTTGAAGGCGTGCAAGGGACAGACCGACTCGCTGCTGCTCGGGGCCGCCGCCCAGAAGTTCGGCATGTTCCTGTGCGTGCAGGATCTCACCTGCCCGGGGTATTCGTTCCTCGAATCGGCGGCGCTGGCGGCCCGCATTCCGGGCGTGGCGGCGATCGAAGGGAACGCGCGGCAATACTGCCCGGCGGGGAACAAGAAATGGGCCCGCCGCTTCCCCGCGATGTTCGACATCACCGACGGCACCGTGCGGACGGGGGTGCTGAACGGGATCGGGCTGGGGTTCTGAGGGCGAATCACGTGGCGATGTGAACGGCGTCCCGGTAGAATGGACGGCGTATGGCCTATAAACTCTCATCCGATCTGGAACAGGCGGTGGAGCTCAGCCACGGCGTGCTTCGCGTCGAGGGCGAGCGCGAATCTTACGTCGTCATGAGCGAACGGGCGTATCGCGAAGTCTCCGGCGTCGGCACCGACGCGGAACTCCGCGACGCGCTGCTGGCGATCCGCGAGGGGCTCGCCGACATCGACGCCGGCCGCACACGCCCGTTCCGGGAGGTGCTGGCCGAACTGGGCTGCGACGATGACGCATCGCGTTGAGCTGTCGGCCCGGGCTGCCGGCGACGTGCGCGAAGCGTACGCCTGGATTCGAATGCACGGGCCTGCCGATCCGGATGCGTGGCGGGCAGGTCTCGAAGCGAAACTCGGCTCGCTTGAAATGTTCCCCGAGGGATGCGGCCTCGCGGCCGAGAACGAATTCGTCGCGATCGAACTACGCCAGACGTTCTACGGTGGATATCGGATCGTGTTTACGGTGCGCGGCGTCACGGTGCATGTAGTCACGATCCGTCACGGCGCCCGCCTTCCGCTCTCCCGCCGGGATCTGGATTTTGATCTGTCGTAATCGCGCGTTCCGTTGCGCGACTTCGCGAGCCACCGGGGGGCTGACGCCGCCCCGCTCGCCGGAGCGATCACCAGCCGCCGCGGTTGTCGGGATCTTGCAGCGTCTGCCAGTTCTGGAACGCGAGGTAGCCGAACATCAGCGCCAGAAACAGCGGCTCCAGCCCCAGCACGCTCGTCTGGAGCGTGCGGGCCCACAGGGCCCACAGGGCGACGCCGGCGGCGGCGACCAGCGACAGCCGCACGCAGTTCGTCAATCCGTTCCGGCCGCCATAACGTTCGAACAGAGCCCGGCTGATCTGCCCGCCGTCGAGCGGAAGCACGGGGAGCAGGTTCATCACGTTCCAGGCAAGGTTGATGAACAGCGAGAAGCGGCCCGCGTAGCCGATCAGCTCGACCGCGCGGGAGTCGGTGTCGAACGAGCCCGGACCGACGGACCTCAGCCCGGCGACCAGCCACGGAGTTCCGAACAGGACCGCGGCGAACAGCAGGAACCCCGCGGCCGGGCCGGCGGCCGAGACCGCGACGTCCCGCCAGGTGGAGTGCCTCATGCTCGTGGCATAGCCGCCGAAGAAGTACAGCACGATCTCGGACCGCCAGCCGAACCGGGCGTTCATCAACGCGTGTCCCAGCTCGTGCACCAGGATCGCGACGAAGATGCACAGGATCCCGACGACCGTCAGGTCGAGCCGCTGGTCCCGCCACGCCAGAAATCCCGACGTCAGCCAGAACACCGGGTGCACCCGCACCGGCACGCCGAACAGCGTGAAGTTCAGGTCGAACTGCGTGGGAGGGACCTGGCCGAACATCAGCTTGTCAGTTGTCCGTCGTCAGGTGTCCGTCGACCGTGTCCGAAGTTCCACTCCACCGAGGAGCGGCTGCCGCCGATCGGAAAAGACTGTATCCGACTTCGACCGCGCTGTCGATTCCGCGCGGCCGACCGACCCTGACGAGGAATCAGCGGTCGCTCCCGCCGAAATACCGCCGCACCACCGGGCGGTGTCGCGGGCGGAGTACGGTCCCCGTCGTTTCGCTGCCCGAGGCGGGGCCGAGTTCCCGACCCGCGCCGCGGGCGGTCGAGCCGTGCGGGTCGACCTCCGGCTCGGCGGCGCGAATGCCGAGCACTTCGTCCTTCGGCTGATCGAGAACACCGGGGGGGAGCACGGTTTCCTTGAACTTCGCGTTCTTCCCGTCGGACTCGTCGCCGTAGGCGAGGTCGGCGTCGCCTCGGCCGCGGGTCACGCCGCCGCGTCCGGGTCGGTCGCCGTCCGATTCGCCGTCGCTCTTTCCTTCCCCTTCCCTCTCTCCGCCGGGACACTCCCCCGCGCCGTGCTGCCCGCCGCAGTGCGGCCAGGCGCCTCCGTCGCGGTTGCCGGTTTCGCACTGGGCGCGGGCTTCGGCGAGCTTGCGGCTCTCCTGGTCGAGATGCTCGCGAAGGTCGTCGAGGAGCTTCTGCCGCTCGGCCGGATCCTGCGGCAGCCGCGGATTGCCGGATTTCGCCAGCCGCTGCAATTCGTCCTTCAAGCCGGGGCCGGCGTTTCGGAAGGCGCCGTTCTCGGCCATCTTCTGGAGCGTCTCGAGCAGGTCCTTTTCGAGCCGCTCCTGCCGCTCGGACGACAACGGTGGCGCGTCGGCGGCGGAGGCCTCGGCGAGGATGGCGGCGGCGTCCCGGGCCTGGTTCGCCTGCAAGGTCGCCGCCTCGAGGCGGATCCGCATCCGCTTCTCGAGCGCGTCGATGGTCTCCCACTTCTCGTGGGTCAGGGGCCCCTGCTTCGTTTCCTCTTCGAGCTTGGCGATTTCCTCGCGGAGGTCCGCGCGGTCCTGCTCGTCGAGGGCCGACGCCTCGGAGAGCCGCTCGAGCATCAGTTCGAGCCGCTCCGTCGCCCATTCCCGCGAGACGTTGCGGATCAAGGAGGGCGTTTCGACGACGCGCGCCGGGACGAAGCCGCTGGCGACCGCGAACAACAGCGGCAGGGCGATCCAGCGGAGGAACCGCAGCGGCCGCACGCGGGGAATCGCCTCCCGCCACACCGCTTCGCCCTCCGGCAGGCGGCGGGACCACTGCGGATCGGGGGATTCGGACAGGGTCATCAACAGGCCCCCCAGCTCGAGCCGGCGGTCGAGCAGGGCGACCGCCTCGGCCGGCGTCCAGAGGTCGCGGCCGGAGTGCCGCCACGCCCCGACGAGCACCGGAATCGCGAGCAGCCCCAGCCACGACACGTGGGGCCAGAGCGCCGGCGCCGCCAGCTTCGCGACCAGCACGATTCCGCCGAAGACGAAGAAATACGCGGCCAGCCACTCGGCGGCCCGTTCCAGAAACGCCCCCAGCCGCAACCGCCGCATCTGCCGTGCGACCCAACGTTCCGCCGTGATCATGGTTCTCTCCGCCGTTGGAGGACCGCCTTCGAACGCGGCCCCGCGGGAAGGCATCGTCTCCTGCGATTCTACCCGCCTCGATCGTCCCGCCACATCATCTGTTTCGAAGATTTCCGCGGCCGCGACTCCCGATCCGGAGAAGTTCGTCACGTCGGGCTCAGCGCGGACTCCTCCAGCATCTCCCGCAGCGCTTCGAGCGGCAGTCCGACGACGTTGCTCAGGCTGCCTTCGATCCGCGTGGCGAACAGGCTGCCGGCGCCCTGGATGCCGTAAGCCCCCGCTTTGCCGAACGGCTCGCCGGTGGCGATGTACCATTCGAGCAGCTCGTCGTCGCGGTCCCGGAAGGCGACGCGCGTGGAGACGGTGCGTTCGCGCATGGAGAAGTGGCGAGTGACGAGTGACGAGTGACGAGAAGAGGCATCGGGAACGTTGGCGTCGGGAACGGCCAGGCACAAGGCCGTGATCGCCTCGTGCGTGCGGCCGAAGAGGTGGTCCCGGAACCAGCGGCGGACCGTGTCGCCGGCGTCGTTCTCGGGGGGCTGGCCGAGGACGACGGGGCGGCCGGCGGCGTCTTCCGCGAGAATGATCGTATCGGCGGCGACGATCACGGGGCCAGCGGCCGGCGTGAGCCGGCCGGTGGCTTTCGGGGAATGGACATCGTCCGCGCCGGGACGCACCGGGGGGCTGACGCCCCCCGCTCGCCATTGCGCGAGCACGTCGTCGCACTTGGCGCGGGCGATTTCGCGGAGTCGGTCGAAGATCGCGCCGCGGTCGCCGAGACCGTCGAACGCCGGCTCGTCCGCGGAGCGCGGAGGCACGACCACGATCCGCTCTTCCGGCACGAGGAGCGCCAGCAGCTCCCGCCGCCGGGGCGAGCGCGAGCCGAGGACGACGGTGTCGATCTCCGCTAACCGCTGCATGATGCGGAAGATTTGCGTTCCGGGACCGGCCTTCGCCAGAATGGCCGGCACGAGCCGGGCGGAATCGTCAGGCTCAGGGGCGAACGATCGATACCCGGGTCGACGTGGACGAGGCCTTTACGATCTCGATCGTTCGACGTTCCTCTTCGCCGTCCACTCGAATGATGAGAGTGGCGGGACCGGGGGGGATGGCGGTCGCTGTCTCGAGAATTAGAAACTTCGGCGCGACTTGGGCAACCGGATACGACCGACCATTCACGATGAGATCGAAATCGGCCACCGTGGAGAAGCGGAGATTAGAGGATTTCGTGGTCATGGCCGAGACTCCTGCTCGTCCTTCTCGATTATGACGAAAATCGATGGGTCTTGGAACTCTCGTATGTGCGTCGCGCTCCCTGACGGTCGCGGCTAAACGAACTGGGATCGTCATTTCGTTCTCACCCAATCCTGAAGCGCGCGGACGTGCGGGACGGGATCCTCGGCGAGCGCTTGCAGCGCCTGCACGACCGCGAAGCAGCCGGGGAGGGTCGTCACGCAGGGGATGCCGTATTGCACCGCGGCGGCGCGGATGCGGCCTTCATCCGTCCGGGCGCCTTTGCCGCTGGGGGTGTTGAACACGAACTGCACCTCGCCGTTGGCCATGTGGTCGAGCAGGTTCGGACGGCCCTCCTGGATTTTCTTGACGGTCTGCACTTCGATTCCGGCCTCGCGGAGGACGTCGGCCGTTCCCGAGGTCGCGATGATGTCGAAGCCCAGTTGGCGGAGCTGACGGGCCGGCTCGATCATCGCCCGCTTGTGGTTCTGCGCCATGCTGACGAACACGGTCCCCTCGGTGGGGAGCGTGTTGCCGGCGGCGAGCTGGCTTTTGGCGAAGGCGATCGGAAACCGCTCGTCGATCCCCATGACTTCGCCGGTCGAGCGCATTTCCGGCCCGAGGATGATATCCACGCCCGAGAACCGCGAGAAGGGGAACACGCTCTCCTTGACCGACGTGTAGCGGGGGACGATCTCCTCGGTCACACCCTGTTCCGCGAGTGTCTTGCCGACCATCACCTTGGCGGCGATCTTCGCCAGGGACCGCCCGGTGGCTTTGGAGACGAAGGGGGCGGTGCGGCTGGCGCGGGGGTTGACTTCGAGGACGTAGACGGCGTGGGTCGATGGTTGATGGTCGATGGTCGATGGTTGATGGTTGAGAGTCGAGGGTCGAGAGTTGCTGACCGCTGATCGCTGATCGCTGACCTCTGACCTCTCCCTCTCGACTCTCTTCACCGCGAACTGGATGTTCATCAGCCCCCGCACGCCCAGCTCGCGGGCGAGGGCGCGGGTCGCTTCACGGATCTCGTCGAGCACCGCCTGGGGGAGCGAGTGCGGCGGAAGCGCGCAGGCGGAGTCCCCCGAGTGCACCCCCGCCTCTTCGATGTGCTCCATGATCCCGCCGATGACGGTCGTCTCGCCGTCCGAGACCGCGTCGACATCGACCTCGATCGCGTCTTCGAGGAACTTGTCGACCAGCACCGGGCGGCCGGGAGAGGCGTCGACCGCTTCGGTCATGTATTTCACGAGCGACGGCTCGTCGTAGCAGATCTCCATCGCCCGCCCGCCGAGGACGTAACTCGGCCGCACGAGGACGGGATAGCCGATGACCCCCGCCGCCTGGCGGGCGCCTTCCGTGTCGATCGCGATGCCATTGGGGGGCTGTCGCAAGCCGAGCTTGTTCAGGATCGACTGGAACCGCTCGCGGTCTTCGGCGGCGTCGATCATGTCGGGACTGGTGCCGATGATCTTCACGCCGGCCGCTTCCAACCCGCGGGCGAGATTCAAGGGAGTCTGCCCGCCGAACTGCACGATCACGCCGTCCGGGTCGAGCCGGTCGCAGATGTCGAGCACGTTCTCCGTCGTGAGCGGCTCGAAGAACAGCAGGTCCGAGGTGTCGTAGTCGGTCGAGACGGTTTCGGGGTTCGAGTTGACCATGATGCTCTCGATCCCCAGTTCCTCCAGCGCGAACGAGGCCTGGCAGCAGCAGTAGTCGAACTCGATTCCCTGGCCGATCCGGTTCGGACCGCCGCCGAGGATCATCACCCGCTGTTTGCCCGGCTGCTTCGGCGGGGTCTCGTCCTCGTCCTCGTAGGTCGAATAGTAGTACGGCGTGTGCGCCTCGAACTCGGCGGCGCAGGTGTCGACCTGCTTGAACGTGGCCCGCACGCCGAGCCGCTTGCGATGTTCGCGGACCTGCATCTCGCTGGCGTCCCACCAGAAGGCGAGCTGCGGGTCGGAATAGCCGCGGCGCTTCGCCCGGCGGATGAGATCGGCGGAGGCGTCTTCCAATCGCGACACGCTGCGGATTTCATTCTCGAACTCGACCAGCTCGCGGATGTGATCGAGGAACCACGGGTCGATGTTCGTCAGCTCGTGGATCTCCGCGACGGTCATCCCCACCTTGAACCCGTAGCGGATATGGAAGATCCGCTCGGCGTTCGGGACGGAGAGCATGCGGCGGATGACGTCGATCGTGGGCTGCTTCGCCGTCCCCCACAGGTCCTTCTTTCCCCCGCCCAGTCCGAAGTGTCCGATCTCCAGCCCGCGAATTGCCTTCTGGAACGACTCCTTGAAGGTGCGCCCGATCGCCATCGTCTCGCCGACCGACTTCATCTGCACGGTCAGCGTGGGATCGGCGTCGGGAAACTTCTCGAAGGTCCAGCGGGGGATCTTGGTGACGACATAGTCGATGGTCGGCTCGAAGCAGGCCTTGGTCTCGCGGGTGATGTCGTTGGGGATCTCGTCGAGCCGATAGCCCACGGCGAGCTTGGCGGCGATCTTGGCGATGGGGAAGCCGGTCGCCTTGGAGGCCAGTGCGCTCGACCGGCTGACGCGGGGGTTCATCTCGATGATCGTCATCCGCCCGGTGTCGGGGTCGATGGCGAACTGCACGTTGGAGCCGCCGGTCTCGACGCCGATCTCGCGGATGCAGGCGATGGTTGCGTCGCGCATCCGCTGGTATTCCTTGTCGGTGAGGGTCTGGGCGGGGGCGACGGTGATCGAGTCGCCGGTGTGGACCCCCATCGGGTCGAAGTTTTCGATGGAGCAGATGATGACGACGTTGTCCGCGACGTCGCGCATCACCTCCATCTCGTACTCTTTCCACCCGATGATCGACTCTTCGAGCAGCACCTCGTGGACGGGGGACAGGGCCAGACCGTGCGCGACCTTGGCCTCGAACTCCTCCTTGTTGTAGGCGATGCCGCCGCCCGTTCCGCCAAGCGTGTAGCTGGCGCGGATGATGATCGGCAGGCCGATCTCGCGGAGCGCCTGCCGGGCCTCGGCGAGCGTGTGGACGACGTTGCTCCGCGGCACGTCGAGGCCGATCTTCTGCATCGCCTTCTTGAACGACTCGCGCTCCTCGGCCTTGGCGATGACCGACTCCTTGGCCCCGATCAGTTCGACCCCGAGCTGATCGAGGATGCCCCGCCGGGCGAGGTCCATCGCGGTGTTGAGCCCCGTCTGCCCGCCGAGGGTGGGGAGCAGCGCGTCGGGCCGCTCCTGCTCGATGATCTTCTGCACGTACTGCCAGGTGATCGGCTCGATGTAGGTGCGGTCGGCCGTGTCGGGGTCGGTCATGATCGTGGCGGGGTTCGAGTTGACCAGCACCACCTCGTAACCCTCTTCGCGGAGGGCCTTGCAGGCCTGGGTGCCGGAATAATCGAACTCGCACGCCTGCCCGATGACGATCGGGCCGGAGCCGATGATGAGGATCTTGTGGATGTCGTCGCGGCGCGGCACGGGTGGTCAGTCGTCCGTGGTCAGTCGTCCGTTGTCGGTCACGTTCCCAAGCCCGCGGGCAGCGGCCCGCGGGATGTCCGGCAGCGCCCCGCGGGTTGTCGCCCCGGCGCGCGACGTCAGCGCGGACGATAGACGCCAGAGGCGCGCAAACTCCTCAGACGATAGCAGGCTGCGGCCGATTATCAAGCGACCGGCGTCAGCCGGCCGGTGCGTTCCCAACAGCATCTATGACACTCGCTGTTTCAACACCCCGCGCCGCTCCAACTGCCGCCGCAGCTCCTCCACTCCGGTGAACACCTCCGCGTCGAAACCGAGTTCGCGAGCTTCCCGCACGTATTCCGGCACGTCGTCCGTGTAGAAGCACTCCTCCGGCGGATGCCCCAGGGCCGCGCGGGCGGCGGCGAACATCTTTTCCTCCGGCTTGATCGCCTGCACCTCGTACGACAGCACCAGCGCGTCGAACCGCTCCAGGAAGTCGAACTCCCGCCGCACGAACTCCACGTGCGACGCGCACGTGTTCGAAAACAGCACCAGCCGCTGCCCCGCCGACTTCAGCTCGTCCAGCAACTCGACCATGCCCGGCTGCGGCTCGAAGATGTCGGCCCCCGCGGCGAGCAAGGCGGCCAGCTCCAGCTCGGCGTGGTCGCGCTCGGCGGCGGCGCAGAACTGGAAGTGAAACTCCTCCGGCGAGACGCGGCCGCGCTCGAACTCCCATTGCAGACCGGAGTCGATCAGCAATCGGCGGACGTCCCCGGCCGATTTCCCGCACAAGGCCCCCATCTGGGCGCACATCTTGTCGTGCGAGAAGCGGATCAGCACGTTTCCCATGTCCAGCAAACACGCGCGAATCACAAGCGGCTCCCGGAAGTGCGTCGACGGGTCGTTTGGAAAATCCGATGAAAACCGCCATCATAGCGAACCGGCGCGACGACGCTCAAATGCGCACGTGGGGCCGACATCCGAATCGGCCGGCTGGAAAGCCTGCCCCACGGTCCGAACAGACTTACGGGCACAATCGAATGACCGTCGCCGAGAACCGGAGATCGCCGAAGGACTGCGACGTTCGCCGCATCTTCGCGGTGGTCCCCGCCGCGGGGCACAGCCGGCGGATGGGCGTGCCGAAGCTGCTGTTGCCTCTCGGCGGGAAGACGGTGCTGGCGCGGCTCCTTGAGTCGCTCGATCGGCCGGGGATCGCCGGGCGGTTCGTGGTGGTGCGACCAGACGACGAGCCGCTCGCCAGCGAGGCGGAGAAATGCGGGGCGACCGTCGTGCGGCCGGAGATCGCCCCGCCGGACATGCGGGCCAGCGTCGAGGCGGCGCTCGAGCATATCGAGAAGCAGCACGCGCCCGCGCCCGAAGAGGGTTGGCTGCTCGCGCCGGCGGACCATCCCCTGCTCGACGGCGCGGTGGTCGATGCGCTGATCGCCCATTGGCAACAGGAAAGCTGCGGCATCCTCGTGCCGACCTGCGCCGGACGACGTGGGCATCCTGCGCTGTTCCGCTGGCGGCTGGCGAGGGCGGTCCGCGCGCTGCCGGCGGACGCGGGAGCGAACCGATTGCTGGAGGAATTCGCGGAGGAGGTGCGCGAGCTGGCGGTCGAGCGGGAGTCGGTGTTGACCGATCTCGACACGCCGGCAGACTACCGCGCGCTGGGTGGCGCCCCCTGCGAGGGCGAATTCGAAGAATGAGCCGGCGGGTTGATCCCGCCGGTGGTCGATGCGGCGACCGTAAGAGAAAGGCCGCGGCTCGCGGAGAGCGAACCGGTCCGCACTGCGGGGATAAACCCCGCGGCTCAGATGGGTCGTGGGGCAGACATTCCTGTCTGCCCTCGAATTCCGCGGCCGGCGCTACTGGTCGATCGGCACGCCTTCGCCGGCGACGCCCGGACTCACGTCCCGCTCGCGCTTGATCGCGTCGTAGATTTCCTGTCGATGAACGGAAACCTCCTTGGGGGCCTCGATGCCCAAACGCACCTTGTCTCCTCGAATCTCGATCACCATCAGCGTGATCGAATCTCCGATGATGATTTTCTCGTCCTTCTTACGGCTGAGTACGAGCATCGCCAATCCCTGGAATGCGGGGTGAACGGAGGGGAAAGTCACTTTTCCGGCGGACCTCGCAACGGCCGTCGGACACGCAGGGAAGTCTAGAACACCCAACCGGCGGCTGCCGGGTGGAATGTCGCCGAACGGCATCATTCCTGCGGAGCGGCGCGGCGGCGGGCCGTCGGTAGCGATCGCAGCGATTGGCGCGTCGCCGGAAGGCAACGGTCGCAACGACGGTCGCGGCTGCGCCCGCCGCCGCGGCGGCGCAGGCTGCGGGATTGCGGCGGGGTGAGCGGCGTCGCGGTCGAGCTTCTCTCGGAACTCGCAGGAGCCGCGGGCGCCGCCTCCCGGCCATCCCAGCCCGCAGCGCAAGTTTGGATGTTGCGCTACTTCGTGAGTGGCGATGCCGTCATTCCCGCGAAGGCGGGAATCCACTGCCTACGCCGTCAGCGCATCTACTGGATGCCCGCCTTCGCGGGCATGACGCGCAAAAGGCGGCCCGGCCACCCATCGCCGGCAGATCTTCCCGCATTGGTTGAAGGCGAAAACAGCGCAACATCAAAACTTGCGCGTCGGGCTGGTATGAATCCGGGTTCAGCCGCCGCGATCCGCGTCGAACATCGTGACGATCGTCGCCTCGCGGCGGAGTCGATCGAGCAGCTCGCGGGCGGCGCCTTGCCGCACCTGCCGCGTGAGCGCCTCCTTGATGTCCCCCTGCACCTTCTCGAACGGAACGCGGCCGGCCGGCTCGCGCTCGACGACCCGCACCAGCTTGAACGCGTCCTTCGACTCGATGATCGGGCTGACCTCGCCGATCCGCCCGGCGAACAGCCAGAGGTCGACTTCGCGGTCGGCGAGGCTGCCTTGCCGCGTCCAGTCCCAGTGCCCGCCGCGCTTCGCATTCGGATCGTCGGAGTAGCGCCGGGCCGCGTCGTCGAAGGACGTGCCGGAGTCGATCTCCGCGACGATCCGCTCCATCTGCCCCCGGGCGTCGGCCTTGGTTCCGAAGCGGCGGAAGCTGAGGACGATCTGCTGCCACCGGGCGCGGCCGACGACGTCGTAATCGGCGGAGTGCCGTTCATAATAGTCGAGGAGTTCCTGGCGGCCGAACTTGACTTCCTTGAACGCCTCGGCGCCGAGGTACTCCATCGCCATCCGCTGCTTGTCGAACTCGGCCCGCATCTCCGCCAGCGACGTGCCGCGTTTTGCCAGCGCGGCTTCGAGCTCGACGGTCGAATCGGCCGTCAGCTCTTTCTTCAGCTTGTCGACCTCTTCCTCGAACAGCTTGTCGAGGTGCTTCTTGAGGTTCGCGAGTTGCGCCTCGGGAACGGTCCGGTTGAGGGACTGCAGCAGCAGCGTCCGCTCGATCTGGTCCGATAGATCGCGGCGGACCAGGTTCCGCTGCATGACGTCGAATTCGACCGGCGGCGTGCGGCGCCGGGCCTCGTCGAGATGCGTCGAGTAGCGGCGGAGAATGTCCGAGGCGAAGATCGCCTCGCCGTTGACCGTCGCGACCACGTCATTCCATTCCAGCCGCCCGGTCTCGGAAGCCGCCGACACCTGCACGATCTCGCCCGGCTCGTTGTTGCCGCGCGCGCTCCCCGCCGTCGCGGTCGCCGCGGCGGCGGTCGCGCGGTCCGCCCGCTCGACGCGATCGTCGGCGGCTGAGAAGATTCGCGGGGGCGGCGCGGGCATGACCGGGCTGACCGACTTCACCTTGCGAAAGCTGTCGCACCCGGGACCGCCGAGCAGCAGCCCGCCGAGCGCCGCCAACCTGAGCCAAAAGTCGCGCATGGATGTTGCGGCCAGGGATCGCGTGGCTGAGTTGCTCCGAAAACGCGCCGATTCCACATGTCGGGTGGGCTGTGCCCACCGATGCGCGACGGGTGCCGTCTCCTCGTGCTGGTGGGCACAGCCCACCCTGCGAAGTACGGAAAGGCGGCGGAGTATAGGATGCTCAGCCTTTCGGCCGCAACACGGATTTCAGCGTCGCCAGCAGCTCGTCGTTCGTCGCATCCGGCCGTTGCAACACCAGATAGGCGGACCGCCCGTCCACGATCCGCAACCGCGAACCGCACTCGGCGGCGAGCCGGCGAATCTGCGGCCCGCTCCGGTAGCCGAACCGCGCATAGTCGTCTTCCAGACGAATGTCGTCGATCTGCCGCGCCTGCGCATGAAGCTGGAGCTCCTTCAGGCCGAACAGCCGGACGACTTCTTCCGGAATCGGCCCGAACCGGTCCCGCAGCTCCTCCTCCAGCTCGCGCAGTTGACCCGCATGCTCCACGTTCGACAGCTTCCGGTATAAGTCGATCTTCTGCCGGCCGGGGGGAACGTAGGAGTCCGGGACCCACGCCGCCACCGGCAGGTCGATCGTCACGTGCCGGTGCTCGCGGATCGGCTCGTTCTTCAACCGGCGGACCGCGTTCTCCAGCAGTTGGCAATACAGTTCATAGCCGACGGTGGCGATGTGCCCGCTCTGCTCGGTGCCGAGAATGCTCCCCGCCCCGCGGATTTCGAGATCGCGCATCGCGATCTTGAAGCCCGCCCCCAGTTCGCTGAACTCTTCGATCGCCTTGAGCCGCTTCCGCCCGGCGGAAGTGATCGGCCGGCCCTCGTCGAGCACGAGATAGCAGTAGGCGCGGTGCTTGTAACGGCCGACGCGCCCACGAAGCTGGTGCAGGTCGGCCAACCCGTAGCGGTCCGCCTGGTGGATGAACATGGTGTTCGCGTTGGGGATGTCGAGCCCGCTCTCGATGATCGTCGTGCAGACGAGCACGTCGGTCCGCCCGGTGACGAAGCCGAGCATCGCCTCTTCCAGCTCGTCCCCCGACATCTGCCCGTGGCCGACGGCGATCCGCGCCTCGGGGACGACCTCCGCGAGCCGCTCGGCGACCTGATGGATGCTCTGCACGCGATTGTGGACGAAATAGATCTGCCCGTTGCGGTTCAGCTCGCGGACGATCGCGTTGCGGATCAGCTCGCGGTCGAACCGCACGATCCGCGTCTCGATGGCGATGCGGTCCATCGGGGGCGTGATGAGGTTCGAAATGTCGCGGACGCCCAGCAGCGACATGTGCAGCGTGCGCGGGATCGGCGTGGCCGACATCGTCAGCACGTCCACTTCGAGCCGCAGCCGCTTGAGCTTCTCCTTGGCGTCGACGCCGAACCGCTGCTCCTCGTCGATGACGATCAGCCCCAGGTCCTTGAACTTCACGTCGTCCTGCACGAGGCGGTGCGTGCCGATCACGAGATCGACCGACCCGCGCTCCAGCCGCTCCAGGATCGCTTTCTGCTCCCCCTTCGTGCGGAACCGCGACAGCACCTCGATCTCGAAGGGGTACTCGGCCATCCGCTCGCGGAACGTGCGGACGTGCTGCTCGGCGAGCACGGTCGTCGGGACGAGCACCGCCACCTGCTTGCCGGCGTCGATCGCCTTGAACGCGGCCCGCATCGCGACCTCGGTCTTGCCGTAGCCCACGTCGCCGCAGATCAGCCGGTCCATCGGCCGGCGACGCTGCATGTCGGCCTTGATGTCCTCGACCGCGTGCAACTGGTCGTCGGTCTCGACGTAGGGAAACGCCGCCTCGAACTCGTGCAGCCAGGCGCTGTCGGCGGGGAACACGATCCCCGGCTTCGCCGCCCGCTCCGCCTGCAGGCGGAGCATGTCGGAGGCCATGTCGGTGACGGCGGCGGCGACGCGGCCCTTCTTCTTCGCCCAGCCGGCGCCGCCGAGCTTCGACAGCCGCGGCGCCCCCTTCGCCGCCCCCACGTACTTCTGCACGAGGTGAATCAGCGAGACGGGGACGTAGACCATCACCTTGTCGTCGAATTCGAGCTGCAGGTGCTCCTCCGCCTGCTCGTTCTTCCGCAGAAGCTGCATGCCGCGATAACGGGCGATGCCGTGCGTGAGGTGCACGACGAGGTCCCCCTCGTTCAGCTCGAGGAACGTCTCGATGGCGCGGGACTCGGCCCGCTTGCGGCGCGGCTCGCGGCGGACCTCGGTCCGGCCGAACAACTCGTGATCGCTCAAGACCACGGTCGCCTCGTCGACCAGGCGGAACCCGCGCGCCAGCCGCCCCAGGCACAGCCGCACGTCGCGATCGCGGTGGGGCAGGCTTTCCAGCCTGCCGGGCAGACCAGGAGGTCTGCCCCACGCGTCCGCGCCCTGCACCCGAACCGCGATCCCCGCTTCGCCGAGCAGTTCGCTCAGCCGTTGCCGCTCCCCCTCGTTGTGGCAGGCGATGAGCACGCTCTGCGCGCGGGCGACGGCGACGAGTTCCTCGATCGCCTGCGCCGGCGGGCCGGTGAACCGCTCGATCGACTCGATCCGCAGGCTGCACCGGTCCTTCGCCCGGCCGGCGGCGATCGCCGAGACCGTCGCCAGCGGAAACTTCGCGCAATGCGCGAGCGCCGCATCGACCGAAAACATCCCCCGGCGATCCGGCAGCCGCTCCAGGTAATGCCGCCCCTCGGCTACGAGATCCTCCAATTCCGTCAGCACGACCCAACTCCCGGCGGGGAGGGCGTCGAGGAGGGAAGAGTGGATAGTGGGTAGTGGATAGTGGATAGACCGGGAAGCGCTCCCGTCTCCTTCTTCACTGTCCACTGTCCACTGCCCACTATCCACTGGTCCCGCAGCCACCAGCGTCAGCGTCGCCTGCTCCAGCTCCTCCACCTTCCGCTGCGTCGCGGCGTCGAAGCGGCGGATCGACTCGATTTCATCCCCGAAGAACTCGATCCGGAGCGGGTCGTCCGCGTCCGGCGGGAACACGTCGAGGATCCCGCCGTGCATCGCGAACTCGCCCGGCAATTCGATCGCCGGCGCGCGGACGAACCCCCGCTCGACGAGCCGCGCCAGCAGCGTCTCCGGTTCGACTTCCTCCCCCACCCGGATCGTCCACGTCGATTCCACCCGCTCTTCCCGCGAAGGGACCGGCTGCAACAACGCCGGCAGCGAGGTGACGATGACCCGCGGTTGGAGTCCAGGCTTCAGCCTGCCTTGCTGGAGTCCAGGCTTCAGCCTGCCGCCTGGTCGGGAACGTTTCCGGGCACTCGCGTCAGCCTGAAGGCTGGACTCCAGCTCGTTCAACACGCGGAGCCGGCGGCCGAACACGGCGTCCGCCACGCTGTGCTCCTCGGGGAGCGTCTCCCACGCGGGAAAGACGAGCGGCCGCTCTCCCAGAAATCCCGCCGCGTCGTCGGAGAACTCGTCCACGTCGTGAATCCGCGGCAGCACGACGAGCAGCGTCGCCGGGCAGTCCCCCGCCAGCGCCGCCGCGGCGAGCGCGCACGCCGACCCCCAGGCCCCGTCGATGGTGGCCGGCTCCCCGCGGGCGAGCGCCCCCACCACCTCCGCGAACCCCTCGGACCGATGCAACAAAGGCACCAGGTCGGCCAACCGGTCGATCGACGATGCCACGCGCGGCGCCATGCGGAGAATTGTAGCGGCGGCGGGAGCGGGGGAAAGTTCGAGCCGATCCGTTGGCCATTGTCCGATTGAAAACAGGTGGTCACGGAATCCAGCGGCGGGTAGGATCGGAGGAGATTTTCGCCCGCAAGCTCTCGGCACTGGAGATGGTTCGATGTCCGCAGCTCTGCTCCTCCTGTCGGCAATCCACCTCGCGGACGCGAGCGCGCCGTCCGACTTCGATCAACTGCTTCGGGATTTCGCAGTGCTTCAATCAGGAGGGTGCGGCTTTCCCTCGGATCGAGAGACGGTTCGCGAAGGAGATGCAGCATGGAGTGCTCTGAAAACCCGGCACGCGCAGACGGTGTTCCTGCGCGATTTGGCGGCGAAGGTTTCGGCGACGGACGACGATCCGGGACAACTCCTGGCGATCGACCTGCTCGGAAGATTCGGCGGCGAGACGGACGGCGTCGTCGAAGTCCTGGTCGGGCGGCTCGAGTCGCCAAACGAGGCGATTCAGTTGGCGGCGATCGAGGCCCTTGCGGCCCTGGGATCGAGTGCGAAATCGGCCGGCCCTCGCATCGCGCGATTGCTTTCTGATCGGAACTTCCCGCCGCGACTGCGGGACGCGGCGATCGGTCCGGGCGGCGCATTCGAGCGGATAGACGCCGATTTCGAAGTCGTCGCCCCCTTGCTCATCGCGATTCTCGACGCGCCGGACAAGGCGGCCAATTTCTTTGCGATCTGGCACATCGCGCATGCCCCGTCGTCGTGGCACGAACATGCAGCATTGGCGACGCGACTTGAAAAGCATCTGCTCAGCGATGAAATCGGAATCGACGCGGCCATGGCGGCGTGGCGGGTCGGGGGCGATCGCGAAGGAATCGTGGCGACTTTGCGCGACCGGTTGTCGAGCGACGAGCCATCGGTACGGCGAGCGGCGGCATCCTATCTCGGCGAGATCGGCCCACCGGCGCGCGCGGCGATTCCCGCGCTCGAGCGACTGTTGGCCGATCGTTCTTCACGGAGCAATGCGGTCCGCTCGCTATGGAAGATCACGGGACAGACCGAAATCGCCGTCGAGCAGCTACGAGAATCGCTACGCGATGAAAAGTTGGATATCGTGGCCGCAAGCGTTCTGGCCGACCTGGGTCCGTCGGCGAAGAACGCGACGCCGGAACTCACCGCGATGTTGCGCAGCGGTTCCGAATCGAATCGTGTCGCTGCCGCCGATGCGTTGGGGCGCATCGGCAAACCAGCGAAATCCGCCGTCCCGGAATTGATCGTTCGATTCGAAACGGATCTCGGCAGTGCGAGGGGCGCTGCGGCGAAGGCGCTTCAACGGATCGACGCCGAAGATCCGGTCGTCCGTGCCGCGATCGAAAGGCAAATTCGCAGCGCTCGAAAATATTCCATCCTCGATTGCACGCCGTTCAACCGGTGCTGGGCGGACTTCGTGTGGATCGCGCGATTGCATGGGCGGGGACCGATCATGGCGCCGATGCTGTCCGAAAAGCTGAGCCAGGACGTCGAGCTTGATGAGCGGCTGCAATTGATCCGATTGATCGGATTGCTTGGCGAAGACGGCAAGGTCGCGGTGCCGGTCCTGATTCGACAACTGCGACACGACTCGGCCTACGTCCGGCAGGCGACGGCGGAGACCATGGGCCAAATCGGCGCCGGCGCTCGCGACGCATTGCCGATTCTGCGCGAACTTCGGAATGATGCTTCGCGTTTCGTCCGCTGGCAAGCCGAGGATGCGATCCTGAGAATCGACTCCCAATAGGAGCGAGAAAGCGAGAGCCGCCCTTGCCCGCTGGATCACGCTGATACTACTCGTCGCGTCCGCGAATCGTGCCATTCATCCGCCGGGCACTCGTGAAACCAAAGTGCCACCCGACATCTGCTGAAATTCACCAGAGCCGCGTCAATCCATAGGCGTCGAAGAGCGGGTCCGCCGAGACGAGGGTCGAACCTTCGACAAGCGCCGTTGAGGCGAGCGTTCGATCGAAGGGGTCGCGATGGTGCAGCGGCAAGCTCGTCAGCGGCTCGATATGAGCTGGTTCCAGCGGGAGCAACGCGATGTCGTTGGCCAGCAACTGAGCCGGGAACAATGCGGCGAACGGCACGTGCAAGGGCAATTTGCCGATCCGCACTTTCAGAGCGATTTCCAGCAGGCTGATCGGCGAGAGCCAACGCTCGTTCGACGGATCTGAAATCGCCGCTTTGGCCGCAGCACTCAATCGCGGATCATCGGCGAGGAACCACAGCAGAGCGTGCGTGTCGAGCAGCAGCCTCATCCCATGTACTCGCGCAGTTCCTCGAGCGGTTCATCGAAGTCATCCGGAACCTCGAACAGCCCTTTGCAGCTGCCCGCTCGCGGGATCCCGGTCGCGGCGGGACGGGCGCGTCGAGGCGTCAAGCCGAACGTCCGGCCGGTGTCGGAGCGGATTTCCACGATCTCGCCCCGTTCGACCGCTTCCAGCAGTTCCGGCAATCGTTGTTGCGCGTCAGGGACCGTCACTTCCAGCATGGATTTCCTTGTACTACATTCGCCGGTTCGAGCGGCGGAAACCTTCCACCCGAATTCTACCGGTCGACTCCTCTCGCGACCAGATCATCGTCGCCCGCGCAGCGTGATGCTCAACCTCCCGCTTGCGCGCAATCGAACAGCGAAGACGGACCGACCCGCTGAAGCTCTTGCCGAAGCTTGGGGCGATAGTCTCGAATATTGCCGGGCGGGGGATACAATCGAACGACGAGCGTCAGCATTCGCCCCATCCATGTTTTCCTGACTCACCGCGCAACCGGAAACGCCATGCACGACGAGAAGTATCATCCCGGACTGGAAGGGGTCATCGCCGGCGAGACCGCCGTCTCTACCATCGAAGGGGGACTCCGCTATCGCGGCTATCCGGTCGAGGAGCTGGCCGCGTCGGCGAAATTCCCGGAAGTCGCTTATCTCCTCTTGTATGGCGAGTTGCCGGGGCAGGAGCAGCTCGCCGATTTCCAGTCGATCCTCGCGGAGTCTTCGGAACTCCCCGGGGCGCTCGTGCGGTTCCTGGCGGAGCTGCCGTTCAATGCCGGGGCAATGGACGTCCTGCGGACCGGAATCAGCGCGCTGGCCCATTTCGACCCGCAGGCCGACCAGCACGAGACCGGCGACATGGTCGACAAGGCGGTCCGCCTGCTCGCCCAGATCCCGCTGCTCATCGGCACGCGCTACCGGCAAAGCCGCGGGCTCGATTCGGTCGAGCCGAACCCCGTGCTGAGTTTCGCCGCCAATGTGCTCCATCAGATCCGCGGCGACGAGCCGACGCCCCTCGAAGAGCGGGCGATGGACGTCTCGCTCATTCTGTACGCCGAGCACGAATTCAACGCCTCGACCTTCACCGCGCGGGTCGTGACCTCGACGCAATCCGACCTGTACTCCGCGATCACCGCGGCGGTCGGGGCGCTCAAGGGGCCGCTGCACGGAGGCGCGAACGAGCGGGTGATGGAGGTCCTCGAAGAAGTCGGCTCGCCCGACAACGCCGAGGCGTGGGTCCGGCAGGCGCTCGCCGAAAAGCGGCGGATCATGGGCTTCGGCCACCGCGTCTACAAGGAGGGGGACCCGCGGGCGGTGATTCTCAAGGACTATTGCCGCGAGTTGGCCGAGGCCGCCGGCCGCACCGATCTCGAGGAGACGGCGGAGGTGATCGAGCGGATCGTCCGCGAGGAGAAGGGTCTGCCCCCGAACCTCGACTGGCCGAGCGCCCGGCTGTACCACTACCTGGGGCTGGAGGTCGAACTGTACACGCCGCTGTTCGTGGCGAGCCGCGTCGCCGGCTGGGCGGCCCACGTGATCGAGCAGGCCGAAAACAACCGCCTGATCCGCCCGCGGTCGCGATACGTGGGGGAGGAGAAACGGCGATTCGTGCCGCTGGAACAGCGGGGGTGAAGCCCACGGGCAACGCCCCGTGGGATTGATTTCGCCCTTGCACCGTGGTTCACTGGATCCATCTTTTTCGCGATGCTGGTCACCTCAGCCTGCGGGGGATGAAGACATGGACACCGAGAAGCTGCTCGATCTCGTCAAGCGTTTCAAGGAGAACCGGAACTTCATCACGAATGAGGAGACCGCCAAAATGGCGTTGGTCGTCCCATTCCTCCGCTGTCTTGGTTATGACCCGAACAATCCGCGGGAGGTCCGATTGGAGTTTCGCGCGGAGTTCACGCAGGGCGACGGCAAGAAATACCCCGACCAGATGGATTTCGCGATCTTCGACAAAACTGGCGTCAAACCACGCATGGTCGTCGAGACGAAGCCTCTCGGAGCCAATTTGAAACAGAAGGCTCAGCAGCTCGCGCGATACATCGGTCAGATGCCGGAGCTTCACTTCGGAATCATCACGGACGGCTGCCTTTTCCTGTTCTTCGGTGATTTGGACCAGCCGAACGTGATGGACGATGAACCGTTCTTTCGGTTCTCCCTGGACGAGGACGACACAGACTGGGCCAAGGTGGCGAAGTTTCTGTCGAAGTTCAGTCGCGACGCATTCGACGCGGAAACGCTCGTCAAGGACGCGGAGAATAGCGCCTACCGGCAGGCGATGATCGACAGGATCGTCGGAGTGTTGCGCGCGCCGGCTGCGGATGCTGAATTCATGAAATGGCTCACGAAGGGTGTCTACAAGGGGAATAAGACCACCGCGGTGATGACGCGCTTGGGGGAGATTGCGTGTGAAGCGATCGAACCCGCCCTGCTCCGGGCTATGAGTGACGACTTTCTGGAGAAGCTGAAGCAGCGGATGCGACAGTTGCGGGAGACCGGGAAGGAGGATGCCGCCGCAGATCGAGATGAGAGCAGTGACTCGTCCCGGCAGGATGGTGCCGCTCGCCTCGCCGGCACTCAGCAACACAACGGTGTGGTGACGACCGCCGACGAACTCGAACTCTACGAGATCGTTCGCGAGATTTGCTCCAAGTCCGGCATTCCTCGGGAAGACGTGCTCTATCACGATACGTCCTTCTGGTTCAACGTGTCCTACAAGCGGCCGAAGCGGTGGTTTCTGAGGTATCTCGGAAACCGCAAGCACAAGCGATTGGTCACCCTCGTCTCCTCCGACGAAGCGCGGGCACTGCTTCCTGGCTACCAGGTCAAGGAGCGCAACGGAAAGTCGGGGGGATGCTTCGTCCATTTCGACCGCGTCGAACAGATCCGTGAAATGAAGGATCTGATTGTGCGAAGCTTGGTCATCCTGAAAACGACTCGGCACGCCCACTCGAGTAATGGCGGGAATGGCGGACAGTCTCCGCCATCGCTGATGCCGGATGACCTTGATCGCGCTATCGGCATCGAGTAACCGTCCCGGGACTCAACTTTTCCAAATCCGCTCGATTGACGAAGCATTCCGCACGGGACGACGAAGTCCCGGCTTTCCCGGAGCATCACCGATTTCCACCTCCCCCGTCCCCGATCTTGCCTTTCAACAGTGCATTTCCCCCGATTGCCGCGCCACGTTCGCCGTGGACGAAGTCCACGTCGCCTGCCCGCGCTGCGGGAGCCTGCTCGATCTCGCGTATGACTGGGACCGGCTCCCCGTGCCGCGGTCGCTCCGCGAGTTCGAGGCCCGCTGGAGCAATCGCCGCAATCCGGCCGACTTCAGCGGCGTGTGGCGGTTCCGCGAGTTGCTCAACTTCGCCCCGGAGGACCGCATCGTCACCATCGGCGAGGGGCAGACGATCCTGCAGCGCTCGGATGCGGTGGGGAAATACGTCGGCCTCGACGCCGGCCGGCTGTTCCTCCAGTACGAGGGGCTGAACCCCTCCGGCAGCTTCAAGGACAACGGCATGACCGCCGCCGCGACCCACGCCCGCATGGTCGGGGCGAAGCTCGCGGCGTGCGCCTCGACCGGCAACACGAGCGCCTCGCTCGCGATCTACGCCGCCACGACCGGGCTGTTCCGCGTCGTGGTGTTCGTGGGCAGCGGGAAGATCGCCTTCGGCAAGCTGTCGCAGGCGCTCGATTACGGCGCGCTCACGCTGCAGATCGAAGGGGACTTCGACGACGCCCTCCGCCAGGTCCGCGACGTGTGCGCCGCCGAACGCATTTACTTGTGCAACAGCGTCAATCCCTTTCGGCTGGAAGGGCAGAAGACGATCATGTATCGCGTGCTGGAAGGGCTCGGCTGGGAAGTCCCCGACTGGATCGTCGTCCCCGGCGGGAACCTCGGCAACTCGAGCGCCTTCGGCAAAGCGTTCGCCGAATTGAAGGAACTCGGCCTGATCGACCGCGTGCCGCGGCTGGCCGTCATCAATGCCGCCGGCGCGAACACGCTCGCCCGGCTGGTCGAACAGCAGGGGGTGCGTTGGAATGATGGCCGGCCCGACCGCGCGGCGATCGAAGCGTTCTACGCCGAGATGGACCGCCAGCGCCGCAAGGCCTCGACCATCGCCAGCGCCATCGAGATCAACCGCCCGGTGAACCTCGAAAAATGCCTGCGGGCGCTCGACACGTGCGACGGCGTCGTCCGCGAGGTGAGCGACCAGGAGATCCTCGACGCCAAGGCGCGGATCGGCGCAGGGGGCTTCGGCTGCGAGCCGGCCAGCGCCGCCAGCGTCGCCGGCGCTCGTGCGCTGCGTCGCGAAGGAGTGATCGCGGCGGACGAGCGCGTGGTCTGCGTCCTCACCGGGCATCAGCTCAAGGATCCCACGGCCACGGTCGCCTATCACTCGTCGCAGGTCGGCGCTCTCGACGAATGGATGACCCGCCGCGGCCTGCACGCGGCCCCGCACGCGAACCGGCCGGTCGTCGTGCCGAACGACTTCGAGAAAATCGTGGAAGTCTTGCGGTCGTTCGGGTAAAATAATCCGGTTCAGCGGCACATTGGATGACTCAGGAGGGGCGTCCGGCCGCGAGCGAATCGCCGATGCCTCTCTCGAGTGCGGCCTGTCCGTGTGCCCGGCGGGATGGAGTCGATCACGAGGCACGGGGGCGACATGAATACTCCCTTCGAAGAACTGGAATACCTCGCCGAATACCTCCCCGACGAAGGGGAGGCGATCCTGGTCACGCGACAGGGGGGCGAGCTGGTCTGCGAGCTGATCGACCGCGCGCCGCGCGAGGCGGCCGCCGCAGCGGGACAACCTCCCGGACCGGTCGGCGATCCCGCCTTCTACGGCCGGCTGTTGCAGGCCAACGAGCGGCTGGTGCAGGCCGCCGCGCTCCCCGTTTGGACGGTCCTGATCGGCCTGTTCTGGCTGTGCGTGGCGATCCACGTGCTGATCGGAGTGGGCTGGAGCGGCTGGTATGTGGACGCCGGGATCGCGATGGCCGCCGTGCCTCTGTGCGGCGCGTGGATTCGCCACCGCCGCCGCGAGGTGTTCCGCGACGAAATCCGCCCGCTGTTGTGCAGCGAATTCCACGACCGCCGCCTGAGCCACTTCGCGCTGCTGGGCGCCTTGCGGCAGCACCCCGAGTTCCGCACGCTCCGTACAGGCATGGCCCGCTGGGCGGAGCGAACAACCTCCTGACCGAGCGGCATCGCGATGGAACAAGAATACGCCCAGCGCGACGATCAGCGGTTCGGGCTTCGCCTGATGGCGCGGCGATGGCCGCGTCCGTTCCCGTGTGGGCGGGACTCGTGCTTGCATTCTGGCTGCGCTGGTCTTCGCCGACGTTGATCGCCACTCTCGGCCTGACGCTGATGATTCCGCTCGCCGTTTTGGCCGTTCGGTTTCGCTGGACCAAGTGCCCATCTTGCGGGCGGAAGGTGCGCATTCCGTGGAGCAGCAGCGAGTATGCCCGCGGCGGAATGCTTCGTTACACCTGCGATCATTGCCGTATCGTCTGGTCGGCGCACGTGTTTTCCGATTCGAAACACGCGGGAACCTGAGTCGCCTTCGGTCGGCGCTGAACGAGGACCAGTGACCCCTGTAGTCGCACCATCAATAGTGATACCGCGCTTGGAGGAAATCGACGAAGTCGTGTCCGACCCGATACACCAGCCGGTCCTGCGCCGTGATTCGACGGGACCAGATGTCCGCACCCAGGTGCTTCAGCGGTTCCGGCTTGGCGATGCCTCCGAAAGGGTCTCGCCGGGCCGCCTGCATCAGGTTCAAGATGCGGAGTGCCACCTTGCGGTCCGTGGCCACCCAGTGTTCGAGATCCTCCAGGCACTCGTCCTGAACGATGGTGATGCGCTTCCCGGGTGCCGGGGCGGAGCTTCGTTTCGGCCGTTTGCGGCTCATGAGGAGCTTCTAATCGGAAAGCCCGAGCTCCTGCGCGAGGGTTTCCAACTCCACTGGAGGCGTCGTTCGCTTCCGGGAACGCGCCAGCGCGGACAGCAGGCGTGCCGCGTTCTTCGGGGACCGCAGCAGGTGGGCCGTCTCTTCCAAAGCCGAAAGCTCGTCGGCGGGAATGAGGGCCATGTTCTCGTGGCCGCGTCGCTCGAGGATGGCGGGCTCCCGGGTCGATTCCACTTCGTTCCAGAGGTCGGCGAGGTTGGCGCGGGCGCGGCTGTAAGTTGCGCGTATAGCCATTGGTTTCCTCCGCATGGGAGCCGTATATTGTACAAAAACATTGTACAAGGCGATGCCGCCGGCGATCAAGGGAAAGCCACATCGTCGGCGATTCAGGGCAGAAAGCCCCGCTCGCGCAGCTCCTGCACGTTGTCCGGCCCGCTGGCCACGACGCGCTCCGTCGCGTACCGCAGCACGGCGATCTTGCCCAAGGGCGGCGGTGCGGAAAGGATCGCGGTGCGGTCCTCGTCGGCATCGTCCAGGCGGCGGTTGAGCTTGGCCACCGCCTCCTCGACGCTGTCGCTGACGATCTGCACGGGGCCGCTCGCGTTGTCGAGCTGCAGGTTCGAGAACGCCGCCGTCCGCGCCAGCAGGAACTGGATCATCCCTTCGTCCTCGTCCCCCTCGAAGAAGTTGTGGAACTCGGGATGATCGTGCCCCGGCGTGATGATCCGCGGCCGCGTGATCTTCACTTCCCCCCGCGTGACCGAGACCGACTCCCGCCCCCGCGGCAGCCCCAGCACGAGATAATACGGCAGCACCGACTCGCCGAACGTGAACAGCGAGTAAGGCACGGGACGTTCGATGCGGACCGCTTCCCACAATTCCCGGAAGCGTCGCTCGCGTTCGTATTCGTCGAAGACCATGAGGCACGTTCGGAGTGGACGGAGACGGTTCGCCGCGCGAAGCTTCGCCCGCACGGCGTCGGCGGACGACCCCTTCAGTTGAGCCGATGCGCGGCCCGCCCGCAAGGTCCGCGCCCCGCCGCTCGCTCCGCGTTCCACGTGAAACGCACGAGAGTTCGCCCCCCCGCGCAGCCACCCCCACGACCCGCGTTTCCGCACGGCTCGCCGCCGTCGGGTGGGCTGTGCCCAGCACCCCACCGTTAGCGAGCCCGTCTCGACATCATCGGTGGGCACAGCCCACCCTACCGGCTTCCGTCGAACCACGAAAGGCGCGAAAGCCACGAAACGAAGCAGCCCGCGCCGGCAGCGTCTTTCGTGCCGTTCGTGCCCTTCGTGGTTGGGAAGCCCGTCGCCCGCCGCCATTTCGCCGCCCGCACCCATCCGCAGGCAACCTTCGGGCACGCGCCCTGCCCGAAAAATCCGCGGATCGCCCCGGAATTTCGGCTCATCCGGCGGGAGCCAGTCCCCTTTTTCAACAGTCTGCTAACCCACGATCACGTGATCGCTGGTCCGTCCATTCCGTCTACAGCCGCCGGCGCTCGTAATAGCGGCTCAGCGCGCGGACGCGGTGGACCTGGTACGCCACCGCGAAGCCGAGCACCGCCAACGCGACCGCGAAGATCGCCGGGTAGTGCGGCTGCGTGTCCGCGTCCGGATTGGTCAGCAGCAGCACCGCGTAGGAGATGA
>JBBDNU010000180.1:0-13956 GCA_040877365.1 Planctomycetales bacterium
CGCGGCATGGGGCTGATGCTCGGCATCGAACTCGTCCGCGACCGCGTCACCAAGGAGCCGGCCAACACCGAGACGGCCGACGTCCTCGAACTCGCGAAGGAACGCGGCCTGCTGATCGGCAAGGGAGGCCTGTACGGCAACGTCATCCGCCTCAAGCCCCCGATGTGCATCACCATCGACGACGCCGACTACATCGCCGACTGCCTCGACGAGGCGCTCGACCTCGTCGGCAAGAACCCCGTCAGCGCGTAGCGTTCACCGAAAAATATCTCGACGCAAAGGCGCAAAGACGCGAAGAAACGCAAAGAGAAGTAGACATTGCGTTGCTGCGCAAGTTCCATCCCGACCCACTTTTCCTTTCTTCCTTTGCGTTTCTTTGCGCCTTTGCGTCAAAACTTTTCTCCGACGAGTTCCATCATGCCCACGGCCATGCAGCAGTTGAAATACCCCGCTCTCGACAACTACATCGGCGGCGAGTTCGTCCCCAGCGAGGGGGAACGGCTCGACGTGTTTTCGCCGCTCGACGGCTCGGTGATCTCCACCGTGCCGCTCTCGACGCGCGGCGATCTCGATCGCGCCGTGAAGGCCGCGCAGGCGGCGTTTCCGAAATGGTCTTCGCAGACCGTCAAGGACCGCGTGCAGGTCTTCTTCCGGTATCGCCGGCTGCTCGAAGAGCACATCGACGAGCTGGCCGCCCTGATCCAGGAGGAGAACGGCAAGACCTTCGATGAAGGCAAGGCCGAGATCATGAAGGCGATCGAGCTGTGCGAGTTCGCCGTCTCGCTGCCGCAGCTCGTCGGCGGTGAGATTCTCGAAGTCAGCCGCGGCGTCGAGTGCCGGGTCGATCGCGTGCCGCTGGGGGTGGTCGCGTCGATCTGCCCATTCAACTTCCCGAGCATGGTCCCGCACTGGACGATCACGAACGCGATCGCGCTGGGCAACACGTTCCTCTTCAAGCCTTCGGAGTCGGTGCCGCTGAGCGCCAAGCGGATCGCCGAATTGCTCGCCGAGGCGGGGCTGCCCGCCGGCGTGTTCAACGTCGTCCACGGGGGAAGGGAGATCGTCGAGGGGATCTGCGATCACCCGGACATCAAGGCGGTCACGTTCGTCGGCTCGACGAAGGTGGCGAAGCTCGTCTATGCCCGCGCGACGTCGAACTTCAAGCGGTGCCTGGCGATGGGGGGGGCCAAGAACCACCTGATGGTCTTCCCCGACGCCGAGGTCGAGCAGAGCGCGATCAACATCACCGGCTCGTCCACAGGCTGCGCCGGGCAGCGGTGCATGGCCGCTGCCACGTTGATCGCGGTGGGCGAAGTGGACCGCGTGATCGAGCGGGTTTGCGACGTGGCGAAGAAGACCGTCCCCGGCCAGGAGATGGGGGCCGTGATCTCGCGCGAGGCCCAGCAGCGGATCGAACGCTACATCACCGAGGCCGAGGAAGCCGGCGCGAAGGTGCTCGTCGACGGTCGCGGCTGCGTCGTGAAAGGCAAGGAAAACGGCTACTACGTCGGCGCGACGGTCATCGACCGCGTCACCCCCGACATGAAGATCGCCCGGGAGGAGGTGTTCGGTCCGGTCCTCGCCATCATCCGCGCGAGCGACGCCGACGAGGCGCTCGCCATCGAAAACGCCTCCCCCTACGGCAACGCGGCCGCGGTCTACACGCAGGACGGCGGCCTCGCCGGCTACATCGCGGCCAAGGCGAGCGCCGGGATGGTGGGGATCAACATCGGCGTCCCGGTCCCCCGCGAGCCGTTCGGCTTCGGCGGCTGGAACGACTCCCGCTTCGGCCACGGCGACATCACCGGGAAAAGCTCGATCGAATTCTGGACGCAGTCGAAAAAGGTCACCAGCCGCTGGAACCTGTCGGCGTACACGGGGCCGATTCGGTGAGTAGGGCCACCGCAACGGAGATTGCGCATGACGCACGTCGTGCAGGAGTTGCTGGAAACGTTCGACCGATTGCCGGAGCCGCAGAAGCGCGAGGCCGCTTCCGAGATTCTGCGTCGCGTGCGCGAGTTCGACTACGACTTGCCGTCGGACGAGGAGCTCGTGCAGGCGGCGGAGGAGTCGTTCCTGGCGCTCGATCGTGAGGAAGGTGGATGATTCCTTCTTTCGATCGCGCGTGGTCTCACGGCGTGCGGACGACGTAGCCGCCCGGCAGGCGGCGGACCATGCGCTTCATTTCGAGGATCGTCAGCGTCGCCAGCACGCGCGACGGCTCGAGATCGGTGTCGCGCAGCACCTCGTCGGTGTGCCTCGGCACGAGCTGGACGAGATCGAGCACTGTCCGCTCCTGCTCGTTGAGCGTCAGCTCGCGGGGCGAGTGGATCTCCTCGCCCGCCGCGCGCTGCACCGGCGAAATCAGCGGGCCGAGCGCTTCGAGGACGTCATCCGGGGTGCGGACCAGCGCCACCCCGTCGCGGATCAGGTCGTGGCAGCCTTCGCTGGCGAGGCTGTCGATGCTGCCGGGAATCGCGAACACGTCCCGCCCCTGCTCCATCGCGTGCCGGGCGGTGTGCAGGGCGCCGCTCTTCCGCGAGGCTTCGACGATGATCACGCCGGCGCTCAGCCCGCTGATGATCCGGTTTCGCTGCGGGAACAGCCCCGGCATCGGCCGCTGGTCGAGCGGCGATTCGCTGACGAGCGCGCCGCTCGCGATCACCTCGTCGGCCAGCTCGACGTGCTCCGGCGGATAAATCGTGGCGACGCCGGTCGCCAGCACGGCGATCGTCCGCCCTCCCGCCGCGAGCGCCCCGCGATGGGCGGCGGCGTCGATCCCCCGCGCCAGGCCGCTGACGACCGTCATTCCGGCCCGGGCCAGTGTCCCGGCGAACCGCTCCGCCTGCTGCCGTCCGTAATGCGTGCAACGCCGGGCGCCGACGATGGCGATCGCCAGGTCGTCGCGCGGCTCGCGCGTCCCCCGGAAGTAGAGCACGCCCGGCGGATCGAAGATTTCCTGGAGCAGGCGCGGATAGCCCTCGCTGCCGGCGAGCAGCAATTCGACGCCGAGATCCCGGCAGCGCTCGCGCTCGCGCCGCGCTTCGAGGTGGAAATCGGAATTGACGATGGCGGCGGCGACTTTCGGGCCGATTCCATCGACCTGGCGCAGCTCTTCGGGACGAGCGGCGAAGATGCCGGCCGGGGTCGCGAACCGCTCGAGCAGCGCCTGCAACGTGCGCGGCCCGACGCCGGGGACGAGGTTGAGGCGGAGCCAGTCGATCAGCTCGGCGGCCGTGCTGTCCGAATCGGTCACGCGAGATCCCCCTCAGTCGCGAGGACGCATGCCATGCCACGTGCGTCGACTCGCCATGCTGGGCCGGCGGAGCGGGGAAGTCAAGCATTTTCCAGTCTCCGCTGGAGTACAGGCTTCAGCCTGTCGCTCGCGCGAGGACGACGCCGCGTTGTTCCATCCGCCAGCCTGAAGGCTGGACTCCATCTGCGGCGGCCTCACCAGTCTCACTTCGACCTGACTCAGGCCGCGCCCTCCAGAATCGCCCGCACGTCCGTCTCCGGCACGTCGGCGAACGTTTCCACGTGGCCGAGCCGCGTCGGGAGCACGAACCGCAACCGGCCTCCCACGGATTTCTTGTCGAGCCGCATGCTCGACAGGGCCGCCTCGGCATCGATCCTCACCGACGTCGGCAGCGCAGTCGGCAGGCCGAACGCCTGCAACAACGAAATCTGGCGCTCCGTCGCCGCCGCGTCGATCAGGCCGCGGCGCTCGGCGAGCCGGCTCGCGCAGACGATGCCGATCGCGACCGCTTCGCCGTGCAGCAGCGCGCCGTAACCGGCCAGGGTCTCGAAGGCGTGGGCGAAGGTGTGTCCGTAGTTGAGGATCGCCCGCGGGAGTCCACCCTGTTGGAGTCCAGCCTTCAGGCTGTTTTCTCCCGAGTGAGCGGCAGGCTGAAGCCTGGACTCCAACGCAGGCTGAAGCCTGGACTCCAGCGTTTCGAACTCGTCCTGTTCGACCACGTCCGCCTTGAGCCGGCAGCTTCGCGCGACGACGTGGGCGAGCGCCGCCGGATCGCGCTCGTTGATCTCGCGGGCGTGCGCTTCGAGCCAGCCGAAAAAGTCCGCATCGAGGATCACGCCGTATTTCACGACCTCGGCGAGTCCGCTGCGGAAGGCCCGCTCGGGGAGCGTGCGGAGCGTGGCGGTGTCGATGAACACGCCGAGCGGCTGATGGAACGCGCCGATCAAGTTCTTCCCCCGCGGATGGTTCACGCCGACCTTGCCGCCGACGGAGCTGTCCACCTGGGCGAGCAGCGTCGTCGGCACTTGCACGAAGGGCAGCCCGCGGGCGTATGTCGCGGCGGCGAAGCCGGCCGCGTCGCCGATCACGCCCCCGCCCACTGCAACGACCAGCGTCCGGCGATCCGCCCCGAACGCCACCAGCCGATCGTAGAGATCGGAGACGACGGCGAGGTCCTTCGATTTTTCACCCGGCGGCAGCTCGGCGAGATCGGTTTGCCAGCCGGCCTCGGCGAAGCTCCGGCGGACTGCCTCGGCGTGCGGCTCGCGGACGTGCGCGTCGGTGACGACGAACGCCTTCCCGCGCTCGACACGCAGTTCCAGCCGCGCCGCGGTCCAGCGGGCGACCTGTTCCGCGATGCGCGGCAGCGCGTCGCTGACGATCGTGATGTCGTAGCTTCGGGGGCCGAGCTGGACGCGGACGGTGGACGGTTCGTGGGGCATGACGGGGCGAATGTCGAAGGGTCGATGGTCGATGGTCGAACGTCGGGCGCCTCGCCCGATCCGTCGACCCTCTACTATCGACCATCGACCATCGGCCATCAACCATCGACGGAACTGTCGGGTCCGGTTCGGCGGCGGGGGATCGGCCGCTGCGGGGCGATCGTGGGAGCCGCCATCGATTCCGTAATTTCCGGCCGGACAAGGGGTTGATCGTGACGCCGCACGACGGGGCGGCGCGGTTCCCGCGGCGATTCGTGAACCGGGATTGATATTGCCTCGTTTCTCGAACTTGTGATAATTGACATGCTCGCCTGATGGGCCGCCGGGCCCGCCGATGGATTTCCCCCGTTTTTCACATGTCGGTTCGGACCATGGAAGGTCGCGTCACCTCGCTGTTCGAGTTTCGCTCGCAGGCCCGAGGCGTCTCAGCCTGCGCCGCCGAAACCTTGACGGGAGAGGGGACGCGCACGCAATAGGCCCGCCGACGTACAACCGAGCGATTCGCGACGGAAGGAGCAGTTCCGTGGGTGCAGGTCTCGAATTCCTCGAAAAGCTGTCGCAAGGCCAGAGCGTCGAAGCCTATCGCCAAGAGCATTGGCAAGGCCCCTTCGCCGAATACGTGGACATCGTCCGCCAGCAGCCGACCGTCACCCGTTCGGCCTACCAGCGGGTGTATGACATGATCCTCGCCAAGGGGACATACCCCCTCGAGGGGAGCAAGAAGGAAGGGCTCGTCCGCTATCGCTTCTTCGACGACCCGGACAACGACGGCCGCGACGCGATCTTCGGCCTCACCCGCCCGCTGATGGAACTGGTCAACGTGTTCCGCAGCGCGGCCCTGAAGTACGGCAGCGAGCGCCGCGTGATCCTGCTGCACGGGCCGGTCGGCAGCTCGAAATCGACGATCGCCCGCCTGCTGAAGCGGGGGCTGGAACGCTACAGCCGCACCGACGACGGGGCGATGTACTCCTACGGCTGGAAGCAGGAGGACGGCACGGTCCAGTGGTGCCCGATGCACGAGGACCCACTGCACCTCATCCCGGACTCGCACCGCCCCGATTTCGTGGCCTTCCTCAACGAGGGCCGCAGTCCCGACGACCACAAGTCCTACGGCGTCGAGATCGAAGGGGACCTGTGCCCCTTGTGCCGGTTCATGTTCAAGGAGCGCCTCGAACGGGCCGACGGCGACTGGGCCAAGGTCCTCGACGACGTGCTCGTCAAGCGGCTGTTGCTCACGGAGCAGGACCGGATCGGCATCGGCACGTTCCAGCCCAAGGACGAGAAGAACCAGGACTCGACCGAGCTCACCGGCGACATCAACTACCGCAAGATCGCCGAATTCGGCAGCGAGAGCGACCCGCGGGCGTTCAACTTCGACGGCGAGTTCAACGTCGCCAACCGCGGGGTGATCGAGTTCATCGAAGTCTTGAAGCTCGACGTGGCCTTCCTGTACGACCTGCTCGGCGCTTCGCAGGAGCACAAGATCAAGCCCAAGAAGTTCGCCCAGACCGACATCGACACGGTGATCGTCGGCCACACGAACGAGCCCGAGTACCGCAAGCTCCAGTCCAACGAGTTCATGGAGGCGCTGCGGGACCGCACGGTGAAGATCGACGTCCCCTACGTCACCAAGCTCTCCGAAGAGATCAAGATCTACGAGAAGGACTACAACGCGCGGCGCGTCCGCGGGAAGCACATCGCCCCGCACACGCTCGAGATCGCCGCGATGTGGGCCGTGCTCACCCGGCTCGAGCAGCCCAAGAACGCCGGGCTGACGCTGATGCAGAAGCTCAAGCTGTACAACGGCAAGACGCTTCCCGGTTTCACGGCCGACAATGTCGCGCAACTTCGCCGGGAGGCGCGGAGCGAAGGGATGAACGGCATCTCCCCCCGCTACGTGCAGGACAAGATCTCGAACGCGCTCGTGGCGAACACCGAATCGACCTGTCTCAACCCGTTCATGGTGCTCAACGAGCTCGAAGCGGGGCTCAAGCACCACACGCTGATTCACAACGAGGAGCTTCGCGACCACTACCGGCAGCTCATCTCGGTCGTCAAGGAAGAGTATACCGACATCGTGAAGAACGAGGTCCAGCGGGCGATCGCCGCCGACGAGGAGGCCCTCACCCGGCTGTGCGGGAACTACATCGACAACGTCAAGGCCTACACCCAGAAGGAGCGGGTGAAGAACAAGTTCACCGGCGATGACGAAGAGCCGGACGAGCGGCTGATGCGGTCGATCGAAGAGCGGATCGACATCCCCGACACCCGCAAGGACGACTTCCGCCGCGAAATCATGAACTACATCGGCGCCCTGTCGCTGGACGGCAAGTCGTTCGACTACCGCACCAACGAGCGGCTCCAGAAGGCCCTCGAGATGAAGCTGTTCGAGGACCAGAAGGACACGATCAAGCTCACCAGCCTCGTGTCGAACGTCGTCGACGCCGACACCCAGGAGAAGATCGACATCGTCAAGAGCCGGCTGATGCGGAACTACGGCTACAACGAGGAATCGGCCACCGACGTGCTGCAGTACGTCGCCAGCATCTTCGCCCGCGGCGACGCGAAAAAGAAGGAATGATCGATGACCGCCATCGGCTCCTCCGAGACTCTCGTCGACGAGCCGCCCGTGCGCTCGAAGCGCGGCGAGCCGACGTGGGAACTGGCCTACGAGTACCCGCGGCAGGGAGAGTGGACCGAACGGGACTACCTGGCGCTCCACACGACTCAGCGCGTGGAGCTTTCCAATGGCTGCCTGGAGTTCCTGCCGATGGCCGGAGCATTTCACCAGCGGATCCTGATGTTCCTGCTCTTCGCACTCCATGAATTCCTGCGCTCGTCGAAGCTGGGCGAAGTCCTACCGGCGCCGATGGCGGTGCGGCTTGGCCCCGGAAACTATCGCGATCCGGACCTGACGTTCTATCGCCGCGGCCGGGAGCCGCAGGGAAATCGGCAGCCGCCAGCTCCCGATCTCGCCGTGGAGATCGTCAGCCCCGGCGACGAGTCGCGCGAACGCGATCTGGAAGACAAGCGGAAGGAATACGCCGAGGCGGGAGTGAGCGAATACTGGATCGTCGATCCCGAACGGCGGAAGATCGACGTCCTGGCACTGGAGGGAACCAACTACAAGACTCACGGGGAATTCGGCGAGGGAGAGCGGGCGACCTCGCTCCTCCTGTCGGGATTCGGCGTCGACGTTTCGGCCCTCTTCGCGGCCGGTCGACCGCCGGAATGATCGCGGCGTTCCTTTCGGGGGTCGCCGGGACGACGCGGAACGAACGCGCGGCCCGTGAATCGGTTTTTCCTCATTTTGGCATGACGTTCACCGCCCACTGGCCCCACCGGTGGGCGTCGTCCTGTGACCCGAACTGATGCTCGCGATGAAGCGAGGGCGGCGATGAGCACGACGATTCCGGAAACGATCGCGGCGCAGCCCGAGCAGGAGGTCCGCTCGCGGCGCGGCGAGCCCACGTGGGAGATGGCGTACCTCTACCCGTACCAGGGGGATTGGAGCGAAGAGGACTACCTCGCGCTGGATGTCGGGCGGATCGTCGAGTTCACGGACGGCGTAGTGGAGTTTCTGCCGATGCCGAACCTCACGCATCAGGACATCATGCTGTTCCTGCGCGACTTGCTGAAGGCGTATGTCGAGCAGCGCAATCTGGGGCGCGTGTATGTCGCTCCGTCTCCGGTGCGCATGCGGCACGGAAAGTACCGTGAGCCGGACGTCTTCTTCCTGAGACATGAGCGCATCAAGAGCCGCAAGACGCCGCCGGACGGGGCCGACCTGGTGATGGAGGTCGTCAGCGAAGGTGAGTCGAGCCGCATTCGCGATCTCGTGGAGAAACGCCAGGATTACGCCGAGGCCGGCATCCCGGAATACTGGGTCATCGATCCGGAGGAAAAGAAGATCGTCGTCTTCGCCCTCGACGGCGATCAATACCGCACGCACGGCGAGTTCGCTCCCGGCCAGACGGCGGCCTCGCGGCTGTTGCCCGGCTTCGAAGTCGCCGTCGCGCAAGTCTTCGCCGCGGGGGAAGATTCCAAGTGACGGACGCGAGCAAGAGCCGTGGAGTACCCCACGGGGCGCCGCCCGTGGGCTTCCGACAACTGACAACTGACCGCGGACAACTGACAACCGAGCCATGACCCGCGCCATCGACCGCGACCTGCAGCGCTTCCGCAACATCGTGCGGGGCAAGGTCCGCGAAAATCTCCGCAAGTACGTCACCCACGGCGAAATGCTCGGCCGCAAGGGGCGGGAGCTGGTCAGCATCCCCGTCCCCGCCATCGACATCCCCCATTTCCGCCACGGGCAGAAAGGCTCCGGCGGCGTCGGGCAGGGGGAAGGACAGATCGGCCAGCCCATCGGACGCGGGCAGGATGACGGCGACGGCACGGGACAGGCCGGCAGCGAGCCGGGCCAGCACATCCGCGAAGTCGAGCTCACGCTCGACGAACTGGCCGAGATGCTCGGGAACGAGCTCGAGCTCCCGAACATCGAGCCCAAGGGGAAGGACACGATCAAGAGCAAGAAGGACCGGTACAATACCGTCAGCCAGACCGGTCCCGATTCGCTCCGCCACTTCAAGCGGACGTACAAGCGGGCGCTGAAGAGACAGATCGCCTCGAACGAATACGACCCGCAGCGGCCGGTCATCATCCCCACCCGCGAGGACGAGTACTTCCGCTCGTGGAAGAGCGTCCCCGAGCCGCAGGCCAACGCCGCCATCATCTACATGATGGACGTCTCCGGCTCGATGACCGACGACCAGAAGGAGATCGTCCGCATCGAATCGTTCTGGATCGACACCTGGCTCAAGAAGCAGTACGACGGCGTCGAGCGGCGGTACATCGTCCACGATGCCGTCGCCCACGAGGTCGATGAAGACACGTTCTACCGCACCCGCGAGAGCGGCGGGACGCGGATCTCCTCCGCCTACCAGGCCTGCCGCAAGATCATCGCCCGCGATTTCCCCCCCGCCGACTGGAACATCTACTGCTTCCAGTTCTCGGACGGCGACAACTGGGGGGAGGACAACGCGGAGTGCCTGTCGGTTCTCACGGAGCACATTCTGCCGGTCTGCAATCTGTACTGCTACGGCCAGGTGGAAAGCCCCTACGGCTCGGGGGACTTCATCCGCGAGCTGACGAAGATCCAGGACGACTGGGAAAACTTGATTCTCTCCGAGATCGAGGACAAGGAGGGGATTTACGATTCGATCAAGGAGTTTCTGGGAACGGGAAAATGAGCATCGTCGAAGCGCCGGAAATCCGCGAGACGCTCCAATCCCCGCCGCCGCGCTCGAAGCGCGGCGAGCCGACGTGGGAGATCGCGTACCAGTTCCCGTATCAGGGGGACTGGACCGAGGAGGCGTTCCTCAACACGCATTGGGAGTTCGGGGCCGAACTGTCCGACGGCTGCGTGGAGTTCTTGCCGATGACGTCACCGCGACACATGTTCCCGCAGGAATTGCTGCTCGATCGCATCCGCCAGTGGCTGCGAAAGCATCAGCCGACGTGGGTGGCGTTTCCGCCGAAGATGCCCATCCGCCTCTTCCGCGGCACGATGCGCGACCCCGACATCCGCGTCCTGCGGCCGGAGCACATGCCCGCGCGCGACAAGCAGCCGACCGGAGCGGAACTCGTCGTCGAAATCGTCAGCCCCGGCGACGAGGCCCGCGAGCGCGATCTGGTCACCAAGCGCCAGGAATACGCGAAGGCCGCGATTCCCGAATACTGGATCGTCGATCTTGAACAGCGCCTGATCATCGTCCTCGCGCTCCCCGCCGGAAAGAAGAAATACAAGGTGCACGGCGAATTCGGCCAAAACGACGAAGCGACTTCGATCGCCCTGCCTGGCTTCAAGACCGCGGCCGCCAAGGTCTTCGCCGCCGCGGATGGAGAATCGACGACTGGACAGAAAAATTAAAGACAGAAAAATGCCGAACGGAGCGGTCTACTCGTTGTCATCATCTTTCTGTCCCTCATTTTTCTGTCTTCAATTTTTCTGTCGACGAATACAATACCCCGCGGGGCGCTGCCCGCGGGCTTGGGTGACATATCATGGCCATTTCGACTTATCGCCCCTTGCCTCCTGCGATTCGCGCCGTTCAGGACGACCTGGAACGCAAGGCGCGGGAGTACGGGCTCGATTTCTTCGAGACGATCTTCGAGGTCGTCGATTACGAGGAAATGAGCATGCTCGCCGCCTTCGGCGGGTTTCCCACCCGCTATCCGCACTGGCGGTTCGGGGCCGAGTACGACGAACTGATGAAGGGCTACTCGTACGGTCTGCAGAAGATCTACGAGATGGTCATCAACACCGACCCCTGCTATGCCTACCTGCTCGAAGCCAACGAGATGACGGACCAGAAGCTCGTCATCGCCCACGTTTACGGCCACTGCGACTTCTTCAAGAACAACGCCTGGTTCTCGAAGACCAACCGCCGCATGTTGGACCAGGTGGCCAATCACGCCGCCCGCGTCAACCGCTACGTCGACCGCCACGGCTACGAGCCGGTCGAGAAATTCATCGACGCCTGCCTGTCGGTCGAAGACCTGATCGACCCCTACGCGCCCCACGTGCAGCGGCGGGCGAAGGACGGCCGGCAGGCGGGCCACTTGCAGCGGAAGGACGAGGCGGAGGCACAGCGCACCCCGGGCCGCTTCCCGTCCAAGGGTTACATGGACTCGTTCATCAATCCGCCCGACCTGCTCGAGCGCGAGGCCGCCGAGCGGGCCGAGCAGGAAGAGGAGCGCGAGCGGAGCCGCTCATTCCCCGACGAGCCGCAGCGGGACGTGCTCCTGTTCCTGCTCGAGCACGCGCATCTCAAGGACTGGCAGCACGACATCCTCTCGATCGTTCGCGACGAGGCGTACTACTTCGCCCCCCAGGGGCAGACCAAGATCATGAACGAGGGCTGGGCCAGCTACTGGCACTCCACCATCATGACCCGCCACGCGCTCACCGACGCCGAGTTCATCTGCTACGCCGACCATCACAGCGGCACCATGGCCACCAGCCAGCAGCGGCTGAACCCCTACAAGCTGGGGATCGAGCTGTTCCGCGACGTCGAGGAGCGCTGGGACCACGGCCGGTTCGGGCCCGAGTACGACCGCTGCGACGACCTCGAAGAGAAGCTGCACTGGGACCAGCCGCTCGGCCTCGGCCGCGAGAAGATCTTCGAGGTCCGCCGGATCCACAACGACGTGACCTTCATCGACACGTTCCTGACCCCCGAGTTCTGCGCCAAGCACAAGCTGTTCTCGTTCGCCTACAACGACGCGATGAACCACTACGAGATCGCTTCCCGCGAGTTCGAGAAGATCAAGCGGCAACTCCTGCACAACCTGACCAATTTCGGGCGGCCGTTCATCTACGTCATGGACGGAAACTACAAGAACCGCGGCGAGCTGTACCTGCAGCACCAATACCAGGGGGTCGAGCTGCGGCAGGACTACGCTCAGGACACGCTCGCCAACCTCCAACAGCTCTGGGGCCGCCCGGTCCACATCGAGACGGTCGTGGACGACCAGCCCGCGGTCCTCTCCTACGACGGGCGCGGCCACGCCGTCAGTCCGAAATGACGCGGCCGTGGGGCAGGCTTTCCAGCCTGCCGAGATCCGCAGGGTCGGCTGCCAGGAATTGCCGGATTTCACCCGCCACTCCCCCGCCCGCCGCAACGTATAATGAAGTGACGATCGCTGGATTGACGATTCGTACAAAGTGGAAGCGACCCGGACGCTTCGAGCGGCCGGGTCGCTGAAGGCCGCCGGTCGCTGACGCCCCACCAGCCGAAGCCATGAGCCTCTCCCCGCAACTCGCAGCCGAACTCGGTCGCCTCGCCGGAAATCCGGCGGCGACGCCGCACACGGTCCTGCTCGCGGCCCCCGGCCCGGTGGACGTGGCGATCGACTTCGTCGCCGTCGACCGGCTGGGCTGCGCGCTCCGGCAGCTCCGGCTCCGCGTCCCCGCGCTCGCCGGCTGCGACACCGACAAGCTGACGGAATGGGCCGAGGCCCTCTCGCGGCGGGTCACCTATCTCCTCGAAGGGCTGGGGCCGATCGAGATCGACAAGAACGCCGGCCAAGTGCTCGTCCGCTCGAACCCGCCCGACCAACAGCCGACCGGCAGCAGCTATTACGAGGTGCTCCTGCAGTCGGACACGAGCGGCAACTTCTCGCTCCGACGCTATCAGGCGGTCAAAGGCGCCCCCGGCCGCACCCAGGTCGATGTCCAGGTCACGCACGAGGTGCTGCTGAAGCTCGTCGACGATCTGGTGGACACGATCCCCGCGCCGTAGGTCCCGCCGGCTCGGCGGGACCTGAAGCGCGCATTGCGGCCTCGATCGCGCGCCTCACCCGCCCAGCCGCTTCCACGCCCGCGGCAGGAAGCGGGCCACGTCGGAGGCGATCAATCCCGGCTGCGACAGCTCTTCCGCCGCGAGATCCCCCGCCAGGCCGTGGAGGTGCGCGCCGAGGCGGGCCGCGTCGAAAGGTTCCATGCCCTGCGCCAGCAACGCGGCGATCAGGCCGGTGAGCACGTCCCCGGTGCCGCCGGTCGCCATGCCGGCGTTTCCCGTCTCGTTCACCGCGACGCGGTCGCCGTCGGTGACGATCGTCCCCCGCCCCTTGAGCACGAGCACCACGCCGTGCGCGCGGGCGAACTCGACCGCCAGCTCTTCCCGGCGCGACCGGACCTCGCTCGCGTCCTTCCCCGACAGCCGCGCGAACTCCACCGGGTGCGGCGTGAGGATCCGCGGCCCCGGATGATCGGCGAGAATGCCGGTCATCTTCGCCAACAGGTTGAGTCCATCGGCGTCCACGACGAGCGGCTGCTCGATCGTCGAGTACAGCCAGCGGGCGAGGTTCCGCAGGTCGTCCGACTGTCCCCAGCCCGGTCCCATCGCGATCGCCGTGTATCTCGGGATGAGGTCGTTCAACTCGAGCTGCGCCTCGGTGCTGATCCGCCCGTGATCGTCCTCCGGCAAGGGGACCGTGAGCCACGACGGCTCGATCGCGGCGACGATCGGCACGAGTTCGCTCGGCACGGCCAGGAACACCAACCCCGCCCCGCCCCGCAGCGCCCCCATCCCGGCCAGCGCCGCCGCCCCGCTCATCCCCCGGCTCCCGCCGATGACGAGCACCCGGCCGAAGGTCCCCTTATGGGCATCGGCCGGCCGCGCGGGAAGGGATGGAAGCTCGGAAATGCGGTGCATGGGGTTGAGAGTTGAGAGTTGAGAGTTGAGAGTTGAG
>JBBDNU010000181.1:0-13881 GCA_040877365.1 Planctomycetales bacterium
CTCCCACGCGATTCCTCCGATGACCAAGCCTAGTCGCATTTCGCGGGCCGCATTATACTCGGGGCTTGGCTCCTCGGAACCGCGGCGGTCGCGGGGCGAGTGGAAATCCGCCGCCGCCGTGGCCCGCCGGTTCAACCCTCAACCCTCAACCCTCAACCTTGGGCCTTCCACCGGCCTCCGCATCCTGACATGTCCGACGAACCCAAATTGAGCCCGGTCGAGCACCTCAAGGAAGCCAGCCGCCAGCTCCGCGGCACCCTCGCCGAGGAGATCCGCTCCGACGAGGAGCACTTCTCCGACGACGCCAAGCAGCTCCTCAAGTTCCACGGCTCGTACCAGCAGGACGACCGCGACCTGCGGAACCGCAAGCTCCCCGACGGCTCGCGGGCCGACAAGACGTGGATCTGCATGGTCCGCACCCGCGTTCCCGGCGGCAAAGTCACCGCCGAACAGTTCCTGGCCGAGCTGGACCTGTGCGATCAGTACGGCAACGGCACGCTGCGGATCACCACCCGCCAGGGATATCAGCTTCACGGCGTGCTCAAGAGCGACCTCCAGGAGACGATCCGCGGCATCAACCGGGCGAAGCTCACCACGCTCGCGGCGTGCGGCGACGTCGAGCGGAACGTGATGAGCTGCCCGGCCCCGTACGGAAACAACAAGGTCCGGCAGCAGATGCAGGAGATGGCCGACGCTGTCGCCGAGCATCTCAAGCCGCGGACCACCGCGTACTATGAAATCTGGCTCAAGGACGAGAACGGAGAAGAGGAGAAGGTCCACGAATTCGTCCCGGTCGAGGAGCCGATTTACGGGACGCGCTACTTGCCGCGGAAATTCAAGACCGCCTTCGCTCTCCCCGAGGACAACTGCGTCGATATCTACTCGAACGACCTCGGGTTCCTGGCGATCGTCGAAAACGATCGAATCACAGGCTACAACGTGCTGGTCGGCGGCGGCATGGGGACCACTCCCAGCGCCAAGAAGACGTTCCCCGCGATCGCGAAAAAAATGGCGTTTGTGCGGCCGGAGCAGGTGCTCGACGTGGCCGAGGCGGTCGTCAAGGTGCAGCGGGACTTCGGCAACCGCGAGGACCGCAAGGTCGCGCGGATGAAGTACCTGATCGCCGAGTGGGGCATCGACAAGTTCAAGGCCAAGGTCGAGGAGTATTACGGGCAGCCGCTCCCCGACCCGCACCCCGCCGACGTGACCGATGTGGACGACCATATCGGCTGGCACGAGCAGGGGGACGGCAAGCTGTTCGTGGGGATCAACATCGACAACGGGCGGATCAAGGACGAAGGCGATCTACGCATCAAGACCGGCCTGCGGACGATCGTCGAGAAGTACCGCATGCCGCTGCGGAACACCGCCCTGCAAGGGCTGATCCTGTGCGACATCTCGCCGGTCGATCGGCCGGACATCGAGCGGATCCTTTCCGATCACGGCATCCTCCCGGCCGAGGAGCTGACGCTCATCCGCCGCTACGCGATGGCCTGCCCGGCGATCCCGACCTGCGGTCTGGCGGTCACCGAGTCGGAGCGGGTGATGCCCGAACTGGTGGCGCAGATCGAAGCGGAGGCGGCCCGGCACGGCCTCGCCAATGAGCGGATCGCCGTCCACATGACCGGCTGCCCCAACGGCTGCGCCCGTCCCTACACGCCGGACATCGGCCTGGTGGGGAAGACGCTTGGCAAGTACACGCTGTTTCTCGGCGGCAACGCGGAAGGGACGCGGCTGGCGTTCCTCTACAAGGATCTGGTGCCCTTCGACGAAATCGTCCCCGCGCTCGCCCCGGTGTTCGCGCGGTTCAAGGCCGAGCGGCAAAACGGCGAGAGTTTCGGCGACTTCTGCCACCGCGTCGGGAAGGAGGCGCTCGAGGCGTCTCCCGCCCCGAATTGATCTTGCCTTCGCGGCGGATTTCCCCACAATCCGCCTCGCCGGTCGCGAGCGCGGCTCGCGGCGCCCGCTTCGATCCGCCCGCGGAGATCGTCCATCGTGCCGACCGCTGCCGCCTTCGTGAAATCGTCCTCGCCAGCAGAGCGCGCCGCGAGCGCCGCGCTGTCTCGGCGGCGGTGGATGCTGGTCCTCGCGTTCTTTCTCGCGGGGCTGGCGGGGACGCTCCTGTGGAGCGAAGTGCTCAAGTACCGCTTCATCGTCAAGCGGTGGGGGGTCGTCGAGCCGGGGCTGATCTATCGCAGCGGCCAAATTTCCAAGTGGCTCATCGAGGACACGCTGGAGCGGCACGACATCGCGGTCGTGATTGACCTCAACGGCATCGAAGCCGGCGACGTCCATCAGCCGGTCGAGATCGAAACAGTCGCCAGGCTCGGTCTCGAGCACCACCGGTTCCCGCTCGCGGGAAACGGCACGGGGGACGTCCGCATGTACGCCGAGGCGATCCGCGTGATTCACGAATCGTCGCGGGCCGGGCGGCCGGTGCTCGTCCACTGCTCCGCCGGCACGCAGCGGACGGGTGGCGTCATCGCCTGCTACCGGATGCTCGTGCAGAAGCAGCCGCCCGGCGAAGCCTACGCCGAATTGCGGCGATACGAGTGGGATCCGCAGAGGGACCGCACGCTCTTGGAGTACGTGAACGCACATATGGAAGAGCTGGCCCGGCTGCTCGTGGCCAACGGCGTGCTGGCGGAAGCGCCGGACCCGCTGCCGCTGCTCCAGCCCTGACGACGTTCCCGGAAAAATCCCGGGAGCGGCATCCGGCTTTCCCCGGACTGCGCAGCTTCACCATCCTCTTGACTCTCCCCATCGGACCGGTTTAGGATCGGGACGACGAAAGCAACGGCTTTCGGCTCACCATCCGGGGAAGGGGGGAACACCATGCGCGCCATCTTCGCTGTGGGACTGCTCGCTCTCGGTCTGGTCTTCATCGCCGCCCCCGCCGCGGCCGGTGAATTCGGCGCGGCTACCGAATCGGCGCGCGTCTACCCGGTGACGCCGAGCGATCTCGACGCCGCCGGCCTCCAGGAAACCCAGTGGTACGGGCGGGGCTTCGGCTACCGGACGTACGGGATCGGCGGGTTCGGCTATCGCACCTACGGCTATCGCAGCTACGGCGCCTATCGCCCTTACTACTACTCGCCGTACCAGACTTCGTTCTACACCGCCTACGGCTATCCCTATTACGCCGCCTACTATCCCCGCTACTACTCCACCGCCTACTATCCGAGCTACTATCGCGGCTACTATGCCGGCTACAACCCCGGCTACTATGCCGCGTACAACTACGTCGCGCATCGCCCGTATTACGCCTATAGCTACGCCTATCCGTATTCGGCGGCCTACTCGACCTACGGTTATCGCCCCTATTCGGTCGGGTACGCCGGCGCGTACAACTACTACAGCGCGGGCTACGCCCCAACGTACGCGTACGGCGCCGCCTATTCGCCGGCGGTCTACTACTCGCCCAACGCCTGCTGCTGGTGAGTTCAGGGGACGGGCTCGGCGAGCGAGTCGGTCGTGCGGAGTACGAAGCGGTGCTGCCGCGCGATCGGCTGCCGGTCGTTCCGTTGCCCCCAGATCTCATAGGCGACGGTCGCGGGCGCCTGCGTCGTGTCGATGTCGAGCAGCCCGTAGCAGCGCCCCGAAAAGCAGTGAATCAGGCCGTTCTCGCCCGGCGCACCGACGCAGGCGTGCGTGGCGCTCGCGATGTTGCAGTTGTTGAGGTCATAGAACACCCGGTCCGGCTTGCCCTTCGGCCAGACGGCGACGACCTCCGCCCGGTGACGGTCCCCCGACAGCAGCACGACGTTCGAAATCCTGTTCTCGAGGATCCATTCGAGAAGCTGGTCGCGGCGCCACTTGTAGGACGCGAGCGTGTCTCCCGTGAGGTCGTAGTAGTTCTCGTCGGTCAATTCGCGGGGACCGGTCTTCGCCAGGTTGTTCCACGGGCTGCCGCACACCAGGAACTTCACCTTCGCCCGCGACTCCTTCAGCCGCTCCTTCAGCCACCGCTCCTCTTCCTCGCCCATGAAGCGGCGCTCCTTCGGGCCGCGGTTCTCGCGGTAGGTGCGGGCGTCGAGCAGGAAGAAATCGAGGTCCGCCAGCGAGAAGTGGCACCACGTGCCGGGATGCTCCTCGCCCCCGCCGTAATACGGGTTGGCGAAGTTCTCGCGGAACGTGCGGAGGCTCTCCTTCCGCAATTCCATCGGCAGATCAGCGCCGCCGCGGCCGTCGTGGAACGCGTCGTGATCGTCCCACACCGCATACGTGGGGACGCCTTCGACGAACTTGCGGTACGGCGGGATCGACTGCTGAATGCGATAGTACGCCCGGTGAAAGAGGAACCGCGTCCCGCGCGGCCCGCCCGAGTACTGGTCGCCGCGGCGGACCAACAGCTTGTCGGTCCCGCCCAGATCGAGCCGCGCGCGGACCGCGTCGAGGTATTCCGCGTCGATCGGGTTGTCGGGATAGATGTTGTCCCCCATCTGGATCATCACGTGCGGCTGCTTCGCGGCCATGTCGGTCCAGAGGGCCTGCTCGGGATCCACCGTGAATCGAATTCCGCCGCCGAACAGCATGCGGACCTTGGCCGGCGTTCCCGCCGCGGGGAACGTGCGGAAGCTCGGCAGCGGTCCCTCGAGCGCATCGCGGCCGTCGATGCGGATCTGGTAGTGATAGATCGTGTCGGCGGACAAGCCGGCGACGTCGGCCACACCGGCGAGATCGTTCTCCGCGGTCAGCCGGACCGCCGCCGAGCGCAGGGCATCGCCGAGGTCCGCCTTCGTCCCGACCGCGACGACCATCTCCGCAGCGCGCGAGGAGCGGACCCAGATGCGGACCGAGCGGTCCGTCGTGTGGCCCACGAGCGGCCCGCCGATCAGCTTCGCGTCCTCTTCGGCGGCCGCGGCGCCGGTTGCGAACGCGAGCAGTACGAACAGCAGCAGGCCGGCCAACGCTCGCAACGACAGGCGGCGGACGTCGCGCATGGAGAGCTCCTTCGGCTGGTGGATTGAAATCTGCCGGCTCGCGAACCCGGACAGCCCGAGCGCCCACGATAGCCATCCGATCCCAGGCTTCGAAGGCCGCGATAGGTCCCGCCCGCCGGGCGGGACCGGGCTTGCAGATACGGGATCCTGCAGCGCCTGGCGAGCCGACTCCTGACGGCCGGCGCGCGGGGCGTGTTCTCACGGCAGCCTCGCACGGTTCGGAACGCGGGATCCCGCTCGCGAGGTCCAGTCCGGCGGACTGGACCTACCTGGCCATCAGGACCCCCACGACCAGATCGTAGGCGGCGTGGCAACCCACCGTCACCCCGAAGCCGCGGAGCACGAACAGGGCCGCGAAGAACAGCCCCGCCAGCGTGCGGAACGTGAAGGCGAACAGCTCGAGCCGCTCGCCCCCCACGTGGTGCGCCAGCGCGAACGCCAGGCTGCTCGCCAGCACGGCCAGCGCCGCCGACCACCGCGGCGACAGCCGCGACAGCCGGAACAGGCCGTATGCCGCCGGCAAGAGACACAAGCGGAACAGCACTTCCTCGTAGATCCCGGCCCCCACGAGCGAGATCGCCCGCGCGGCGACGGGGTGTCCCACCGCCAGCAGCCCGCCCGCCTCCAGCCGCTGAAACGCCAGCCCCTGCAACTGGCCCAGCAGAATCAGCGCGAAGGCGAACAGCAGGCTTTCCGCGAGCATCCCCGCCAGCATGTCGAGCGAGACCCGCCACGGATAGCGGCCCGCGACGTGCCATCCGAGCAGGCCGAACGCCACGAGCAGCGGAAGCAGCAGCGCCTGCGTCAGTCCCAGCCCGTGCAGCCAGCCGCGCATCCAGTAGTCGGCCCCGTTGCGGATCGCCGCCGCATCGGGCCCGCCCGCCCAAAGCACTCCGGCTTCATACACGACGAGCAACGGCGCGAGGAATGCGAGACAGGCCAGCGGCTGCCGCGCCTGCGACCAGTAATCGGCCTCCGCCCGAGGCGGCGCCGGCGGCGGAGTCGCGGCCCTCATCCTTCCACCTCGCCGCAAGCGGACGTTGGAAACCACCCCCGCGGCGGCTAACATGGGGGATCATTGATCCGTCGCGGACCGAACTGCGGGAGGAGAGTATCGCATGGCAGAGACCTTCGGGAAGAGGAACTTCGACGGGCGTTCGGAAAGCCGAAGTTCTTGCGCGAAGGCGCGGCTGTCGCCCACGCTGTCGACGATGATCTTCGCCGGCGGCGCTCTGGTCGCGTGCGGCCTGCTGAATGCCGAGAACCCGGCCGCCGACGCCGCCTCCCTGCCGATCGTGCGCGCCGCGACCATTCCCGAGGCGGCGGAGTCGGTCGTCGCGCTGGAACAAGGACAGACGGTCGAAATCTCCGCGCGGATCGCGCGGCCCAGCCGTCTGCCGGACAACGCGCGGGTCCGCGTCGAATGGAAGCTGCTCGCGGCGGCCGATCCGGCACGCGTCCCGAGGGCGCCGGAGGCGGGAGCGAAGGCGGCCCGCAAGCTCGACGCGGAAGGCATCCACACCTCTCCCACGCCGGATTGGTCCAAGCTGCTGCACGCGCTCGACGGCGACGTGTACGTCGTCTACCGCGCGCCGGTCGCGGGGACGTACCGGCTCCGCGTCGCGCCGGAGGAGGGGCCGGTCGATCTGTTCCGCGGGAAGCGCTGGCGGGAAGCGGGGAGCGCGCCCGACGTGCTCGCGGCCCCGGAAAAGGTCGAATGGCCGAAGGACGCGAAAGCCGAAGTCGCCCTGTCGGTCCGCCCGATCGACCTCTCGCCCACGCCCGAGGCGGACCTGTTCATCGAAGCCGAGCCGAACGACTCCCCCGAGCAGGCGCAGCTCGTCCCGTTGAAAGACGCCGACGACGATTACGCGCTGCACGTCGTCGGCACAAGCGACGACGTCGAGTACTTCGACAACGGCCGCGTCGGCGCGAGCGGCGACGACTGGTTCCGCCTCGAATTCGACGGCCCCGGGCCGCGGCTGCTCACCGCGTGCCTGTCGATCTCCGACCAGATGGTGGCGGCCCGCATCCGTTGCTATGCGCTGCCGCAGGACCAGGCGGCCGCGAAGCCGGGCGAGTTGTTGCCGATCGGGAAGGAATACGAGACCGGCAAGAACCCCAACGAGCGGGTGCATCAGCAGGAAGAGCAGCACCGCATCCACATCGTCCGCGAGATGCAGCCGGGGAACGTGTACTTCCTGCGGGTCGAGGCGAACGCGCCGGGATACGAACTGGAGCTCCGCGTCGTGCGGCCCGCGCCGTTCGACGACCCGCGGCACGCGGTGCGGCACGCGCTGTACGACCACATCGGGCAGGTGAATGCGTGGCTCGCGAACCGCCCGCGGGGAGCGAGCGTCGAGCGCCGCATCCGCGACACCGGCAACCTGATGGGGACCGCCTGCATGAGCTGCCACACGCAGTCCGGAGTGTGGGGGCCTGCGGTCCCGTTCACGCAGGGCTACCGCCCGCAGAACGTCCAGCTTTACCGCGAGCTGGCGAACATCTGCTACCAGTCGATGCGCCCCACGAATAAGCTGATCGACGCCGCCAACAACACGAGCCTCCAGCCGCTCGACCTCGGCGACGGCCCGGCCGGCACGCGCGTCGCCGGGCACGCGGTCGTCTCGCTGGAGCGCTATCTGCCGCCGCGGAAATTGCAGGGGCAGCAGGCGATCCGGGCAGCGAACTTCATTCTGCAGTCGGGCGATCCGAGCGGGATCAATGCCGCCGGTCCCGGGGCGAACGTCGGGCAGGGGGTCGTCTACAACTATGCGGGCGAAGTCCTGTTCGAGGCGTGGAAGCAGACGGGCGACCCGAAATACTTCCGCGCGCTGGAGGACAAGGCCCGCAAGACGCTCGCCGTCGAGCCGAAGTTCACCGACGACATGTGCCACCGCATCGAGCTGCTGCGGCGGTTCTTCCCGCAGGACTACGTCGCCGACGCCGCCAAGGTCGCCCGGCGCGAGAAGCAGCAGGACACTAGCCCGACGCGCAAGCGAGGGAACGATACTGGCTCGACGCGCGAGCGAGGGAACGAGCGTCCCACCGCCGCAAGCCGCGTCCCTTACAAGAGCGCCCCCACCTCGCCGGAAGACGCGCAACAACTGTGGGACCGGATCGAGAAGGCGATCGAATCCGACGTCGCCCGGCTGCGCGGCATCCAGAACGACGACGGCACGTGGGGCTTCAATCCCGGCCGCTCCCCCGACGGCGGAAAGACGTGGCGGCCCGCCGAGAACAAGTCTGACCCCGCCCCCACGGCGCTCGCGCTGATCGCCTTCGAGGCCGCCGGCTTCGGCCCCGACGATCCCACCGTCGCGAAGGGAGTGAAAGCCCTCCTGAAGGTGCAGTTCCCGAGCGGGATGTGGAACGGCCAGTCGCAGACCGGCTTCGTCACCACGAGCTACGCGCTGCACGCGCTGTCGCGGCTGTTCCCGGTCGAGCCGCCGCGATACGACCGCAAGGACTTCGAAGCGAAGCCGAACGAATCGCTCGTCGCCGCGATCCGCCGCGTGCGGGCGCTGTCGGTGATCGAGCAGCCGGAACTCGCGGACCTGCTCGTGGAAGCGGCCGCGCATGACAGCCCGCTGGTCCGTTACTGGGTGATGATCGGGTTGGGAAGTACGTCCCGCCCGCCGGGAGGGACGTGGAATGACCAGGCGACCTCGCTTCGCGAAAGGACGCCGCGAGAGCGAGCCGAGGTCCCGTCGGGCCGACGGGACCTACATGTCGCAGCGCTTGTCCGCGGGCTCGGCGATTCCGCGAAGCCGGTCCGCGAGGCGGCCCATTGGGCGCTGCGGCAAACGCTCATCGACGACATCGGCTGGAGGGAAACGCTCGCCGCGCTCGAATCGCCGGACGACTACGTCCGCGAAGAGGCGACGAAGGCGCTCGTCATGCGAGTGGACGGCGTGCTGCCCGGAATCTCGGTCGAGTGGGACGCGCTCGCCGCCGCGCTTTCCCGCGGCATGAACGACGACCCGCACCCGGCGGTCCGCGCCTGGGCGCCGCGGGCCGCGTGGAACTGGTGGGTCTGGAACCCGCCGGTGCGGCGGCCGCTCAACGAGGCCTGGGTCGCGATGCTCGAGCGGCCCGAGGGGAACGCCCTCGCCGAGAATGCGATCCGCTATCAAAGCCAAGCGCTGTTTGTCGCCAACGGGCACAAGGCGAACGCCAGCCGCGAGCATCAATACGAAGAGCTGGCGGAATTGTTCCTCGATTTTCACGGGGCGCTTGACGACGCGAAGGAGGAAGACGCGGCCCGCCACCGCCGGCTCGCCCGCCGGCTCGTCGGCATCGCGGCGACGTTCTACAACACCTCCGGCGGCGACGGCGGGCCGGGGCAGATGGGCTATGTCACTCCCGGCTCGGGCGACCTGTTCGGCGCCGCGGTCCTCGCCCACCTCGGCTACGTCGAAGCGGACGAGCAGGTCGCCGCGGAGAGCACGCTGCTCCGCGTCGGCCTGGAAGGGGCGGCCAACGTCCCGCACCGCGACCTGCAGCAGAAGCTCATCGATTACTCGCTGAACGGCCCTGAAGAGCTGCGCTCGATCGCCGCCAGCAGCGTCTCCGATCCCCGCTCGGCGCAGCTCGTCGCGGTCCCGGAGTTGATCGAGCCGCTGATGCGGCAGGTGCAGCGCGGGGCCGCGGAGCCTCCCCGCCGGGCGCAGCTTTCCGACCCCGTCCTCCAGATGTTCGCCCGCGTGCGGTGGATCATCCCGGAGACGCGGGAGCAGCGGAAGCAGATCCTCGGCTACCTGGTGCCCGAGTTCGCCGAGTTCCAGTCGAAGGCCGAGATCGACGCCCTCGCCGACGCCGCCCGCCAGGCGGAGCTGTCCCGGCGGATGGAGGCGGACTGGTATCTCGCCTCCGGCCTCGGCGACGCCTTCGGGAAGAACGAGGACTTGCAGTTCGAGATGGTGCTCGAGCATTTCCCGCGGGAGTGGCGGAACCCGCACCAGGCGCGGTTCTGGATCCCGATCGTCCCGTGGGCGCTCACCTACCGCACGGTGCTCCCCGAGGTCGACGCCGACGCCGGCGCGTTGCCGCCGGCCGACCCGTTCGCGGAACTGCGGTCCCGCGCGCTGCGGCTGTACCTGTCGCAGTTGACGGAAGAGGCCGATCCCCGCGTCCGCGAGCTGGCGGTGAAGCTCTCCGGCCAGACGGCCCTGCGGCGCAATCCCGAAGTCCTCACCGCGCTCGACCGGCTCGTGAAGTTCGAGAAGCGGGAAGAAGTCCTCAAGACGGCGAACAACGTCCTCTCCACCGGCCGCAAGAACTTTCTCGAAGACCTCCAGCAGGCGGCGAAGAGCGAAGAGCCGCGGCGGTTCGCGCTCGACAAGGCCGGCCGGCCGCGGCTTCCCGAGGAGTTCATCGACGACTTCGTCTACTTCCGCGATTACGTCACGCCCGAGATGGACCACGTGCTGCGCGGCGACCAGCGAAGCTGCTTCGCGTGCCACGGCGTGCCCGGCCGCGTCCCGCCGCTCACGCTCCACCCGCCGGACGAGGCGGGGCACACGCCCGTGGACAAGCTGCTCGAGAACTACCGGCTGCTCCAGGACCGCATCGACTATGAGAACGTCCCCAAGAGCAAGCTGCTGCGAAAGCCGCTCAACGTGCAGACCGGCGAGGAGGATGGCCACCAGGGAGGCCGCCGCTACATGCCGGAAGACCCCGGCTACCTGATCCTCAAGAAGTGGGTCGAGAACCAGGCAAGGATGCGGGAAGCGGTCCCAACTGGTCGCCTCGAACCAAATGAGAGGTGAGAGATGGACGAATTGTCGGTCACTCGAGTCCGCTCCATTGCAGAGTGCGGTAAGAATGAATTCTGGCTCCGTGACCGGATCTATGACGATCCGACGATTCTCGGCCTCGGGAACCTGCAATCCGTCGTCAAGGAGAAGACGCAGTCACAAGGCGGACGCTTGGACCTTCTGCTGAAAAACCAAGACGACGACTCGATGTATGAGGTCGAGCTTCAGCTTGGACCTACCGACGAAACACATATCGTTCGGACGATCGAGTACTGGGAGTCGGAAAAGCGAAGGTGGCCGCGTCGCAGCCATACCGCGGTCCTGATCGCCGAGACCATCACGAATCGATTCTTCAATGTGATAGCGCTTCTCAGCGAAGCAGTGCCGATCATCGGGATGCAGGCGAACATTGTGGAGGTTGGAGACGCGAAGGGGCTGCACTTCACGAAGATTATCGATTCCTATGAGGAACCCGAGGTGGTGTTGCCCCAATTGGACGAGCGCCACTGGGTCGAGCGCTTTCCAGGAGCATTGAAGTGCGCCCGGTGGTACCGGAGTCGCTTGGAGGGCCTCTATGGAGATATTCCCATCAAGTACTTCGAGTCTTACCTCTCGTTGACGGTTGACGGAACCGCGAGAGTGTGGGTAAGCGGCCGAAAGCGCAATGACCGAGCATTCATTGAAGTAAAGCCCGACTCAAGCAAGTTTGACGAAGTGGTTGAGACGTTGAATTCATGGAACCTGGACTACAGCACCCGCGACAATAGGATCGTTGCATTTCGAGTAACGGAAGGTGACTTGGCGGCGAACGCGACATCGCATGAGTGGTTAACCGCACAGATCGCGCCATCCGCCATCAAGCGAAGTCCAGAACCTGCGCAATCAGTCGTCGTTTCGTAATGTTGTTTCATGACCTTCAGGACCTGTAGCCAGCACCCCATGCAACTCGGCCTCATCAACTCCGCCTGGGCCCAGGCCGGTCGCGAGACCGAGTGGGGCCTGCGGCAGACGAAGGCGCTCGGCTTCGACTCGATCGACATCCACGTCGATCCGCTGGACATCGACGTCCGCGAGCGAAGGCTCATCAAGGACGTCTGCGACGAGCTCGAGCTGCCGATCGTCTCGATCTGCTGCGTCTCGACCGGGCTGGTCGATTTCAACCCCAGCGTCCAGCGGTTCCACTTGCAGCGGACGATGGAGTACCTCGATTTGTGCTACGAGTACGAGGCGGCGAACCTGCTGCTCGTGCTCGGCGAGTACATCTGGAACAAGGAGGTCATCCCGCCTGAGGAGCAGCGGCGGACCGGCGTCGAGAACTGCCGCAGTCTCGCGGAGTACGCCGCGACGCTGGATCTGAAGATCGCGCTGGAGCTGGAGCCGTTCCCGCTGTCGCTGTTGAACGACGTCGACTCGATGGTCCGCTTCATCGACGAGGTGGATCATCCCTGCCTGCGGGCGAACATCGACGTGTCGCACTTGCAGTTGGCGAAGGTCGCGCCGGCGGAACTCGCGAAGCTCAAGGGGAAGGCGATCCACGTGCACATTTCCGATTGCGACGGCCAGGTCCACGGCGACCTCCCGCCGGGCCGTGGCGTCGTCGACTTCGTCCCCTATCTCGAAGAGATCAAGCGGTTGGAGATCGACGGCGCGATCTCCCTCGAGCTGGAGTATGCCCCGAACCCCGGCCAGATCGTCGAATGGGTCGCCGAGGCCTACCGCGAGACCGACAAGCTCATGCGGCAGGTCGGTTTGCGATGACCGCTGGAGCACAGGCTTCAGCCTGCTGCCGGCGGACAGCCTGAAGGCTGTACTCCAACAAGCGCGGGCGGAAGATCGGACGCCGCGGTGGGGTTTTCGCGCGACGATCGTCTGATAAGGGACGGCATTCCCCGCCAGCCCTGCGGCCGCGCCGCGCTTGCCTCGACCGATTCCCTCCGCATCGTCCCGCCGCCCGCCGCTTCCCCGCCCGCAGGAGAACCCGCTCGATGACCCGTCCGAGAATTCGCGCCGGCTTCACGTTGATCGAGCTGCTCGTGGTGATCGCGATCCTCTCGATCCTGATGGCCCTGTTGCTGCCGGCGGTGCAGGCGGCCCGCGAGGCGGCCCGCCGGACCGGTTGCCGCAACAACCTGCACCAGATCGGGCTGGCGTTGCACAATCACGAATCGGCCCGCGGGATCTTCCCGTCGAGCTTCGAGATCGCCCCGGGGACGACGCTCTCCGGCAACAACGGGTCGTGGTCGATCCACGGGCGGCTGCTGCCGTTCCTCGAGAACGCGAACGCCTACGACGCCATCGATCTCACGGTCGCGTGGGACGCGCAGCTCGCCTCGGGCGTGCCCACGCTGCGGATTCCGACCTACGTCTGCCCCAGCGATCCGAACGATCGCGTCCGCACGAAGAACGGAGCGCCCTACGTCCATCCGCAGACCTACGGCTTCAACTTCGGCACGTGGCTCGTGTACGACCCGGCGGCGGACCAGGGGGGCGACGGCCTGTTCCATCCCAACAGCCGCCTCGGGTTCCACTCCGTGACCGACGGCACGGGCCGCACGCTGGCGGCCGCCGAGGTCCGGGCCTTCACTCCCTACTTCCGCAACACGGCCGATCCGGGGGCGGCGCCGCCGTCCGACCCGTCAGCGATCGCCGGTTTCGCGGGGGGCGCGGACTTCAAGCTCGGGCCCGCGACCAACGACAACACCGGCCACACCGAATGGCCGGACGGCCGCGTCCACCACAGCGGCTTCACCACGACCTTTCCGCCGAACGCGTTCGTGCCGTTCGCGAAGGACGGCGCAACCTACGACGTCGATTACAACTCGATGCAGGAGGGGAAGAGCGCGACGCAGCCGACCTACGCGGCCGTCACCTCGCGCAGCCATCACGGCGCGATCGTGAACGTGCTGCTGGTGGACGGCTCGGCGCATTCCGTTCACGATTCGATCGCCTCCGCGGTCTGGCGGGCGCTCGGGACCCGCGCCGGCGGCGACGTCGAGCCGATCCCGGACCTCGATTGACGTTTGTCATCCGCGGACCGCTGAGAGCGTGTGAATGAATTGCGAAACGCCCTGGTAGGGTGGGCTGTGCCCACCAAAGCGTGACGGAAACCGTGTCCACACGCTGGTGGGCACAGCCCACCCTACATTCTCTGACCGCCGGCCCGCCTGGATGATATAATC
>JBBDNU010000182.1:0-13856 GCA_040877365.1 Planctomycetales bacterium
GAGGACGCGGAGAAGAGTTCGGACCCAAGCGACCACAACCGAAAGACAGTTCACCGCCGATGGATACGGGTGACTGTGACCACTGATTTCTTCTGTCATCCGTGCCATCAGTGAGATCCGTGGTCGAGTCACTGCGATCGCCAGCGCTCCCACTGCGTCGCGCCGCGGGACGACCCCACGCCGGGCCAGCGCTCGCGGGGCCAGCGCCCCTGGCGGTCGTCCGCGTTCTCACCGGCCTGATAGGTCAATTGGTCGGCGGAGGTCCAGGCGTGGTCCCATTCCTCCTGGTCCGTGAAGCCGAGCAGGCGCTTCAACGTGCGGATCAGGACCAGGCTCGCCGTGAGCAAGCCGACCATCACCAATCCGATCACCGGGATCAGCGGGCCGAGCGAGAAGATCCGCTCGGTGTTCCGCCACACGAGCGGCGAGGCCGCGATGACGAACAGCGCCGCGAGACTGAGGTACGGCCCATAGGGAATCTCCTGGCCGCGGCGAAACGCCAGCGACAGCGTGACCACGACCAGCGCGCAGATCGGCGCGAGGAAGAACACGATGACGGCCCCCTGCCAGCCCAGGAAGCTGCCGATCATCGCCAGAAGCACCACGTCGCCGAAGCCCATCGCCTCCTTCTTCAAGACCCATCCGCCGATGATCCGCACCCCCCATACCATCCCCCCGCCCACGACGATCCCCGCCAGCGCCGCCGCCAGCCCGTGCCAGTGCGGATGCATCACGATCCATTCCGGCAACCGCGTGTCGGCGATCAACGCTCCCATCCATTCGGGCAGCACCGGCTCGAGCGACGCGAGCAACAGCGGGTCCTGGAACCAGACCGGCATGAAATGCACCGGCCCCAGCAGGAACCCGCCCAGCGCTCCCACCGCCATCGCCGGGAGCGTCGTGCCGTCCGGAATGATGCGGTGCTCCAGGTCGATGAACGTCGCCGCCACGAGCGCTTCGAGCAGCACCAGGTGGTACAGGTATCGCCAGTGGACGAGCGCGGTCGTGGAGAACCCGGCCGCCTCGATCAGCTTCGGCACGTTCCATGCGACGCCCACCGGCGCATCGCCCAACGGCTGGACGACCTCCAGCCAGTAGACCGCCACGAACAGCAGGCCGTTGAGCGCCTCGACCAGCGGATAGCGGAACGCGATCGACCGCCGACAGAACCGGCACTTCCCCCGCAACAGCAGCCAGCCGAGGATCGGCACGTTGTCCCGCAACAGGATCCGCCGGCCGCAGCCGGGGCAGTGCGAAGGCGGCCACCAGATCGCCCGCAGTTGCCGGCGGAGCGTCGGATGCGCCGGGAACCGGTGAACGCAAACATTGAGGAAGCTCCCCAGCGTCGCCCCCAGGAGAAACAGCCAGGGCAGCACCAGCCAGAGCGGGAGGCCGTAGGGGATCACGGATGAAGGTTGATGGTTGAAGGTTGAAGGTTGAAGGTTGATGGTTGAAGCTCGAAGGCTCTTCGCCAACCATCGCACGACGTGTTCATCGTTTCCCAGTCACCGGAGGGACTCCGTCATGTTTGGGTTCGAGAAGTTGGAGGTGTGGCAGAAGTCGATCGAGTTTGCCGACCACATTTACGGAGTGACTCGGACTTTTCCGGGGGACGAGCGTTTCGGACTCACCAGCCAGATGAGACGCGCGTCCGTCTCCGTGGCGTCGAACATCGCGGAAGGGAGCAGCCGGTCGTCGGGACGGGACTTCGCACGGTTCATCGAGATTGCGTGCGGATCGTCGATGGAAACGGTATCGCATTTGGCAATCGCCCGGCGCCAGGAAATGATTTCGGACGCCGACCATCGAGCGCTCTACGAAGAAACGGAACGGATCGTCCGAATGCTGAGCGGCCTCCGAAACAGCCTCTGCAAATAGCCGTAGCCATCAACCATCGACCATCAACCATTTCCAAGCAGCGGCCGCAGTGCGTCGTGGACCGTTTCCACGATCTCCTCCACCGTGAGTCCCTCCGTGTCCACCGTTCCGGTCGCGACGGCCCGATACAGCGGCTCGCGCTCGGCGAGCAGCCGCTCGATCTCCTCGCGTCCGCCCCCCGCGGTGAGATCCGGTCGGCGGGCGGCGGTCGTGGCATCCGCCGCGATCCGTTGTTCGAGCATTTCGACCGGGGCGCGGAGCCAGATCACCGGGCCGGCCGCCTGCATCTCGAACCGCGTCGCTTGATCGAGCACCGCCCCCCCTCCCGCGGCGATCACCAGATCGTCCCGCCCGAGCAAATCGTGCAGCGTGTCGCGCTCGCGGCGACGGAAGCCGGCTTCCCCCTCGGCGGCGAAGATGTCGCGGATCGACATGCCGGCCCGCGCTTCGATCTCGGCGTCGGCGTCGATCCACTCCCAGCCGAGCCGCGCCGCCAGGGGCGCGGCGACGCTCGATTTCCCGCTGCCGCGATAGCCGATGAGGGTGATGAGCATGGATTCGATTCGGATCGAAGTCCGCGGGTTGCTGTTCCATTGCCGTCGTGAATGCTCCTCAATCCCTCACCGGCGAGATGCCGCGCCGCAAGGCGTCGCGCATCGTGTCGAGCGGGGCGGGGCGGCCGGTGAATCGCTCGTATTGCGCCGCCGCCTGGCGGATGAACATCTCGACGCCGGAGACGGTGCGGCAGCCCCGCTCCCGCGCCTGCTTCAGCAACAGCGTGTTCTCCGGATTGTACACCGTGTCGAACACAAGCATGTCTTCCAGAAAGGCGTTCTGGTCGAACGGCGTGTCGTCGAGGTTCGGGTGCATGCCGACCGGCGTGCAATTCACGAGGATGTCCGCGTGCACCGTCGTCCGGTTCTCCCACTGCACCTGCTTGCAGCCGAACTGCTCGGCGAGTTTCGCGGCCCGTTCCCCGCGGCGGTTGGCGATGGTGACTTGCGCTTCGCTTTTGACGAGTCCCAACACGACGGCCCGCGCGGCCCCGCCGGCCCCAAGGACAAGCGCCTTCTTTCCGGTCAGCCTCCCCTCGTCGTCCGGATCGAGTCCCAGGCGGATGCTGTCGAGGGCCGCTTGATAATCGGTGTTCATCACCTGCCACGCCCCCTGCTCGTCGCGATACAGCGTGTTCGCGGCGCCGATTTCCCACGCCGGGTCGTCCGGTCGGCCGAACCGCTCGAGCACCGCCTCCTTGTGCGGGATCGTCACGCTGTAGCCGCGGAAGCCGAGCCGGTCGAGGTCGTCGAGCGTGCGGGAGAGCGCGTCCTGCGGCACGCGGACCGGCGCGTACACCGCGTCGAGCTGATCGCGGGCGAAGGCGGTATTGTGAACCAGCGGGCTCAAGCTGTGTCCCAGCGGGTCCCCCAGCACGCCGAACAGCAGCGTGTCGTTCGTGATCGAGTCGAAGCGGTACAGGTGCTTCATCTCGTCGAACGTGAGCTGCCCCGGCGCGAGCACCCGCTCGCGATTGAACGTCGCGTAGGTGAACGGCGCTCCGTAGCGCCCGCAGAGGATCCGGCTGAAAATCCCCAGCTCGCCCATGCAGAACCCGACCGTCGGCACCCGGGCGCCCGCGACGAGCTCGAGCATCCGCACGGCGTCGCCGGGGGAGTTCGCCATCGTCACCAGCTTGACGATGTCGGCGTCCTTCTCGGCGAGGCGGGCGTGAATTCTGTCGAGGTTCTTCGGCGTCTCGTCGAAATCGTGATGGCTGACGATCCGCTGCGTCTTGCCGTAGCGGGGAATATGGCCGGCGATGTCCCCTTCGAGATCGACGTATTCGGCCCCCGCCACGATCGCCTCCCGCAGCAGCGTCTCGCGCTGCGGCTCGGAGCCGCGCCACCGCCCGCGATCGATCTGCCGCCGGCAGGTGGCGATCACCGGCGTCGGCCGCTCCTTGAGCAGCCGCGACAGGTCCGGCTGCCGCGCCAGCCAGTCCAGCCGCAGCTCGACCAGCTCGGCCCCGCGGTCGGCGAGCGCGCGGTGCTCGGCGAGGACCATCTTGTGCCGGGTGCGGCCGATGCTGACGGCGATCATCGAAGAAACGGCTCCGGGCGCGGGAGTGCGAACGAAGCCGACATCTTAGCGGAAGCGGGAGGAAAGAAAACAGACGACGGAGGAGTGAAGACCGGGGTGGACAGGTGGCGGAGAGTTCGGAAGAATCGCGGTCTCGTTCCGCCCGTTCGAACGTTTCCGGAAACTCGACTGCGAACCGCTCATGCGCGCCGCCTCGCTGGGACTGGCTGCCCTGCTCCTCCCCCTCGCGTGGGGGTACGCCGTCCATTGGGCGGTCGAGCGGCTGTGGCCGGTGAACCCCAGCCGGAGCGCGAACGCCACGCCGCGATCCGGGTCCGACGACTCGGCCGGCATGCCCGATTATCAGATTTGAGATCTCAGTGCCCCGTAGGACTGCGGCATGACGCCGGAATTGGCCGAGTTCGCGCGACTCGCCCCGTTGGGCTTCCTGGTCGGGGCCTACGGGACGCTGGTCGGCGCCGGGGGCGGGTCGGTGCTCGTGCCGGCGCTGCTCCTGCTGATGCCCTACGAGTCCCCCGCGACGATCACCGCGATCTCGCTGGCGGTCGTGTTCTTCAACGCCTACTCGGGCACGATCGCGTACATGCGGATGGGACGGATCGAGTATCGGACCGCCGTGCTGTTCACACTGGCGAGCCTGCCGGGAGCAGTGGTCGGCGTGCTCCTCGTTCACGAGCTGCCCCGCGGGCTGTTCGACCCGCTGTTCGGCGGGATGCTGCTGCTGATCGGAGGGTTCCTGGTCGTCAACCCGCTGGGCCGCGTCGCCCCCGTTCATGGCGGAGCGAGACCCGTCGGCCATTCCCGGCGGCGCTCGCTGGCCGGCGCGGTCGGGAGCTCGTACCTCGCCGTGTTCGCGAGTCTGCTGGGGATCGGCGGGGGGATCATCCACGTGCCGTTCCTGATTCGTGTGCTTCGGTTCCCGCCGCACTCCGCGACCGCGACCTCGCATTTCGTGCTGACGTTCGTGGCGCTGTCCGCGACGCTGACGCACGTGGCGATGGGAGAGTTCGCCCGCGGTCTGTCGCAGACGATGTACCTCGCGGTCGGCGTGATGATGGGCGCCCCGCTGGGGGCGGCCCTGTCGCTGAAGCTCCGCGGCTCGCTGATCGTGCAAATGCTCGCGGTCGCCTTGTGCCTCGTCGGCGGGCGGCTGATCTGGCGGATGTTCTGAGCTGCCTTGACCGGAAGTGCGAGTCGTTGCCGCCGATGGCGCCACGGAATATGATCGGCGCCGACATCGCACCGCGCGACCGATGAGGTGCTCCCAATCGGCGATTTCCTCACGATCATGGCCATCGCGGGAGTTGCCGCGCTCGCGTCGCCGGTGGGTGGGCTGATCGCGCTGTGGCGTAGTCCGACGACGCTGCTCATGTCGGTGGCGCTGGGCTTCGCCAGCGGAGTGATGCTGGGGACGGTCGGCTTCGAAATGCTCCAGCGCCGAAGAATTGATCGAGGGCTTGAGCATCGGCGTCGGGGCCGCGATCCAGCCCGGCCTGGGGGTGCTGATCGCGCTGGCGATCGTGGTGGACAACCTGAGCGAGGCGCTCAGCATCGGCGAGATCATCCGCAGCGAGCGGTCCGCCTTGGATCGCGGGCAGGTGCGGCGGATCCTCGGCTGGACCAGCCTGATCGGCGCGGCGCTGCTCGGATCGGCATTGGCCGGGTGGTTCTTCCTGCGGGGGCTGTCGCTGCCGGCCCTGGGTTTCCTGTTCGGGGCCGGCGCCGGCGGGATGTTCTATCTGACGGTGACCGACCTGGTGCCCGAAGGGGAGGAACGTCAATACCAGCAGTCGGCGGCGCTCTCGATGGGGGTCGGATTCATGCTGGTGTTCGTGCTCGCGCGGTTTCTCTGAGCGGCAAACGCGGCTGACTTGCCGGCGCTCCGGCAAGTGATCCTTTCTGCAACGAGCCCAGGCGCAGGCGCGCGGTCTTCCTGAATGGTTGCAATCGTGGTAGCCTGATTCAATGGCTCTGGTGCTATCGCCATTCGGATTCGGTCCTGCTGCGGCTCTCAAGCGGACGACGGAAGCAGGGGATGGCAGCGCAAGAGGGCAAGGATAAGAAGCGCGGTCCCACGGGTGGGATCAAGCACCAGCCAGGCCGCGGTCACGACCGGAAAAGCGCGCGCGAGAAGAAGAGGCGATTCGCCCGAAAGGCTGCCAAGATGCGCGAGCAGCAGCAGACTGCGGCCGAAGAAGAATCGGCGAAGTGGGACGCACTCCCGGATGATGTGAAACGACTTCTTGGACCGACCGAACAGCCAACGCTCCCGAGGCCAAGCAATGAAGGATAAAGTCGCCACACGGCAAGCAGCGGCCACGGATTTCGCCCAATTGAAAGCCCTGTACCTCGACCTGCTCCGGCTGGTCTATGAGGAGGAGGACCGAGCGCAAGCCGAGCCGGTGGCGAAGCGTCTGGAAGCGGCTTTGGCCGAATCCCCCGACTTCGCCGAATCCATTCGCGGCGAAGAAGTCCGTTCGCTCATCGCGGAGGTTCGCGGAGATCTCACGACGGCGACCCGCAGCCGCGAGGCGGAACTTCGCAAGATCCTCGAGTTGCACGCTCTGACGCGCGGCACCTCCGCGTGGGAGGCCGTGGTGGAGAGGTACGACTTCAGCGATGTCAGCGATCGTCTCGATCTGCTGGCGTCCCTCTACGACCGCGCCGGCGACCTCGAGCGCGCGATCGACACGTTGCGCGAGTCCCGACGGTTCTGCGATGCCCAAGGGGTTCCATTCGACGCCCAAGACATGCTGGACGAACTCGAGCAGGCGCGCGACGCCGGGAACAGCAAGAACGGCGGCAAACTCGCTCCCGCCCCGCGCCGACGCCGATGAGGTCAATCCACCCGTGCGAACCGCCAGGCGCCGATCGCGAAGAACAGCGCCGTGAAGGCCAGCAGCCAGCCGCACGATTCGTAGACCAGCCGCAGGTTGGGAGCATCCTGCGTGAGGAGCTGATTGTACGCGATCAGCGCCCAGGCGTGCGGCGTGGCGAGGCTCGCGTCCCGCATCAGCTCGGGGAGCCATTGCCGGGGCATGAAGCAGCCGCTGATCCCCGCCAGCCCGATCACCACCAGGTTCGCATACGCCGAGACCTGCGCGTCGCTCCGCACCAGCGTCGCGATCAAGAGTCCCAGCCCCGTCGCGGCGAGCGACGTGGCGACGATCACCGGGACGAGCTGCCAGGGGTCTGTTCCCCACGACATGTCGAACAGGAACCGCCCGAACAGAAACAAGAGCACCGTCTGGATCAGCGAGATGATGAAGAACGGGACCGTTTTCCCCAATAGGAGCGCCGCGGGGCGGACGGGGGCGAGCCGGAGCCGGCGGAGCGTCCCCAGATCGCGCTCGTGGATGAACGACCGCGACATGAGGTTCACCAGGAAGAACACGAACATCACCGTGAAGCCGGGGACGAGGAACTGATACGGATTGGCGGCGGCCTTGGACGTCGTCTCGGCGACGGGAGCGGAGGAGTCCGCCTGGCCGCCGCTCGGCGGTCGGGCCTCGGCGGCGGTCGCCGGGTCTTCATCGAACGGCGGCGCCGCCTCGGCGGTCTCTGCGGCGCCGTCGAACATCGGATCCGGCTCGGGCGACAATTCCTCGCCCGGTTCGGGGAGCCGATATTCCGCGCACCGCTGCCGGCCCATGATCCGCTCGGCCCAACGGTTCCGGCACAAGACATACGGGGTGATGACCTGCACCGCGGCGGCGAACAACTGGTTTTCCATGTTCGCCACGGTGCTCTCGAACGAAGCCCGCGACTGGAGCGACAGATCGAGCTTTGCGAGCGAGGCGGCCGTGTCCCCCTTCGGGCCGGAGAACAATTCGCCGCGCTCCGTGTCGAACAGATCGTGCGGGACGAGTCGCGCGACGCGGGCTTGGAACGTGTCGCCGATGTAGAGCACCGCGTCGGCGCTTTCATCGGCCAGCAGCCGCTCCGCGTCGGCCGGCGCGCGCCGCTCGACCGACAGCCCCTTCTTGTGCCGCAACAGGTCGATCACCTTGCCCGAGAGCAGGCTTTGGTCCGCATCGACGACCGCGATCTTGTACTTTCGCGACTTTTCGCCGCTCTGCAGGAGCTGCCCGGTCGTGAGGCCGATGATCGCGATGAACACGATCGGCAGCGCGAGCAGGACGGTCAGCGCGCGGCGGTCGCGGAATTGCAGCCGCAGGTCTTTCAGCGCGATGTCCCAGGCAGGCATGGCGGGGGGCGTCATTGAGGATGGAGGATGGATTTTCGCAGACGAGCGTTTTCGCGTGCTGTCAAAGCATTGAGCGCGTGTGCAACCCTTTCAGGGTTGGAGAATGGATTGGGGCCGCGTACCCAGGGTGCGCTCGCTCCGCTCGCGACCCTGGGCTTTGTTGTTCAACCCCGTCGGGGTAATGAGTTACGCCGCCTGTTCGTCGAACGCTGAAACGCGAACCACTGTTCTTCGGAGAACTGCCATCCTCCATCCTCCATCCTCCATCTTCTCAATCCCTCAGCCGGTGTCCGGTGAATTGCAGGAACAGCCGCTCGAGATCCGGCTCGCGGGTCTCGACCGCTTCCAGCGGGACGTTCGTCTCGCGGAGGATGCCGAGCACGCGGCCGAGGGTGTCGTTGAGGGTCTTTTCGTCCTGCTGCTGATCGCGGGAGACGACGAGCAGCGTCCCCTCCTCGGGGGACGATTCGATCTCGGCCGCCCCGTTCAGCCGGCGGCGGAGCTCGTCGGTCGCGGCGGGGATGCGGAGGCAGAGGTCGGTCGTCAGCCGCCCCAACAGGGCGCGGAGCGTGTCGCAGGCGAGCATCTTCCCGTGGTCGATGATCGCCACCCGGTGGCACAGCGCCTGCACTTCTTCCATGTAATGGCTGGCGTACAGGCAGGCCATCCCTTTGCGGCCCGCCTGGCGGACGCAGTCCAGCAGATGCGCCCGCGATTGCGGATCGACGCCGACCGTCGGCTCGTCGAGAATCAGCACGCGCGGCTCGTGCAAGAGCGCCGCGCCGAAGTTCAGCCGCCGCTTCATTCCACCGGAGAAATGTCCCACGAGGTCGTCGGCGCGGCCGGCGAGGCCGATGCGTTCGAGGATGTCGGCGATGCGCTCGCGCAGCAGCGCTCCCCGCACGCCGTAGAGCTTTCCGAGGAACGCCAGGTTCTCGCGGGCGGTGAGTTCCGGGTAGATCGCCAGGTCCTGGGGGACGACGCCGAGCGTCTTCCGCAGCTCGCGGTTGCGGGGATCGAACGGCTTTCCGTCGAGGAGCACTCCGCCGGAATCGGGCTTGAGCAGCCCGGCGAGCATCATCATCGTGGTCGATTTGCCCGCACCGTTCGGGCCGAGCAGCCCGAAAATCTCCCCCGGCTCGACGGCGAAGCTCACGTCATCGACGGCGACCAGCCGGTCGAACGTCTTCCGCAGGCGCTGGGCTTCGAGGAGCGGCATGGAGGGACGGTCGGAGGCGGGCGGGGAAGACTATACGGCAGTCGCGGACCGAATGAAAAGCATGCGTCAGGCGCCGATGTAGCGCGCGTAGATCGCGCGGGCGGCGGCGACGTCTTCCGTCCCCTGCACGATCGCCCGGCCGTCGCCGAACACGGTGATCTCGAATGCCGGCTCGACGAGCGAAAACCGCAGCAGGAAGGGGTTCGTCTCCACCCGTCCCTGTCCGCGCAGCCGCCCGGCGAGCTCGTCGAGCGAAATTCGTCCTTTGTGCTGGGGCGCGACCTGCACCGCGTTGCGGCCGCAGAGGACGGTGGATTGCGAGCCGCGCGCGCCCGACAGCCATTCGCGCCCCCCTCCCTTGCAGGCGGGGCAGTCGCCGCGGTCGCGGAGGTCGCCGACGTTCAGCCGACGGAAGGTCCCGTCCCACACGTCGACGATCGTCAGCACCGGTTCGACGAGCTGCGGCTGGCCGGAAAGGATCTTGATCGCGTCGACCGCCTCGAGCGAGGCGATCACGTTGACCGCCGGGCCGAGGACGCCCGCCGTGTCGCACGTCTCCGTCGTGCCGGGAGGCGGGACATCTTCGATCAGGCAACGGAGGCAGGCGGTGCGGCCGGGGAAGACGGCCATCGTCTGGCCGTGGCTGCCGATCACCCCGGCGTAGATCCAGGGGATCCCGGTCTCGAGCGCGGCGTCGTTGATGAGGAACCGCACCTCGAAGTTGTCGCTTCCGTCGAGGATCAGGTCTCGGCCGGCGGCGAAGCCGAGGATGTTCTCGTGGTCGATGTCGGCCACGATCGGCTCGATCGCGACGTTGCGGTTGATGCGGCGGAGCTTCTCGGCGGCGGCGATCGCCTTGGGAAGCCGAGACTCGACGTCGGCCTCGTCGTACAGCACCTGCCGCTGCAGGTTGCTCAGCTCGACGAAGTCGCGATCGACGATGCGGAGTTCGCCGACGCCGGCGCGGGTGAGCGTGTCGGCGAGCACGCTGCCCAGCGCCCCGCAGCCGCAGAGGAGGACCTTCGCCTCGCGGAGCTTCGCCTGGCCTTGTTCGCCGAGGGAGGCGAAGAGGATCTGCTTGGCGTAGCGATCGAGTGCGGGAGGCATGAGTTGAGAGTCGAGAGTTGAAGGTTGAGGGTTGAAGGTTGAGGGTTGAAGGTTGAAGGCGGTCACACTGGGGAGGATCCCGGCGAGTCCGCCTGCGGCGAGGGGGCTGTTTCCGCCTCCTCCGGCTCGAGTTCGGCGTTGATGAGGTCGACCATTTGCCGCAGCCGGCCGATGTTCCGGCGGTCGAAGTACAGGGCGAGGCGGTGCAGGTGGGCGAGGTGCGCGTCGTCCGCTTCATGCGGGTGCGGACCGGCCTTTTCGATCTTCCCCGTCTCCACGATGTCGCCGAACTCGTCGTTCAGGCGCTCGACGAAGGCCTCGTCCGGCTCGGCGTGCAGGCGAAGCACGAGCCGGCCGCGGACGTAGCGCATGCTGTTGTAGACCGAGTAGAAGTCGATGATCTCGTCGATGGCCTCTTCGACGTCGTCGGTGATCTTGCACAGCGACAGGTCTTCGGGCGAGATGAGCCCGTGGGCGAGCAGCTCGTCCTCGACGAACTTCCGCCACTGCGTCCAATAGGTCCCGCCCGGCTCGTCGAGGCAGACGATGGGCATCAGGTCGCGCTTGCCGGTCTGCACGAGGGTCAGCGTTTCGAAGCCTTCGTCCTGCGTGCCGAACCCGCCGGGGAACAGCGCGATGGCATGCACCTCCTTCACGAACAGGAGCTTCCGGGTGAAGAAGTACTTGAGGTGCACGAGCTTCTCGTCGCGGTTGATGACGTAGTTGGCCTCCTGCTCGAAGGGGAGCATGATGTTGACCCCCATCGACATCTCGCGGCCGGCGCCGACGTGGGCCGCCTCCATGATCCCGCCCCCCGCGCCGGTCAGGACCATCCAGCCTTCCTCGGCGAGCCGGCGGCCGAACTCCAGCGCCTGCACGTAGGCCGCATGCTCGGGCTGCGTGCGGGCCGAGCCGAACACCGTCACCTTCCGCCGCCGGCGATAGGGGGTGAAGACCTTGAAGGCGTAGCGGAGCTCGCGGAGGGCGCGGCTGAGGATTTTCAGGTCGCCGCGGGTGGCCCCGTCGCGGGCGAGCTTGTCGGCCGTGGCCTTGAGCTCGGCGATCAGCTCGTCCTCGGGATCGAGGACGGGGGCGTGCTCGGTCGGCATGACCTCCGATTCGGAGACGTTCGGCTGCGATTTGCGGCGCTTGCGGGACATGGAAGAACAGTGGACAGTGGGTAGTGGACAGTGGGTAGTGGACAGTGGGTAGGAGGTACTCAAGCCCGCCGGCAGCGCCCGGCGGGATCAAGCGGTAAGCTTCGATGAATCGAAAGCAGTCCGCGAGTGAAGCGCCAACGACCAAGCCACAATGACCAACGCCCGCTGCCTCCTTTGGTCATTGGTCATTGGTGATTGGTCGGACTTCCGCCAGGTCGCGCTTCGACGTTCACATCGCTCAGGATCCCACGGCATCCAGCGCCTCGTCGCGAGTGTCGTAGATCGCCCACAGCGTGTCGAGGGCGGTGATCCGCATCAGCTCGCGGGCCATCTTGCTCGCCCCGCACAGCACCAGCTCGCCGCCGCGGCTCTTCACGTACTTGTGGCACCGCAGCAACAGCGCGAGGAACACCGAGCCGAAATAGTTCACGTCGCTCAGGTCGAAGATCACCATCGGGACTTCGGTCTCCTTGAGCGGCGCCATCACCACGTCGGCCGACTGCTCGATGAGGTCCCACCGCATCGACTCGACGTTGGCGGCCGGGATGATCACGACGGTGTTGCCGTGCCACTCGAGCTGGAAGTCCTCATTGGATACGGTCATGGCCCTGTTCCCCCGCGGGAGCCAGCAGGTGATCTGACGGAAACGCCGCAACTTGCCGGCGGATGCCGCCCGGCGACGGCCGTCCCGCCGTCGCCGCCGATCGGGGACGAGGGACGCTCCGCGTTCCGGGGCGATGGAGCGGAAGCCGGCGTTCTTCGCAGTCTAACCGTTCGATGCCGTCGTGCCCACCGGAACGCGCGCATCCCGGTCTCACGGCTTCGATCGTTCATCGGAGTGAAGCATTTCCAGCGATCGCCGGCTGCTGAGCGCGACAACGGGCAGCGATGCGTTCTTCGATCACGAGTACGCGTCCCCTTTCATCTTCCCATTGCCGATCGCCTTTCGACCAGCCGAAAATTGCCAGTTGCGGATCGGTCAAGGCATTCGTGACGACGCACAGCCGCCAGGAATTGCAGTGCTCGGTCGATTTCATTTTCGCGTATTCGTTCGGCGTCAACTCGACGCAGAGATCGCGGCCGGACAGGCCTTTGACTTCGATGAACAGCGTATCCTTGCCGCGAATCGCTTCCAGGTCCCAGCCGAGATTTTCTCGCGAGACGTCCTTGACGCGATACTTCCTCTCGGCGAAATGCTTCCTCACCGCCTCGACCGCGGCGTCTTCGACCTGTAGCCGACGCAGAGGGTCGGCCTGTCGCGGAATGCGCCAGCCGGCTCCATCCGATGACTTGCGAGTCAGTCGGCCGGCAATGTCCTCACCGGCATCCAGCTCTTCCAATCGCCAAGCGAAGGCGTCGCGGAACAGCTCCAGCTTTTGAGTGAGCCATCTGTGTTGTTCGTGCCATCTCCCTTTGTTTTCGATGCCGCCAAAGTCTCGCATTATCAGCTTGATCGTCCGGCTTTTGTTCTTGTCATCTCCCCATTGAAGTGTTCCACCAATCTCCCCCTCGATTGCATGACGTTCCATCTGCAGGATATTGAAACGGATTTCGCGATTATCATCCCCTAGGACGAGTGAGACGGCAATTCCGCGTTCTCCGTCCTTGTTTGCGATCGTCTCGAACCAACGAGACGACCGGCCGAGCAATCGACGAAACTTGACGTTCCTGCCTTGATCGACTGGTGAAGGCGCGAGATCGTCCGGCAATATTGCGAGGAACTTGCCCCAGTATTCCCCGTTGAGTTCCGCGTGGTTCTGCTCCACGATCACCTTGGTCATCGAACCTACCTCGTTTGCAGTTGCCGCGCGTCCCCGATCGGTGCGGTTTCGGTCCCATGATTCTACCATCCTCCGCAGCGCGCGGGCCAAGAACACGCGCTCTGGCGGTCGCGACTGAATGGGAGATGATCCGCAATCGTCAAGCGTGCCGCACCGGCGAGTGGACTATCTCCTGCGGCGTCGTCTTGTGCATCTTGCGGGCGGCTTCGTTCGCCAGTTCCTGCAAGGCCCGCTTGTAATCGGTGGGGATCACCTTGACGAATTGTTTCGCAGCCTGCTGCCAGTCGTCGAGGATGGCGCGGGCGACGGTGGATCGCGTGTGCCGCCAGTGCTTTTCGATCAGGCGGCGGGCTTCGTTGCGGTCGCCGGGGTTGTCGAGCGGCTCCAGTTCGACCGTGCCGAGGTTA
>JBBDNU010000183.1:0-13812 GCA_040877365.1 Planctomycetales bacterium
AGACTACCTCGCGCAAGTCCTTTTCGGCTCCAAGAGTTAGTATGCGATTGCCGTGTGTTCTATGCTGTGAAACCCCTGCGGGGTTTTCCGCGTCGGGACCTTCGGCTATGTTGTGATGACCTTCGGGGTTTTCCGTTTTGGAATCGTGCTGCGCCGTCACGCAGTTCGCATCGACCGATCGAGGAACCATCCATGAACTCCGCGGACGCTTCGGTACGGACGACGCTGCGCATTCCCGGCGCCTGGGCGCATCCCGGGGAGCTTCTCGAACGCCTGCCGGAGGGATTTCGGCTGACGCCCGAGACGTTGAATCTGCCGGACGGAACCGAGATCGAGTTCTTCCCCATGCCGCCGGATGACGAGTTCGCCGGGATCTTCGAGTCGGCGTGTCGGCGGCCGGCGACGGAGGACGAGCTGGCGACCGTGGGGCGGTACACGGTGAATATCGGATTGAGCGGTCCCGGCGGCTCGATGGGTTCCGCCGTGGCGATGCTGCAGGCCGGGGCGGCGATCGTGCGGGCGGGCGGGGCGGGCGTGTTCATCGACAACTGCGGGCTGGCGCATGGCGGCGGCGATTGGGTCGAAATGGCCGACGACGGAAGCTCGGACGCGGTGAGCTTCGCGTTCGTCTCCATCGTGGCCGGCGAGCGCGAAGTGCGGACGGTGGGGATGCACGTGCTGGGGTTTCCCGAAATCCTCATGCCGCGCTCGGATCTCGACCAAGATACGATCGTCGAGGTCATCCGCTACGTGTGCCGCGGAGAGAAGCCGGTCGGGGACGGCCACGTGTTGTGCGACGAACGCGGCCCGCGTTTCCAGGCCGCGGCGACCTCGGGCGACGGCTGGGGCGTCGGCAGTCCGATGCACAATCCCTTCGGACGGCTGAGGCTGACGCCCCTGAAGGACATCGCGGAAGGCAACTGAAACCGCCGGGGTGTCAGTGTCCCGTGCTCAACTTGAAGATCGGCAGCAGCATCGCGAGGGCGATCGTGCCGATCACGCCCCCCATCGCGAACACCATGATCGGCTCGAGCAGGCTGGTGGTGGTCTTCACGGCGTTGCCGACTTCGCTGTCGAAGTAGTCGCTCACCTTGTCGAGCACCGCCCCCAGCTTGCCGGTCGTCTCGCCGGAGGAGATCATCTGCAACAGCGTGGGGGGAAAGAGTGAATTTCCGTCGAGGGCCTCGTGGATCTGCTTGCCCGCCGTCACGCGGTCGGCCACCTGCTCCCACGAACGTTCGTAGAAGATATTTCCGGAAACCGCGGAGCCCAGGCGGATCGCTTCGAGCACCGGCACCCCCGCGTTGATCGTCGTGGCCAGCGTGCGGATGCTGCGGCTGATGGCCACCTTTCGCAACAACGGCCCGAGGATCGGGACGTGGATCCAGAACCAGTCCAGGGCCATGCGGCCCCACGGCTGCTTGCGGCCCCAGACGAAGCCCGCCACGAGCGCGATCCCGCCGAGGATGAACCAGTACCAGCCGAACACGATCGCGTTGGAGAGCCGCATCATGAATTCGGTCGGACCGGGGAGCTCGAGCGAGCGCGCTTCGAACATCGGCGTGAGCTTGGGGAACACGTAGGCGAGCAGGAACGTGCTCACGCCGACGCACATCACGAGCATCACGCCGGGATACATCAGCGCGCCTGTGACCTTCGACCGCGTTTCGAGATCGGCCCGCGCCTGCGTGGCGATCCGCTCGAGCATCGGGGCGAGCGTGCCGCTGACTTCGCTCGCCTTCACGAGGTTCACGTAGGTGCTGTCGAACTGGCCGGGAAAGCGGGCGAGCGAGGTCGACAAGTCGTCTCCCGACTCGACTGCTGTCTGCACGTCGGACAGCACCTGCTTGAGCCGCGGGTTTTCGTGCTGCCGCGCCAGACCGGCGAGCGCCTCGGCCAGCGGCACGCCGGCGTCGACCATCACCGCGAGCTGATTCGTGAAATAGATGATGTCGGAGCGGGAGACGCGGCGGCGGAACAGCGCGAGCTCGCCCCCCGCCGCGTCCTCGGCCTGCTCCTTCAGCGAGAGGAGGTACAGTCCGTCGCGGCGGAGCAGCCGGGCCGCTTCGTCGGTGTCGGCGGCGGCGATCGCCCCGTCGCGGATGCGGCCGCCGCTGTCGCGGGCCTGGTAGGCGAATTGCATGGGGGGAGCTTTCAGCTTTCAGCTTTCAGCGGTCAGCCGAGGGTTGAGGTGAGGGTTGAGGATTTGCAGAGTTGAGCAAGACATTCATTCGTCGTTCGGACTTCGACATTCGCCATTCGCCATTCGTCCTCTTCCCCTCACACGCCCCCCGCCGCTCCCATCTCCGCGAGGTGCTCTTCCGCGGCGTCGGCGTCGATGCGGCCGTTGAGGAACAGCTCCTTGAGCGCCTGCTCCATCGTCTGCATGCCGAAGCGGCGGCCGGTGGAGATCAAGCCCGGAATCAGGTGCGGCGACGCCTCGCGGATGCTCGTCTGGATCGCCCGCGTGGTCACGAGGATTTCGAGGGCGGCGACGCGGCCGCGTCCCTCAGCCGCGGGGAGCAGCCGCTGCGTGACGATCGCCCGCAGGCATTCCGCGAGGTGGGCGCGGATCTGCCCCTGTTCCTCGGCGGGGAAAACTTCGATGATGCGGTCGATCGTCCCCCCCGCGCTCGACGAGTGCAGGGTGGCGAGCACGAGGTGCCCGGTCTCGGCCGCCTGGAGCGCCGTGCGGATCGTCTCCAGGTCGCGCAGCTCGCCGACGAGGATCACGTCGGGGTCCTGCCGCAGCACGTGCCTCAGTCCCGAGGCGAAGCTCGGGCAGTCCTTGCCGACTTCGCGCTGCTCGACCAGCGAGCGGGCGTGGGCGAACTGGTACTCGATCGGGTCTTCGAGCGTGATGATGTGCTTCGCGTCGCGGCGGTTGATGCGGTCGATCATCGCGGCCAGCGTGGTCGTCTTGCCGCTCCCGGTCTGCCCGGTGACGAGCACCAGCCCGTGCCGGTAGCGCGTGAACTGTTCGAGGACCGGCGGCAGGCCGAGCTCGTCCAGCGTGGGGACGCCGTCGGTGATGAAGCGGATGGCGGCCGCGTAGCTGTTCCGCTGCCAGTGGACGTTGAAGCGGAAGCGACCGAGCCGCGGGACCGGGACCGAGAAGTCCACGTCGCGGTGCGAGTCGAGGCGCTCCCGCTGCTCGTCGGAGAGCACCTGCCGGCAGAGCGCCTCGAGCGCGGGGGGCGTGAGCGGCTCGAGGTTCGCCGGCTGGAGCTCTCCCGCGATGCGGAACATCGGCGGAGCGCCGGCCGCGAGCAGAACGTCGGAAGCGCCGCTGTCGACGGCCGCGTGGAGGAGATCGTTGATTTCCATGATTCGTCCGTTGTCGGATATGCCGTCAGCCGTCAGCCGTCAGCCGTCAGCTATCAGCTATCAGCTATCAGCTTTCAGCTTTCAGCGTTGTCGGTTGTTGATGATTCGTAGGTCGAACCTGCGCGCTGGAGTACTGGGTACTGGGTACTGAGTACGGAAACGCGCTACGTCCTGCGCTTGCCGCCGCCATCCTCTCGACTCTCGACTCTCAACCCTCAACCTTCGACTCTCGACCCTTCACCGGCGCCCAGCCCTCGTCGCTGACGCGCAGCACTTCCTCGATCGTGGTGATGCCTTCCTTCACTTTTCGCAGTCCGTCGTAACGCAGGGGGAACATGCCGTGGCGGCGGGCCGCGTCGCGGATCGTCTTCAGCCCCGGCTGCGTCACGATCAGCTCGCGGAGCTCGTCGTCGATCAGAAGCAGTTCGTGGATCGCGATCCGGCCCGAGTATCCGGTGTTGCGGCACCGCTTGCAGCCCGTGCCGCGCGTGTATTCGTCGATTTCGACCCCCATTTGCTCGACGGCGAGCCGCATCGCCCGGGTCGGCTCGTAGGTCGTGCGGCAGCGGGGGCAGACGCGTCGGCAGAGCCGCTGCGCGAGGACCATGTTCAGCGCCGCCGCCAGCAGATAGCCTTCGATCGCCATGTCGAGCAGGCGGCTGACGGTGCCGCAGGCGTCGTTCGTGTGCAGCGTGCTGAAGACGAGGTGTCCGGTGAGGGCGGCCTGGACGGCGATGCGGGCGGTCTCCTCGTCGCGGATTTCGCCGACCATCAGCACGTCGGGGTCCTGCCGCAGCAGGCTGCGGAGGATCGCCGCGAACGACAGGCCGATCTTCTCGTGGACCTGGAACTGATTGACGAGCGGAAGCTGAAACTCGATCGGGTCTTCGACGGTGCACACGTTGCGGTCGATCGTGGCGACCGAGTTGAGGGCGGCGTACAGCGTGGTGCTCTTGCCGCTGCCGGTCGGACCGGTGACGAGCACGATCCCGTTCGGCCGGGAGATTTCCTGTGTGAACGGCTCGAGCACGTGCGCGCTGAAGCCGAGCTTTTCGAGCGACACGTCGAGCGCCTGGTTGTCGAGCACGCGGATCACGATCTTCTCGCCGAAGGGCATCGGGAGGATGCTTACGCGGAGATCGACGGGTCGGCCCTCCATCAGGACGTGGATCCGGCCGTCCTGCGGCAGGCGGCGCTCGCTGATGTCGAGGCTGGCCATGATCTTGATCCGCGAGGAGACGGCCGGCCCGAGGTGAATCGGCGGCTCGAGCGCCTGGTGCAGCGCCCCGTCGACGCGGTAGCGGACGCGGAGGTGCCGTTCGGTCGGCTCGATGTGAATGTCGCTGGCCCCCTCGCGGACCGCGTGATAGATGACGTAGTTCACGAGGCGGATGATCGGGCTTTGGTCGCCCGATTCGAACTCGGCGCCGATGTCGTCGATCGTGTCTTCGATCAGCTCGACCGCGCCCCCCTTCGCGTCGTCGATGATGTCGTCGATCACGAACACCCGCGTGTTGGGCAGATAGGTCTGCACCATGCGGCGGATGTCGCGGGCGGTGGCGATCGCGATCTGCACCTCGCAGCGGGCGACGTCGCGGAGCTGATCGATCAGGAACACGTTCGCCGGCTCGCTCACCGCCACCGTGAGCACGTTGCGGATCTTGAACAGCGGCAGGACCGTGTACTTTTCGATGAACTCCCGCGGGATCAGCTCGAAGGTCGCCGGGTCGAACAGCCGGTTGTCGAGCCGCACGAACGGCACGCCGAACTCGAACGCGAGGCACTCGAGGATCTGCTCCTCGGTGCAGAAGCCGCGGTCGACGAGCACTTCGCCCAACAACTTCGCCCCGGACCCGTCCGACTGCTCGGAGAGGGCGGCCTCGAGCTGCTCGGGCGCGAGGTAGCCCCGGTGCACCAACAGGTCGCCGAGACGCAGGCGGGGTTCGAGGAGGGACTTGGGCATGGAGGAAGTGACGAGTTGCGAGTGACGAGTTGCGAGTGACGAGTTGCGAGTGAAAGAGTACGAATCGTGAGCGGGAATCGTGGGTTGGGAGTTGCAGGTGATGCGTATTCGACTGCTTGTCCTCACTCAGTACTTCCAAGGTCGCGACGGCGCGTCATGCCCGCGAAGGCGGGCATCCAGCGGCGGCGGCAAACGACGGGCTGGATTCCCGCCTTCGCGGGAATGACGGAGCCGCGCTTTTGGAAGTCCTGTCACTCGTAACTCGTAACCCGTAACTCGCAACTCGTAACTCGTCACTCATCGAAAGCTGTCCACCGCGTCGATCACCGAATCGAACAGGTCGAACCGGCGGTCGAGGCGGGTGATTTCGAAAATCTTGCGGCCGGGTTCCCCCAGGCCGCTGATCTTGAGCTGGCCCCCCTGCTCGCGGAGCTGGTCCTGCAAGTCGAGCAGGGCGGCCAGGCCGGCGCTGTCGTACGTCTCGCTGCGGTCCATCTGCAGGACGATGCGGGTCTGCCCTTCGTCGATCGGCCGGGCCAGCGCGTCGAGGAACCCGGGCGCGGTGTCCGCGTTCAGGTCGTCCGGCGTGTGGGCGACCAGCACCTTGCCGAAGGTCTCCATCGTGACCTGCATCAGGCGACCTCCGCGGGTTCTTGATCCAGGACGACACGGTTGCGGCCGTTCTCCTTGGCGCGATACAGCGCGGCGTCGGCGCGGCGGACCAGCTCGGACGGCGTGTTCGCCTCTGCGCCGAACTCCGCGACGCCGAAGCTGGCCGTCACGCGGAGCGTGCGGCCGTCGAATTCGAACGGATGGGCCTCGAGCGCTTCGCGGAGCCGCTCGGCGGTTTCGGCGCCCTCGGCCTGTCCGGCGTTCGGCAGGGCGCAGATGAATTCTTCGCCGCCGTAGCGGGCGACGAACGCCCATTCCGGGACGACGGCCCGCCACAAACGGGCCGCCTCGGCCAGGACGTGGTCCCCCGCCTGGTGGCCGTGCTCGTCGTTGAATCGTTTGAAGCGGTCGATGTCGCTCATGATGACCGCCAGCGGCCCGCCGGTCCGCTCCGCCTCGCCGACCAACTCGTCGAGCCGCTGCTGGAAGGCGACGTGATTGAACAGTCCCGTGAGGCCGTCGCGGCGGGCCATGTCTTCGATGCGGCGGAAGAGCTGGCGGTTCTTGATGCCCAGCGCGTAGATGTTCGCCAGGATGTAGAGCAGCCGCAGGAAGTTCGGGGACTCGGCCTCGATCTCGTCCACGACGAGCAGCCCGATCAGCTCGCCGCCGACGAGCAGCGGGGCGACGGCATCCGGCAGGCCGGGATCCTCCTCGAGCAGCGCGCGGAGGGCGTAGTCCTCCTCGACGGCGCGGCGGGTGAGGATTTGTCGGTGCTCGATCACCCAGCGGGCCATGCCCGCGTCCGCGCGGGGGAGGTAGCGGGGAACGTCGGTCGCGCGGACGCCGTGCCCCGCCCGCAGCGCGCCTTCGGCGGCGTTCCAGAACCACAGTCCGCACCGGCCGCATTTCAGCGAAGCGCGGGCCGTGTTGACGATCGTGGGGACGAGCGCGTCGTTGTCGAGATTCAGAGAGATGCGGCGGCCGACGTCCTGCAGCGTGAGCAGGAGCATCGCCTGGTCGACCTTTTCGAGCTCATCGGCGATGCGCACCCGGCCCTCGTGCGGCTGCGATGACCCTCCCTCGCCGGAAGAATCGTCCGGCCCGGCCGCGCGCTCCCGGCGGTACATCTCGCGGACGTAGTGGGTGTTCTGCTCCTCCAGTCGCGCAAGTTTCTCGCGGAGGGCGCCCGCCGCGCTCGAGACCGTCGTCGCCGCCGCGACCGCGGCGCATGCGGCCAGCGCCGGATACGCCCACGTCGCCGGCGAGTCGATCGTTGCGCGGCCGGTCAACAGTACTTCCAGCAGGCAACCCAGCGAGAAGATCCCCGCCGCGCCCAGCGCCAGGTTCCGCTGCCCGGCGAGCGCAGCGGCCGAAATCGGCAGGAGGAGCACGGCGAGCGATGCCGCGCCCGGCGTCCACGCCGCCTGCGCGCCGAGCCACGCCGCCAGCGGCGCCAGCGCCGCGGCGAGGGCGATCCAGGTCCAGGCGGGAATTTGCGAAACGCCGTCGCGCATGAATGGCAGTCCGTTGTCGTTCGTCCGTTGTCCGTTGTCAGCGGTCAGCCGTCAGCCGTCAGCCGATGGAAGCGGCGTGACGACTGCCGACTGCCTACTGCCTTCCAGCCTCCGACCGCGCTTCGCCCAGGATCCCCTCCACCGTCTCGAGCAGCTCGCGGGGGCTGAACGGCTTGCCGATCAGGGCCGACAGCCACAGGTCGAGCATCACCGACTCCTCCTCCAGCTCGTAGCCCTTCGCGGTCAACAAAATGATCGGGAGCTGTTCCGTCCCCGGGTTCTCGCGGATGCGGCGGCACAGTTCGATGCCCCCCATGCGGGGCATCTGGCAATCGGTGATGACCAGGTCGGGAGGCCGGCGCTGGAACGATTCCCACGCGGCCAGCCCGTCGGGGGCGGTTTCGATTTCGAACCCCGCCCGCGCGAGCTTCATCTGCACGGCGCGCGCGATATGGATTTCGTCATCAACGACCAGGATGCGGTGCGGCATGTCGCGTCTTTCCTTGTGAATCGAAACCTCTTTAGACCGCGCACAGCCGCGCCGCCGGTTTCCGGCGCTGGCCGTTGCGGTGCCCGAGGGGCAGAGTCAACGTGAAGCAGGTGCCCTCGTCGAGCGCCGAATCGACGGCGATCGCGCCGCCGTGCAGTTCCGTGACGATGTAGTGCACGAGCGCCAGTCCGAGCCCGGTTCCCGCCGCCGCCTGATTGTTGCGGGGCACGCGGTAGAAGCGGTCGAATATCCGCGGCAGCGACTCCGCCGGAATTCCCATGCCGGTGTCGCGGACCTCGATCACGGCGCGGCCTTCGTCCATGCGGCTCCGCAGCCGCACTTCGCCTCCCGCCGGCGTGTACTTCACGGCGTTCGAGAGCAAATTGATGATCGCCTGTCCGAGCAGGTCGCGGTCCGGATGGACCGGCAGGTACAGCTCGCTGAGCTCGGGGACCAGGCGGATCGACTTCTCCGACGCGGTGGGGGCGATCGTGTCGAGGGCTTTCCGCAGAATGTCGTTCAACTCGCAATCCTCGCGCTTCACCTCGATCACGCCGCTCTCGATCCGCGCCAGGTTCAGCATGTTGTCGACCAGCCGCGTCAGCCGGTCCACCTGCTGCTCGATGAACCCGTATACTTCCTGCTGCTCGGCCGGCTCGTTGAAGTCGCCGTCCCGGAGCATTTCGGCATAGGCCCGGATGCCGGCCATCGGCGTCTTCAGTTCGTGGCACACGCTCGACACGAATTCCGCGTGCCGCGTGTTCGCCTGCTTCTGCTCGGCGATGTCGCGCAGCACCGCCACGGCCCCGAGCACGCGCCGGTCCTGCGGATCCTGAATGGTGACCGCGGTCGCCTCCCAGGCCCGCGGGCCGCCGGCGGGTTCGTGCTCGAACTCGGCGGCGCGGCGGTTCGTGGCGACGTTCCGCGTCAACGTTTCGTGCAGCAGTTCGACCAGCGCCGGGACGAGTTCGACGGCGCCGCCGTCCGGCGCGCCGGTGACGAGCGGCGCTGCCGCGGCGTTGCGGTAGCAGACCTGTCCGCGGGGATCGACGATGAGCACCGGCTGTTCGACGCAGCCCAGCGCCGCTTCGAGCCGCTGCGCCTCGCGTTGCCGGACCTGCCCGCGGGCTTCGAGCGTGGTGCGCTCCTCGCGGGCCCGGCGGTTCTCGGCCTCCAGCCGCTCGAAGATCCCGAACGCCTCCTCCAGCAGCCCGGCGTACAGCCCCGTCCCCTGCGTGCCGTTGATCCGGAGTTCCGGCCGCTGGAGACGCGCCTCGCAAATGCGCGCGTGCCGCCGCGCTTCCCACGCGGCCAGCGCCCCCCCGCCGAGACACGACACGACGACGCAGATCGCGGCCGCGACCCCCCCGGCCGACCACCACGCGACGAGCGCCCCCGGCACGCTCGCCACGAGCGGCGGGACGCACAGCCACAGCCAGATCGAACGCTCGCGATGCATCGTTCCCCGGTTCCTGTTGCAGCCAGTCCGCGCGGCGAAGGCCCCTCGCGCGCCCCAAGCGCAGCGACTCCCGCGTAAACCTAGGTCGCGTTTCGGCAACTGTCCAACGGCCGCTGCCGCGACCACTCCCGTTGTGTCCCGATCGATCGTCACCAACGCTACGACCGGCCGGGAGCGTCCCGATCCAGGCTCGGCGAAACGCCGTCTTGTGCGATCGAATGAGGCGTGCGATGATCGACTCGTCCCCGTGCAGCCACGAACCCGGCCGCGACCACGCATGAACATCGTGATGGTCACTAATGCGTATCCCCCGCTGGTGGGGGGCGTGGCGCGGAGCGCCGAGCGGTTCGCCGCGGAATACCGGCGGCGCGGCCACCGCGTGCTGGTCGTCGCCCCGCGGGGGCCGGACGACGACGACGCTCGTCACGGCGCGGAGCCGGACGCCGAACTCGACACGGTCCGCGTGCCGGCCATTCGCAGTCTCGACGGCGGCGACTTCGCGATCAGCGTCCCCTTGTCTCCCGCGCATCTCCGCGAGATCGCCGACTTCCGCCCGGACATCGTGCACTCGCACCACCCGTACCAGCTCGGCGCGGCGGCGGTCCGCCTCGCCGCGAAACACGACGTGCCCCTCGTGTTCACGTATCACACGTTGTACGAGCACCATGCGCATCACGCAGCGGGAGGGCTTCCCGCGCTGAAGCGGTTCGCGGCGGACCTCGCCCACGGGTACTGCAACCTGGTCGACGTCGTCATCGCCCCCAGCCAGAGCGTGGCGGCGATCCTCCAGACGCGGGGCGTCGTCACGCCGGTCGAAGTCATCCCCACGGGGGTCGATCTGGCCCGGTTCGGCAAGGGAACTCGCGAGGCGGGCCGCCGGGCGTTCGGCATTCCTCCACAGGCGTTTCTGGCCGGTTTCGTGGGCCGGCTCGCGCCGCAGAAGAACCTCGACTTCCTCGGCGCGTGCGTCGGGGAATTTCTCCGCACGCATTCGGCGGCCCATTTTCTCGTCGTGGGGGACGGCCCGGAGCGCTCGCGGATGAAGCAACAGTTCGCCGCGCGCGGAGTGGCGGAGCGCGTCCATTTCACCGGCCCGCTGTCGGGGGCGGAGCTGGTCGATGCCTATGCCGCGCTGGACGTGCTCGCATTCGCGTCGCGAACGGAAACCGAGGGGCTCGTGCTCGTGGAGGCGATGGCGGCCGGCGTGCCCGCCGTCGCCCTCGACGGGCCGGGCGTCCGCGAAGTGATCCGCGACGGGACGAACGGCCGGCTGCTCGCGCAGGAAAGCAAGACGGCCTTCGTCGCCGCGCTCGCGCAATTCGCCGAGATGGACGGCAGGGAACGCGCCCGCTGGCGGGAAGACGCGCGCCGCACCGCCGAGCGGTTCGCGATCGAAACCTGCGCCGCGCAGTCACTGGACGTCTACGCGACTCTGATGGCGGAAAACCGTCGCCCGAAGGAGACCGAACGCAGCGCCTGGGAAGCGGCGCGGCGGCGAATCGAAGCCGAGTGGCGGCTGTGGTCCACCCGGGTCCACGCCGCGGGGGCGGCGTTCGACATCCAGCACCCGGCGCGGTTCCCGGTGTTGCGGCAGGCCTTCCGCTGGTGGCGGCGGTTCCGCCGCTGGTTCAGCCGCCGCGAATGGAGCGTCAAGCTGCTCGACCTGCCGGTCTCGGAGGGGACGGCCGACGAGCCGGGGCTGATCCTGCTGCAGATCGACGGCCTGTCGCGGCACGAGCTGGAGCGGGCGCTCGCCCGCGGGCGGCTGCCGTTCCTGAAGCAGCTCCTCGAGCGCGAGTTCTATTCGCTGCGGACGATGTATTCCGGGCAGCCGGCGACCACGCCCGCGGTGCTCGGGGAGCTGTTTTACGGCGTCCCGCAGGCAGTGCCGGCGTTCGGCTTCCGCGATCACCGCTCGGGAAAGCTCGTGCAGATGTTCTATCCGGAGATGGCGGCCACCGTGCAGCAGGAGCTGGCCCGCCAGGGGGAAGGGCTGCTCGCCGAGGGGGCCGCCTATTGCGACATCTATTCCGGCGGGGCGCGCGAATCGAGCTTCTGTCCCGCGACGATCGGCTGGCGGAACCTGGAGGACGCCGCCTTGTGGCGGCAGGTGGGGCTGTTCCTGCTGAACGTGATGAGCCTCGTGCGGATCGCCGCATTGTCGATCGTCGAGCTGGCCGTGGCGATTGTCGACTGCGTCCGCGGGATCGCGACCACCGGGATCGAAGTCTGGCAGGAGTTGGCCTACGTTCCACGGCGGGTGATCGTCAATACGATGCTGCGGGAGTTCATGGCGATCAGCGCCGAAGTCGATGCGACGCGCGGCCTGCGGGCGATTCATGCGAACTTCCTCGGCTACGACGAGAACGCCCATCGCCGCGGCCCGGACGCGCTGTTCGCCCACTACGCGCTGCGGGGGATCGACCGGGCGATCCGGCGGATCTGGAACGCGGCCCACGCCTCGCGCCGCCGCAATTACCACGTCTGGATCATGTCCGACCACGGACAGGAGCATACGGTCCCGTATCCGCAGGAGTATGGAGAAGAGATCGGCGCCGCCGTCGAGCGGGTGTATCGCGCGTGGGCCGGACGGAGTGCGGAGTGTGGAGTGCGGAGTGCGGAATCGCCGGACGACGCACTCCGCACTCCGCAATCCCAACTCCGCACTCCGCAATCCCAACTCCGCACTCCGCACTCCGAACTCCGCACTCCGGAGGGGCCGAATCCTGGACGCGAACGCCCTCCCCGCACCCACGCCGCGTCGTCGGCGATCGTCCGCGCGATCGAGTCGATGCTCGCGCCGGCGCATGACGGCCCGTCGCCGACGACGATCGCCATCGGCCCCTTGGGCCACATCTACTGGCCGGATCCGCTCGCGGACTCGGACATCGACCCGCTCGCGCGGCAGCTCGTGGACGAGGCGCGGGTCCCGCTCGTGCTGGCCAAAATCGACGGGACCGCCTGGGCGTGGACGCCCGCCGGAAAGCACCGCATGCCCGACGAGGCCCGCGCCGTCCTCGCGCCGGGACATCCGCATCTGGAAGACGCCGCCCGCGACCTCGCGCAGCTTTGCGACCATCCCGACGCGGGGGAGTTCGTCATCTGCGGCTGGCGGAACGATGCGATGTCGCTCACGTTTCTTCCCGAGCACGGCTCGCACGCCGGCCCCGGGCCGAAGGAGACCAGCGGCTTCGTCCTCCTGCCGGGCGACGCGCCGCTTCCCGAGGCGGGCAGCGGCACGTTCCGCCCGCTCACGCTGCGGAAGATGGCCCTCTCCGTGCTGCACCAGGGAGCGCTGGGGCGGTACGAACGCTACCCCGAGCACGCCGAGCGGATGCTCCGCGTCGCCACCTACAACGTCCACAGTTGCATCGGCCTCGACGGCCGGCTCTCCCCCGCGCGGATCGCCCGCGTCCTCGCGACCGCCGCCGCCGACGTGATCGCCCTGCAGGAGCTGGACGTCGGCCGCGGGCGGAGCGGCTTCATCCACCAGGCCGAACAGATCACGCGGGCCCTCGAAATGGAGTTCCACTTCCACCCCTCGTTCCGGATCGAAGAGGAGCAGTTCGGGACGGCGGTCCTCAGCCGCTTGCCGGTCAAGCTCGTGCGGACCGGCATCCTTCCCAGCCGGGCGGCCTGGCAGGAGCCGCGGGGCGTGCTGTGGGTCGAGGTGGACGTGGACGGCGTCTCCGTGCAGATCGTGACCACCCACTTGGGGCTGTCCGCTTCCGAACGCGAGCTGCAGATCGACGAGCTGCTCGGGCCGAACTGGCTGTGCCGCGACGAGTGCGGCGAAGCGGTCGTGCTGTGCGGCGATTTCAATATGCTTCCCCGCTCGCGGGGCTATCGCCGCATCGCCTCCCGCTATCGCGACGTGCAGAGGGCGGTCGACCGGCATTCGCCGCTGCGGACGTGGTTCGGCCCCTTCCCCCTGACGCGGATCGACCACGTGTTCGTGGGAGAGCAGTTGCGGGTGAAGCGGGTCGAAGTCCCGCGGACGCGGCTCTCCCGGATCGCCTCGGACCATCTGCCGCTGGTCGTCGATCTGGAAGTCCTGCCGGTCGGGCGGCAATGATACCTGATGCTCGCCGGGTGCCGGGTGCCACTGGCTTGCCAGTGCCTTTCGATCAAGAGTGCGGTCGCCGTCTGCGTTCGGGCCTGAAAACCCTTGCACTTTCCATCCCGAATCGTCTCAGCGGTTTCGCTGCGAAATCGGACCGAACAACTCCGGCGGCGTGTGGTGGCTCGTCGGCGCCGGCTGTCTCTCCAGCTCGTGGTCGAGCTGGACCCGCTTGCGATGTGCTGCCGAGCCTCGAGTTCCTCCTGATCGAAACGCCCGATCCGCCATCCATCATACCGGAGTCGAAGCCATCATCCGGCACAACTGGTGGAGGAAAGAGCAAGGGACCAATCGTGAAGCACTGGCAAGCCAGTGGCACCCGGC